>CAZSTC010000008.1:0-54582 GCA_964609795.1 uncultured Verrucomicrobiota bacterium
CCTTTCCACTTTTGCTAACTACAATCTTTTCCACTTTTGCTAACTACACGACACAGTCAATAATTCTCTTGCCATAAATTAGGCTTTGTGCTAGTGATTCAGTTGTCTGGTGAAGGCTATTTTCGTTCTCCCAACTGTGATGCTTGGAAGGTAATACTATGCGTTTTTTCCTGGGCGGGGTTCCGTTTGGTTGTGATAATATTGGTGATGAGGCTATTCTGGCCGGAGTAATCAGTATTTTACGCCGCAATTTTAATAACACTGAGATCACTGTGAGCACCGGAGAACCCAAAAAAACAGCTTCATTGCTGGGTGTTAACGGTGTCCCTTTGTATGGTTTTAAACAGGAACATCCTTTATCAAACCTTCCAAACTCTTTAAAAAATCACGACACCTTCATATGGGCAGGTGCTACTGGTTTATCGGACTATCCTGCCTTAGCCACCAAAATACTTTGTATGGCTCAACGCCAGGGCCTAAAAACAGTTGTTTGGGGTGTTGGTATGGACTCCACCTTCAACCCAGCTCTTTTTAAACTTGCCGGCAAAAAGTTATTCATCAGCAAATTACTCAAAAGAGTCTCGGCCAACTTCATTGATGTTCCAACTCTAATTGAGAAGTTTATTATTAGAAACATACAAAAACGAATTGCCAGAATTTTATCTGGATCTGATCTGCTTGTGTGCCGAGACCCAGAATCACGCAAATCACTGTTGAATTGCTCCTCTGCACTTCTCGTAACTGTAGGTGCAGATTCAGCTATTGTCTTTGACCGACCTAATCAGGCATCCATTGGTCATCTTCCCCGAGAGCTTCTGGAGGTGTTGTCAGGAAATTATGAAAAAATTGGCGTTTGCATTTCCTCCCAGAGAAGTATTCAAAACACAGATTCTTTAATAGAAGCACTGGATTCAATTGTCTCATCACCTTCACGCCGCATGTTCTTCATCCCCATGAATCCCAAGACAGACTATGAGCTGATGGATAAACTCCGCGGGAAAATGAAAAACAAAAAGAAATGTTTCCTAGTAGTTGGGTGTGAGGAACCGCAGCAGGTGCTGACAGTAGCATCTCTCTGCTCCGTTGTGATCTCGAGCAGATTGCACCTTTTAATACTTTCCGCCAATGTCAGAACCCCCATCATCGGCATTTCAAGAGGCAGCAAAATAGATAATTTCTTAGGGCAATTTGGGTTAAAAAGCGCAGGAGATGTTTACAACTGCAACTTTGAACACATCCGATCAGAGACCGACCGGCTCATTTCCAATCCACTACCCTATCAGGAAAAGCGAGATCAGGTTTATCTACACCTTCATGAACGGCTCGCTTCTGCAGAATCGCTTCTAGTTAAAAAGCTCACTCCAGCCCAATTTTAGGTCAAGCATCAGGCCAAAGCCTCTTTGCTTCTTCTCGAAGTTTGAACTTCATCACCTTACCACTGGCGGTTAACGGGTATTCTTTCACAAAAGCAATGTACTTTGGAATTTTGCACCAAGCGATTTTGCCCCGGCAATAATCAACAATGTCCTCTTCCTTTATATTAACTCCGGACCTTAATATAATGAAAGCACCAGGCTGTTCTCCATATTTTCTACTGGGAACTCCTATAACTTGAACATCCTGTATTCCTTCAATGTGGTGTATGAAGTCCTCCAACTCTTTTGGGTATATATTTTCCCCTCCGCGGATGATCATATCTTTAAGGCGGCCTGTAATGGAATAATATCCCTCTTCATCCATAACTCCGATATCCCCCGAGTGCAGCCAGCCTTCAGAATCAATTACTTTGGAAGTCTCTTCAGCCATTTTGTAATAGCCCTTCATTGTATTATACCCACGGGAACATATTTCCCCTGGTTGATTGGGTGGACATATTTTTCCCGTTTCCGGATTAATAACGACAACCTCCATCCCCGGCATGGCCTTACCCACTGTTGAGCATTTTCTCTTTAAGTCCGTCTCATCATATCGGGTTTGGAGTGTTACTGGAGAAGCCTCTGTCAAACCATAGCAAATAGTCACTTCACGCATATTCATCCTTTCCACAACTTCATGCATGGTTTTGATCGGGCACGGTGAGCCAGCCATAATTCCTGTTCGTAAACTTGAAAAATCAAATTTGCGGAAAAGCGGATGATCCAGCATAGCTATAAACATTGTAGGAACGCCATATACAGCAGTACACCTTGCCGCTTCAATGGACATCATGACTGTAACCGGGTCAAACTTTTCTACAAACACCATTGTTGCGCCATGGTTCACACATGCCATTACCCCCAAAACACATCCGAAACAGTGGAAAAGAGGCACAGGAAGACAAACACGATCTACCGGGCTCAAGTTCTGATTGTGACCAATCCAAAAGCCGTTATTGCCGATATTAAAATGTGTCAGTTGTACTCCTTTAGGAAAGCCGGTAGTTCCTGAGGTGTATTGCATATTGACAACATCATGGCATGAAACCTGGCTTTCTCTCTCCTGATATTCTTCATCAGAAACCAGCACTCCAATAGATTGCAACTCGTTGATGGAATACATCCCGCGATGTTTCTCTGCTCCCAGGAAAAAGACACGTTTAAGAAAGGGATATCTGGAAGATTTTAAACCTCCGCGAGGGCATTCTTTTAGCTCTGGGACTAATCTGTAAACCATTTCCACATAATCTACATCCCGGAACCCATCAATTAAAAAAAGATTTTCGCAATCAGACTGCTTCAGTACATAGTCTAATTCACTGTCCCTATAGTTCGTGTTGATCGTTAGCAAAATTGCCCCTATCCTGGCCGTCGCAAACATCAAGGTAACCCAGTCCGGCACGTTTGTTGCCCAGACAGCTACCTTCTCATTCTTTTTAACACCAAGTGCCAGCAACCCTTTAGCCAAACGATCAACACGCTCTGAAAATTCGACCCAGGTCCAGCTCATTTGCCGGTCAGGATACATCACTGCTGGATTATTGGGGCAGCGCTCTAAATTGTTACGTAAAATCCTCCCTAGCGTCCAAGGGCGCGTTATCGGAACGCCATCATACATTTCATTCTCTTTTAATGACATCTTGCTGATTTCTAAAATGGAGTAAAAACGGTAGCTACGATCTCCGCTGAATCAGGGCCAATTGACTTTAGTACGTGTGGCAAAAGAGAATTATAATAAACTGAGTCTCCTTCCTCCAGCACCTGAACCTTATTGCCACAACGTAATTCAAGCCTGCCCTTAATCACATAAATAAACTCTTCACCCTCATGGGAAGAAAGCGGCATCTCATTGGACCCGATAATTACATAAAAGGGCTCCATATGGCGATCCGGTTTTCCTTGTCCCAATGAATAATATTCATAGGGATTAGCATTAGAGCCAATACTCTGACGCCTACGGTCCCTCTCTGCTTTCAGGACAACCAAGGGATCTTCTTTAAACTGATCATCCATGAAAGACCCCAACCTTTGGCCTAAAGCCCTGGCTAATTTGATTAACACCCCAATAGCTGGAAATACATCCTCCCGCTCAATAGCTTCGAGAACCTGAGTTTTGACTCCGGCAACCTTGGCCAATTCATCAACAGACATTTCTTTTCTTTGCCGAAAAGATTCTATGCGTTTTCCTACACTCATACGCGCTCGACCTAGGATAATTGTATTTTCAGAGGCCGCAACTTCTTTTTTTGTATTTTTAAAAAATGAAGAGTAAACAGCCGCCTCAGGTTTTGTGGAAAGGATGAATGGATAAAGCTTAGATAAAAAGCCTACTTAAGCCGGAAAAGCATCTCCCCGGCACGAGGAACAAAGAGCGTACCTTCGGACTCACGGTCCATATATTCTTTTAAATGAAGAGAGGCTGGATTTCTAAAGCCTAAATTCAACTTTTTACAGACTGATTCAGGTAGTCGTGTAGCAAGGGTAACTCGCGATCTGGGAGTCTCTATACCTGTTTTCGGATCGTACATTCCTCCTCCGAAAACGTGGGTGCAGTGTGCCAGGACTCCCCACGGGATGTTTTTGTAGTTTTCCCACTGCTTCAGGAAAAAGTCACGGCAGTGGTAGCCTGTTTGGAGTATTTTCTTTCCGTGGACTTCGGATATCTTGGATAAATGGGGTGCATAGATAATGAGCTCGCCTCCGTCGGCCAAGACCGGCTCCAACTTATACATGCATTTACCGGCAACCCAAAGATCATCATACATCTCAGGCGCACACGAAAGAATGGTATGGAAAAGTTTTGGTTTAAAACAAACATGCATACTTTCAGCAATAGGCCAGGCTGCTTTCCAAGCTTCTTCGGGTGTCCCCGCCGATAACGCAGCCAATCCCCCTTCGTGATTGGTCACCATACACAGGCACCGTTTTGGCATCTGAACTAAACCTGCCGCACGATCCACGACTGCCCGTACCGGAGTATATGCTTTCCCAATAATAGCCGGACTGGTAACAATGGCACCCAGCCAATGAAAAAAATTAATGATTTCCGGACCTGATATTCCGGGAAATAAATACTTATTCCCTCCGGAAAACCCTACTACTTCATGGGGGTAAACCGGCCCCATAATCACCAACTGATCGTAATCAAAGATTTTGCGATTGATGGTTACCTCAACATTCAAGGAAAAAAGCCCATCAGTTATTTCTGAAACCATGTCGCTTGTCAGGTGTCCTACTGTCTTTAATTCTGCAGGATTATCCCAAACATGGTTATAAAAACAAACCTTCCCATAAGAGGCGAGGCGCTCCTCCTGACTTATCTCCAGCCTCTGAAGAATAGCTTTTTCTGACATGGCCGGATGGGTCCCCAATGCTATCATTACATCAAGCTGAGCTGCAGAATTCAGCCAAAGTTCACAAAACGCTTTGAATAACAATCCTAATGGAGCTGTTCGAGTCTGATCTGGGACGACCAACAAAATTTTTCGGTTAGCAATGTCCCATCCCTTCGTTTGCTCTGACAACCAGTTGAGTATTTGAGTCTGGGTTATTGGTCCAGCTTCTGCTCTCAAAATGTTCGTTTTCATTTAGGAATCGTGGCTTCTTCTATAAGCAATAAAGGCTATTTAACACCAATTTCTTTTTCCGAAAAACGAAGCGGTTCTGTTCCAATGCGCTCATCAAATGTGTAGCCGGAATCAACCTTAAATCATAGAGAGATATCTGCAGCCAATCTTTGGAGCAAACAGCCAGGTTGATACGAAAAATAATTTCAGCTAGCTCTCTTGGAGTAAGAGCCCCTTTGAGCACCTGCTGAATATCTAATATAAAGCGAACAGCCCTGGGTGTATCAATTTGGCTCTCATAGTACAGTGAGTCAATGAGGTCGCTCATTGCTAAAAGATCATTGGAGTTAAAGAAAGAAGAGGTGTGCTCATCTTGAGAAAGCTGGAGAAAATCAGGTTCTTTCAAAGAAGCCAGATTATCCGGATATTTTTCTGCGTAAGCATCTAGGAGCGGTCGCTCAATAGAAGCGGGAAGCAAACAACAAATACGATCTTTTGTAATTACACCGGCATGTAATACACCCAACAAAAAATCAAGGAGTTCGCTATCTTGATCGTAGAGCAGTGCAATATGAGTACCCCAGTTACAAGAGTAATCAAGATATCCCAAATCGAGAATGCCTCGATCAGAAGTCCAAATGTGAATACGAGACATTGGTAATTAAAGACAGGATGTTATGAGTAATTAAGAATTAGGTTTAAGGCTTTGGAGCTCTGTTTCCATCAACTCTATTAAGCCCTGAATGGAGTCTTTTTTTTCTGGATCAGTAATCAATTTCAACAAGGTTTGATGGGCCAAAATAGAGTTTTCCAAGAGAGTGCGTTTATCCGCAACAGACTCTGGCCGAATATCTGAAAACTTGAGATTGGCTGTGTCGTGTGCATCCAGAACAGTGAACAGCGATGATGCTCCTAAATCTTCGAGCAAATCTATAACACACGGTATAGGTTCAAACAAAGCAACCGAAACACTTTCCGGCTTCGACTCTCTCTGAGGACATTCGACGAAATGAACCATTGTTCCAAGGAAAGTGCTGTCCATAATGGTGCATTCAGATAGATCGAGAACAAATTGCCGCACCCCTTTTTTCCATTCATCTATCAACAAACGCTTGAAATTCTCAGAAGAATTAGAATTGGCTCTTCCTGAGATTTTGATTACAACACAGGACTCCGACCGCGCGACACTAAAAGATGCTTGTATGATGATTGCCATAAGCCACAAAAGACCAACGGAATCTACTTTAATTGCTGCTCCACTATAGGTCAAGGGTTCAATGCAGGTCTATGTTGAGATAACAAAATATTCTGACATGCAATTAGCATGAATGAATAAATATAATAATATTAACCTGGAGAGACTATAATTTTCTTCTCAAAGCCAGAGCAAATCCTTAAGATAAAGACCGATGAGAAAAGAGTCTCTGAAGTTTTTAGAAACATTGGTCAATACTCCCACCCCCGCCGGTTTTGAAGCTAAGGGGCAGCGACTTTGGTTGGATTACGTAAAGCAATTCGCCGACATAGTTGAAACAGACGCTTATGGCAATGCAACGGCTACTTTCAACAAAGGCGGGAGCCCACGGCTTATGATAGCCGGGCATGGTGACGAAATTGGCCTGATCGTCAATTACATTTCAGCTGAGGGGTATTTGTACTTTCGAAGTATTGGTGGAGTATCTCCCGGAATTCTAAAAGCGCAGCGAGTAAACATTCATACAGCCACTGGCCCCATCAAGGGCGTAATTGGTTCTCTCCCCCCTCATCTGGTAGATAAAAGCGCTGAAGCAAAACCTCCAAAGCTGCAGGATATCTTTATCGATATCGGAGCATCCAGCAAAAAGGAGGCACTAAGTCGAGTCCGCATTGGGGACCCGATTACTCTAGAAGGCTGTTTCGCCCAACTGACAGATGAAATAATGGTCGCCAGAGCATTTGATAACCGCGCAGGCTCCTGGATTGCAGCAGAGACTTTACGTCTGCTGAGTAAATCCGAAAAGAAGTGTAATCCAGAAGTAATTGCCACTTCGACAGTGATGGAAGAGATTGGCAGCAGAGGAGCCATGCAGATCGCTTACTCCGTAAAACCTGACATTGCCCTGGTCGTAGATGTGACCCATGCAACTGATTATCCAGAAGTAAAGCATACTACACACGGCGAAATCAGATTGGGTAAGGGACCAACTCTAACTCGAGGCACGTGTAACCACCCTTTAATTTTTGAGCGGTTGGATCAAATTGCTAAAAACGAAAAAATACCGGTCCAGTATGAAGCCTCTTCGCGAAGCACCGGAACAGATACTGACGCCATTTTTACGGCCCGTGGAGGAATTCCCAGTGCGTTGGTAAGCATTCCCAACCGCTACATGCACTCACCGGTGGAAATGATCCATATGGCAGATTTGGAAGCTATTCCCCGGCTTTTTGCTGCTTTCGCATGCAGTCTCAAAAAGGGAGAAGGCTTCAAGGTTATCCCCTGAATATCGAACTTGACCTCATCTAACCCATAGTGGAGAAAAGGGATATGCACTGAAACCTCATTCGCAATTAATATGGCGAGTGCAGTGAAAATTTCTTTTTTGGAAACCGTGCTTGCCAGAAAATTCCGGGAGCTTTAGAATACCGGGTCTGGAAGCGGAAGAGCAATGAACGTTACAAAGTTTTTAGGATACGATGGCAAAACTGAAGGCAACGTGGTGATAACCACGCTGGAAGCCTTAATAAACTGGTTTAGGAAATATTCGCTATGGCCTATGCCTATGGGCTTAGCCTGTTGCGCTATTGAACTGATGGGCACTGGTGCCAGTCGATATGATATATCGCGCTTTGGCGCTGAGGTTATGCGTTTTTCCCCCCGTCAATCAGATGTGATGATTGTAGCCGGAACCGTAACATACAAGCAGGCGCAGGTAGTCAAGCGGATTTACGATCAAATGGCAGAGCCCAAGTGGGTTATCGCTATGGGCGCCTGTGCTTCCTCCGGCGGGATGTTCCGCAGCTATTCAGTCCTCCAGGGAGTAGATCAAATTATTCCGGTAAATCTTTATTTAGCCGGATGCCCACCAAGGCCCGAAGCTCTGCTGGATGCGCTCATCAAACTGCAGCACGATGTGATGCAAGAACCTGTACTGAGGAAACAGTTCAAAGCCTAATAATCAATAAAGCGAAAAGTTGTGAAAAAAACCGTTAAAGATTTGGCCCTGCGGCTGAAAGCACATTTTCCGGACATTATTGCAGAACCTGTGGAATTTCGCGGTGAATGTACTTGTACCCTCTTGGATTCTAATCGTCTTCATGAGGTGGCTGAATATTTGAGAGATCAGCTCGATTTTGATTTCCTCAAAGAAGCCACCAGTATTGATGAGCCTGATAAGCCACTACGCTTTACCCTGGTCTATGAGCTATACAGCTATTACCACCGTGTTCAGTTACGGCTCAAAACTTCCATAGCTGAAGTTCCCGGCAAGATATCTTCACTTAGTGATCTTTGGGCTTCCGCCAATTGGCAAGAGAGAGAAATTTATGACCTCATGGGCATTCAGTTTGAAAACCATCCAGATCTTCGCAGAATTCTGATGTGGGATGGGTACCCTTTTCACCCTCTTAGAAAGGATTTTCCGCTGGAAGGGAAAACATCTGAATGCGGAGTTCTTTTTACTCGTCCGGCTCCAATGGAGGGCGGTCCTTTTGTAACTCAGCCAGGTCTACTGGATGATGAAGATAGGGAACCCAGGTCCAGAACACCCGAAAACAAATTTTAATTTCTACAGAGAAAACAAACGATTATGGCGGAAATCAAAAATTTTGAATTTGAAGAGATGGCATCCAGAAGCGCACAGCCCTCCAGTGTAATTGATGAAAGCCTCGGGGATGTAATGACGCTCAGTATGGGACCTTCACACCCCTCAATGCACGGAGTGCTAAGATTCAAGGCAGAACTGGACGGCGAAATCTTCCACCGCATTACACCCGATATTGGTTATTTGCACAGGGGGGATGAAAAAATAGCCGAAAACAAAACATGGCATCAATTTATTCCCTATACGGACCGTTTAGATTACCTGGCTCCCTTATGCAATAACGTAGCCTATGTGATGGCCGTAGAAAAACTCCTAGGAATTACGGATCAGATTCCCGAACGCTGCCAGTTTATTCGCGTGATATGCTGCGAATTGGCTCGCATCTCTTCACATTTGGTGGGGATTGGTTGTTTTGGAATGGATTTGGGCGCATTGACGGTTTTTCTGCTTGCTTATAACGAAAGGGAAAAAGTATTTAATCTTTGTGAATCACTTTCAGGAGCCAGGTTTACCACCTCTTACACACGAATTGGAGGGCTAACCCGGGATTTGCCTGACGGCTGGCTTGGGGAAGTGAGCAAATTCTGTGATGAGGTGCTGAAAGCCATTGATGATTTGGAATCTTTCTTAACCCGTAACCGTATTTTTCTGGATAGAACAGAAGGAATTGGAGTCATTACAAAAAGCCAGGCTATTTCCTGGGGGCTGACCGGAGTTAATCTGCGCGCCAGCGGCATGGATTTTGATTTGCGACGAGATAACTCCTATTTGGTTTATGATCGGCTGAACTTTGACATTCCCGTGGGTGTCAAAGGAGACTGCTATGATCGCTATATCCTGAGAATTCTTGAGATGCGCGAAAGCGTAAATATCTTACGCCAGTGTGTAAAAATGATCCCTTCGGGCCCCATCAACATTGATGACCCCAAAATCATACTACCAGCTAAAAAACGTGTTTTGACGCAGATGGAAGACCTGATCCATCATTTCATGCTCGCCACTGAAGGTATTAACGCTCCGGCTGGGGAAGTTTATTTCGGCGCTGAAAATCCCAAGGGTGAACTCGGATTCTATATCTATAGCAAGGGTGGAGGCTCGCCCTACCGTCTTAAGATCCGCCCTCCTTCCTTTGTCAGTATCAGCGTTATGCCTCTCATGCTCAAAGGCGCGATGCTCGCTGATGTGCCGGCCGTGATCGGTTCGTTGGATATAGTTATGGGCGAGTGCGACCGATAGTATTTGGGAATTTATATTTTCTTTTTGCCCTTTGGCAAATCTTGCATTTTGGTATGCAAAGTGCTACTGTACTTTGCGATGCGTATTTTTTCATATAAAAAGTGCACGTTTCTTGTAGCAATTTTATTTATATTAGGGTGCTTGTCAAACTTTAGGTCTCACGGAGAGGTCTATATCTCTGAGTTTATGGCCTCCAACTCGCGCACTCTGATTGATGAAGACAGAGAGTACAGTGACTGGATCGAAATTTATAACAGCGACAAAGAAAGTGTTTCTCTCAACGGATGGGGGCTTTCGGATTCAGAAAACAATCTTTTTGAGTGGACATTCCCGGACGTTCAGATCGGCGCAGGAGCCCGCATCATAGTCTTTGCCTCAGGGAAAAATCGAAGTAACCCTGCTTCGGAACTTCATACTAACTTCAGGCTCGCAGCCGAGGGGGAATATTTAGCTCTTACGAGTGTTGATGGAATCAAACGAAGCGAATTCTCTCCAAGTTATCCTCCACAGTATCCTGACGTTTCCTATGGTGAATCCTCCGTGGCGTCTGGTGACACCCCCATCAAAAGTAAATCACCGCTTCAATATTATGTTCCCCTACAATCTGAAGAGGAAATGGACAGCCAATGGATGGCTCCGGAATTCTCAGAACTCTTCCCCGAACAGTCTGCAAAATTTAAAGACGGGTTAAATGGAATCGGCTATGAAACAGGCACTGTCCAGTCCAGCTCTCCCGCGGTGGAAGCGGCCTTACTCGGGAGCCCAGAGGGATACTGGCGTTTTAACGAAACCGAAGGTTATCACTTTGCCAACAGCGGAACAGCCGGCTCCAGTTTTAACCTTACCGTTGAAGGGGAAATGTCGCTTGGCAGCGAAGGCGTGCGTGGCGAAAAATTCCCGGGGTTTGAAGATGATAATTTGGCCGCGCAATTTGGCCCACTGGATGCTCACGCGTCAAGCGGGGTCCCCCTCCTCAATGATTTGAGCGCTTTTACACTTGCCGGCTGGATACGCCCTCACTCTACGTGGGCCAATAGAGCTGGCCTTTTTGGACAAAATGATGCCATTGAATTTGGGATTGTAAGCTGGGGCACCCTACATTTTTGGTCCTCTGGCGGTGTTAGCATCAATGCAGCGGTAAACTTTGAGGTTGGAAATTGGTACCATATTGCAGTCACGGGAGATGGAGAGTATGCCTGCATTTATGTTAATGGGGAGCCAGTCAATTTATCTTGGAGTGGAGTCTCCAACTATGGATATTCCGATTTTCCTTTTACCATTGGTGCCAGGACGTTTGATGCCAGTGGCGGGGAATTTGATGGGGATATTGATGAAGTGCTCTTCTATACCAAAGCGCTAAGCTCTTCGGGTGTGCTGAATCTATACAACGCCGCTGTAAATGAGCGAGATGTTAATAGTTATGTTTCTTCGCTTAATCCGCTTATTTGGTGGAAAATGGATTCACTTTCGGAAAATTCAGGCAGCCTTGGAAATACCTTATCTGCTGATCTGAGCGAGGTAAACCAGATTGAAGGACCGCGACCTTCAGATTTTTTCCCCGGTTTTTCTTCAGAAAATCAGGCGGCTTCTTTCAATGGAATTAACAGCCGCATACAATTATCCCACAATTCCTCTCTCAATGGGAATGAATTTACAATTTGTGCCTGGGTTAATCCTGCCGAAAAAATTGGATTATCTCCCATATTTTCAAGCCGCAATTATAATCCGTATAATGGTTACATCTTGATGATAGATGAAGAGGGGCGCTGGTGCTTTGTTTTGGCAGAAACATCATCTTCACAAGTGTACGTCACAGGCAGCCTGGTTGAATATGATAAGTGGTCCTTGGTCATGGGCACTTTTGATGGGAACACTGCGCGGCTTTATGTTAACGGCGTTGAAATTGCCTCGCGAACCATGGGCAGTTTTGTTCCTAACCCGAGCCAAAGGCAAAGGATTGGCTATGGAGCTCCAAGCAGCGGTGATTATTTTAGTGGCAAAATCGATGAAGTTTTTTATTTGGACCGTGCCATGACGGAAAAAGAATCCAGAGAGCTTTATCAATTAGCTCTGGGCCAGACAGAAAATGGAGACACAACTTATTATTTCAATAACTCTATAGCCACCGATGTTCGAGAAGAAGTGCGCAACGTAAATTCCTCTGTTTATATCCGGTACCCTTTCCAGTCCCCCAACGGGAGTGATCTGGAAAGAATCACCCTTAAAATCAAATACGTGGATGGATTTGTTGCCTGGCTGAACGGCCATGAAATATTGCGGGAAAACACACCCGAGGCGCTTTTTTGGAATTCTCAAGCGCTCTCCGAGCGGCCTTCTAAATTGGGTGCCACGGCTATCGAGTACGACTTAACCCCTTTTAAAGATTTTCTTTTTACCCAAGCTCCCAACATATTGGCAATTCAAGCTCTCAACTCCGAAGTCGACGCTCCTGATTTTCTTTGTTATGTCGAAATGGAAACTTTACATATGGGAGAATCGACCAGTGAGTGGCGTTATTTTCTGACTCCTACACCAGGAAAACCGAATGGACAAGGCGCGAGAGATATGGGCCCTATTATCAGCGATCTCGTCAGTACACCGGCTCTTCCAACACAGCCGGAAGCGGGAGACCCTATCACCATCAGGGCCAAAGTTCTCAAAACCCAAGCGGATGTCGCCTCTGTCAAACTCACCTGGAGAACCATGTTTGGGGCGGCCAAAACGATAGATATGTTTGATGACGGCGAGCATGGAGATGGTACTTATCATGATGGAATTTACGGGGCTACAATCCCGCCCCTCTCAGCTCAACCTGGGCAGATGATACGCTGGTACGTCACAGCAATCGATGTCCAGGAACGGGAGTCCCGTTGGCCCCTTTACTACAGCACTTTTGATTCTGAAGAATATTTTGGGACTATGGTTCGTGATACATCCGTTGACTCCAGCCTTCTTCCAGTGTTGCACCTCTTTGTTCAAAACACTTCAGCCATGAACAGTGGCTCTAATACTCGAATCTCTGCTTTTTACAATGGAGAATTTTACGATAATATCTTAATCAGACGGCGCGGCCAGAGCACATCGGGCTTCACTAAAAAACCTTATAAGTTGGAATTTAACAACGACCACCGGTTCATGTACGGAACTAATACAGCTCGAGTAGGAAAAATCAACCTGATGTCCAACTACGCTGATAAGACCAAAATTCACAACTCCCTGGCATATGAATATATTGCCAAAGGAGGTTCTCTGGGGCATTGGTGTTTCCCCATCAGGATTCAAAGGAATGGAGTCTTCTATTCCGTGGCTGAAATGCTGGAAAACGGAAATGAAGGTTGGCTCGAACGCGTAGGCTGGGATCCGGAAGGACTCTTGCTTAAAGTTTACGACAACATTTCATCGGCCTACTCTGCTGAGAAAAAGACACGATCGGCCGCAACTGAATCCCAAGACCGACAAGCCTACCAAACTTTCATCAATGCACTGAGCGAATATAACCCGCTTTCCACCCGGGTCACCTATGCTTATGACAACATTAACATACCTCAAACGGTCAGCTATTTTGCCACACTGGCTCTGATCAGCAGCCAGGATCACGGACACAAGAACTTTTATCTCTACCAGGACTGCAACAACACGGGAGAATGGTCTATCTTACCTTGGGACGTTGATTTGAGCTGGGGACGAAATTGGATAGACAATGGAGGCTATTTTGTAGACACCCTTTTTACCAATAACGTTCTCAATTTTTATAATTCTTCACAACAGAGCAAGAGTGCAAATCCTCTTTATAATCTCTTTTTCAACCATCCGGATTTTCGCATCATGTATCTCGCCCGTCTAAGAACTCTGGTGGATACTCATCTGCAGAATGATCAAATGACTGCGGAACAAAGCCCCGTGGCAGATTCAATTAACAGGTACCTTGAAATTATGGATCCCGGGGCAGGTCAATATACCGATGCTGCTCTGGATAGTGCCGCCTGGTCTTCATGGGGCCCCTATCGCACAATGCGGCAGGAATGCCAGAGAACCATTGATACCTATGTTAGCGGCCGAGCTAACTGGATGACCTCAATTGCAGCTCAGCTTAATGGTACAAAGGTCCCTGATGCCACACCGTTAAATGCAGGAGTCAAGCTGCACAGCTTGGATTTTATGGCATATTCAAAAAATCCGGCTCACAAGTATATCTGCCTTACCAATGAGAATCCTTATGCGATGGATATTTCCGGCTGGGAAATTATAAGCCCGGTCTCCTTTACTTTTCAGGGAGGGACCGTTATTCCATCCGGAAAAAGCATCTATGTGACTGCTTCTCAATCAGGTTTTCGTTCGCGGACCCAAGCACCCACGTCCGGATCAAATCTTTTCATTACAGGCCCATGGGAAGGAGAACTCACCGCCCGCGGTGGGGTTGTTTCACTCCAGGACTCTGCCGGAAATATTGTTTTCAGCGAGGAGTATCAAGGTAACCCCTCTCCAATGCTAAACCACCTGCGCGTTACGGAAATAATGTATAACCCCCTTCCCTTGTTACCTGACTATCCTATTGGCGATGACTTGGAGTACATAGAACTCAAAAACGTCAGTCAAAATTCTATCTTCAACATCAAGGGAGCAGCTTTCACAAATGGAATCTATTACACGTTTACTGAAGATCTGAGGCTGATGCCTCAGAGTCGCGTCATTGTGGCTAAAAACCCGACTGCTTTCAGATCCAGGTATGGAGACATCCAAAATGTGGTAGGGCCTTATGAAGGGTCGCTAAATAATTCAGGAGAAATAATTCGCCTTGTCGATGCAAACAACGAAGTCATTCTTGAGTTTGAATATAAAGATTCCTGGCAGCCTGCAACTGACGGAGAAGGATATTCTCTCATTTGCGTGAATGACCAGGCAGACTGGACCACTTGGAACAAGTCCTCACAATGGCGATGTTCTCATGCAATTTATGGAGCGCCAGGGCGAGAGGATACCCCGTCCGCTGAATCCCCTAAAGTAAAGGTTAACGAAGTGTTGCCCCATTGGGATAGCGAGGAAGGCGGTGTCATTGAACTTTTCAATTCAGAAGAGTCTCCTTCGGATATCTCCGGATGGTATCTCACTAACGAATACGGGAATCCCAAAAAATACCAGTTTCCACCCAATACAATCATTGAACCTCAGGGATTTTTCCTCGTTGATGGCATTCTTGAGTTTAATTCGAAAGGAGGAGAAGTCTGGCTCTTTAGTGCAGACAATAAAGGCGGGCTCACAGGCTATATTAACGGATTTCTTTTTGGGCCACAGGAAACAGGCATCTCTTTTGGCAGGCTGACGACATCCACCGGTGAAGAACACTTTGTCCCACAAAGTCAAAATACCTTAGGATATCCCAATTCAGGACCTCTTATCCACTCTGTGGTGTTTGAAGAAATTATGTACCACCCGCCTACGGAAACCGATATCGACACTCGTGATGAATATGTGAAGTTGGTGAATATGAGCCCCAAGGCAATTCCTTTGTACAATACAGAAACAGCTGCTGGCTGGTATTTCTCTGAAGGCATTTCTTTCCAATTCGGGAAAGACCACGTCATTCCACCTCGCGGTGCAGTTCTGGTCGTCAGCTTTAACCCCACAACAGATTCCACTGCATTGACGGGCTTCATGGCTAACTATGGCATTAACCAATGGGATGAGCGTGTTTCCATCGTCGGCCCCTATACCGGAAAGCTCAGCAACTCCGGAGAAACACTCCGCCTTGTGCGGCCGGCTCTTCTCTCCGAGCAGTCGGGGCCCGTTGGAATAATCGTGGACACATTAACATATTTTGATTCTTCTCCGTGGCCCGGCAAGGCAGATGGGAAGGGGGAGGCTCTCCGCAGAAGAGATATCCTCACCTATGCTGATGACCCTGCCAATTGGAGCAGTAAAGCCCCAAACCCTAATCAACCGTTGGCTTATGAATTACCCGAAATATCCTGGGCTCATGATGGAAATATTTTAGTCCTGACTTTTTCCGGAAAACTCTATGTGAGCTCAGATATGGAAAATTGGAGTCCCGTTGAAGATGCCGCGGACGGAACCTATGAAGTAGAAGTAACAAGCGCTAGAAGCCAGTATTATTGCGTGATGCCGGAAGGCTTATAACATCCAGAACACGAGAGGAACCAAAATCTCGTATCGTGCATTAATTTTTAGCAGTGGGATCGTTGGTTTCTCCAACTTTTTGAACGTCAGTTTCTGATCGTGCTTTCAGAAAATCGACTAGCTTCGTTGCCAACTGCATTCCAAAGCGAGGGACTTCAGCAATTTCCTCAACAGTGGCTCTTCTCAGACGATGAACGGAACCAAACCGTTTCAGAAGGTCAGCTTTACGGTGTTCGCCAATACCCGGGAGTTCATCCAAAATACTCTCTTGAATTTTGCGCAGGCGAAGCTGTGCATTGTAATTGTTAGCGAACCGATGCGATTCATCCCGAATGCGCTGCAAAAGCTTAAGAGCCCCGAGAGAGTGGTCTAAAACCAAGGGAGAGGATTCTCCCGGCCTATAAATTTCCTCTAATTTTTTGGCCAGTCCAATAATGGGAATTTCTCCTAAGCCTAATTGTTTAAGCACCCCGTATGCTGCATTCACCTGCCCCAGCCCGCCATCGATCACGATAAGTTGGGGGAAAGAAGATTCTTGTTTTTCACAACTTGATTCCCTCTTTAATCTTGTGTACCGGCGTTCTATAACTTCAGCCATACAGGCAAAATCGTCTTGCTGTGTTACACTCTTGATTCGAAACCTTCTATAACCCGAGGGATCGGGTTTCCCCTTGTAAAAGCTTACAAGGCTGCCCACGGAAAAAGAACCGCTGATATTGGATATGTCGTATCCTTCAATCCGAATTGGAGGGGTTGAAAGCCCTAATATCCTTCCCAATTGCTCCATGTCTTCCTCTGGATGAATCGCCAGGGGCAAACTATAGGGAACTCGATCAAAATTACGTTGCTTTTGTGTACTGACTTCAAGGCTTGCGATGGCGTCACGAAGCTGTGCGGCCTTTTCAAAATTCAAACCTTTAGAAGCCAACTCCATTTCATGTTTGAGCTGCTCCCGAATGCTTTCAATTTGCCCATCCATGAACTCGCAGGCTGATTTCACCTGAAGTTTATACTCTTCTGTAGTCACATTGCCTATGCAGGGTGCCGTGCAAAATTTCAAATGCCTGTACATGCAGTGCTTATAATCATTTCCGTTGGGAGTAAAAGCTTTACAACTCCTGAGGAAAAATTGCTTTTTTGCAATATCTAATGTCCTTCGTGCAGCAACAGAATCGACGAAAGGACCAAAATACCTTGCTTGATCCTCCTTTTTAAGGCGAGTGATGACGAAATTGGGAATAGGATCATTCAGGTTGACCTTGATCAGCAAAAAACGCTTATCATCCTTAAAGCTGACATTGTACCTAGGCTTAAACTCTTTGATAAGTTTACCTTCCAGCAGCAAAGCCTCTGGTTCGCTATTTACCTGGTGAGTGTCAAAGTCGCTAATGGCTTCCACTAAAGCCTGGAGCTTCAAATCCCAGGCATGTCGGCGAGAGGGATGAAAATACTGGCTGACACGACGGCGCAGGTCCCGGGCTTTTCCAACATAAATCACTGTTCCGAAGCGATCTTTCATCAGATATATTCCCGGTTTATGAGGAAGCTTCCCCAACTTAGTTCGTATGAGTTCACTCGTAGACATCGCTTGTCTCACAAGTGAATTATAGGGAAAATACTTGAGAGAAGAGAAGTTAGAAATTTCAATTGCATTGAGCAATGTAATTGTGTTGAATTCCTAGAGGAGATTGGAGAAGCGGCTCCAATTTTTTTATATAATCGACATGATAGAGACAGCCTTAACACTAGAGGAACTAGTTCAGAAAACAAAAATAAAGTTCGAGGAACATTATGGACGTCCGGCACGCTGGATTGTTGTTGCGCCCGGAAGAGTCAATATTATCGGAGAACATACCGACTACAATGGGGGGGTTGTATTCCCCATGGGAATAGAGAGATATACCGTTTTAGCCGCAGATTTACCAAGAAAACCTCTCAATGACACCGTCGTGGTGAGGTGCCTGAGGTTTAATGAAACCGCTCATATTAAACTCTCCCAACTCACTCGGGCTGAGCCACGCTGGTCTAACTATATTCGCGGTGTTATTCAAGGCTTTCAGGATAAAAACATACAGATTCCTGCTTTGGATGTTGTCATGGACTCCACAGTTCCCTTGGGCGGTGGACTCTCCAGCAGCGCTGCATTGGAGATTGCAACGGGGACGCTCATTGAAGCTGTTACAGGGAAAAAAGTTTCCCAAGAGGAAAAAGCCCTCATTGGACAAAAAGCAGAACACGAGTTTGCAGGAGTTCCCTGCGGCATAATGGATCAATTTATTTCCGTCATGGCTCGTAAAGACCACATTATGCTTTTGGATTGCAGCAACCATGAAACCCAATGGACAGAGATAAAGAATCCTGACGTATCCTTTTTAATTATCAACTCTAACGTCAAACACCAACTGGCCTCCGGGGAATATGGAAAACGACGCTCCGAATGTGAAACGGCATCTCGGATCATGGGAGTGAAATGGTTGAAGGATGCGAATATGGAGCTCTTGGAATCGTTTAAAAATGAAATGCCTGCTATTCCTTATCGTAGGGCGAAACATGTCATTACTGAAAATATAAGGACTTTGAAAGCAGCCTCGGCTCTCTCCAACTCTCTCTTAGTAGAAACCGGCGCTTTAATGTATGAAAGCCATCAATCTTTGAAGGACGATTTTGAAGTAAGCTGCGCTGAACTGGATTGTATTGTAGAAATTTCAAAAAAAATAGGCCTTTCCGGTGGGGTTTATGGTTGTCGAATGACAGGCGGGGGTTTCGGTGGCTGTGCCATCTCGTTAGTGGAAACAAAGATGATTCCGCAGATCAGTGAAACCATTGAGCGGGAATACAAAGAAAAAACAGGTCTAAAGTGTTCAATTTTTGCGTCTCGCCCTGCTGACGGCGCTCGCGTGATAGAGCAATAATTCGTTTTAATGTCCATGGAATTACAGTTTAATCAAAGCTCCCACAGAAGATATAATCCTCTCACTGGGCAATGGGTTTTGGTGTCACCACATCGGACCCAACGGCCTTGGCTGGGACAAAAAGAGAGTACGATGGCGGCTCGCCCTCAATATGACTCCAAATGCTATCTTTGTCCTGGAAACACCAGAGCTAATGGAGCGCTAAATCCGCAATATAAAAGCACGTTTGTATTTAGAAACGATTATGCGGCCCTTTTGCCCAGAGAGTTGATCACCCCATCCGAACAAAACGAAAGTCCCTTTTTCAAAATGGAAGCCGCTCACGGCGAATGTAGAGTAATCTGCTTTTCTCCCCGCCATGATTTAACGCTTCCGGAATTACCCCTGGGAGAAATTAAATCAATTATAAACGTCTGGAGCGAACAAACCCAAGAACTCTCCGAAAAGTATCCATGGGTTCAGGTTTTCGAAAATAAAGGAGCCATTATGGGGTGCTCCAACCCGCATCCACATGGACAAATATGGGCCAACAGTTTTTTGCCCGTCGAAATTGCCAAAGAGGATGAATTCCAAAGCACCTACCTGAAGAGTCATGGCACACCTCTATTACTCGACTATGCCCATGCAGAGTTAAAAGAAGGCACTCGTGTTATTTCTTCCAACAAAGACTGGGTGTTAATCGTCCCCTTTTGGGCGCTTTGGCCCTACGAATATCTGCTCTTACCACTCTTTCCTGTTAAGAGTCTCGCTGAACTGACCGATAGTCATAAAAGCACTTTGGCAGAAATAATGAAAGAGGGATTGATCCGTTACGACAACCTTTTTGAAACCAGTTTTCCTTATTCGATGGGGTGGCATGGCGCCCCTTCCACCGGGAAAGCCAATGATCACTGGCAACTGCACGCTCACTATTATCCTCCTTTATTGCGTTCAGCAACTATAAAAAAATTCATGGTCGGATATGAGATGCTAGCCGAGCCACAGCGTGATCTTACACCGGAACAAGCGGCTCAAAGGTTACGGGATGTTTCACCTGTTCATTACAAACTCAAACAATAAGTAAGATACGCTCCGGATGTTTTATTATATACCCCATGAGGTTATTCCCTAATCTCGCATGAGGTATTGCAGGACATAGCAGGAAAGCTCAATAGACGCCCCGCAATTGGAAAAATTATTTTAGTTAAAAGTTACCAATCACTCCCGCAGTGGAAGAAAAAATCATAGATATACAAAGCGATGAGTATTACATGGGCGAAGCAGTTAAGCTGGCTATGAAGGCTTATCGTCTGGAAGAAACACCTGTTGGAGCGGTGGTTGTTCATGACTCCAAAATAATAGCTCGGGCATTTAACCAAGTCGAACTCCTCAAGGATGCGACAGCTCACGCTGAAATGTTGGCTTTGACCGCGGCGCAATCTGTTATAGGCGACTGGAGACTTACCGATTGCACGCTTTACGTAACCAAGGAGCCATGCCCCATGTGCGCCGGGGCATGCTACCACACTCGGATTAAACGGGTTGTTTTTGGGGCTTCAGACCCCAAGGCCGGTGCAGCTGGTTCTGCCATGAATATCCTTCAATTTCCCAGCTTAAACCACCGCTGTGAAATCACTGCCGGCATGCGTGAAGAGGAGTGCCGCAACCTTATCCAATCCTTTTTTCGTGAGAGAAGAGGGATTAAAAATAAGTAAGTAGTATTTATTTCTGATCCACTCTCATCCTCCCGCAAAGCATATATCTCCAAATCGCGGAGGCTTAAATTGTCACGGTTCACTTGGGGGAACAGGTTTTGCAAAGGCACTAACATGAAGAATTTTGGCCTTTTTAATGATATCCATTAAAGCAACAATTCTTCCAAAAGCAGATTCTGTATCAGCACGGATTGAAACAGCCACATCAGGAGCTTTGCGTGTCTGCTCGGATAAATACTCCGTTAACTGAATATCGCTATAGGCATCAGGCCCCACAAAGAAAACATTTGTTCCCTTTGGAACATTAATAATGATGTTTGTGACCGTCGTGCTTCCTTGCTGAGCTGTTTCAGATTCGGGCAGAGTCATTTTGAAAGCTGGGTGTGTTTTAAAGGTAGTCGTCACCACAAGGAATATCAACACAACGATAAGCACATCGACCAGCGCCACGATGATTATAGGAGGTGTCTGACGTTGTTTGGTTATTTTAAAGCGCATGGTAAAACATATTATTTCTCAAGGTCTATAAATCAAAAAGTACCACTTCCATGGACTATTCTGCTTTCTTCCTCCCCTGGTATAAATACTGAATGAATTCACCCAAAGATGTTTCCAGTTCAGACGTTAAAATCTCCACTTTTTTACTGTAATAACTCCATCCAATCAGAGAAGGAATCGCAATTGCCAACCCCATAAAGGTAACATTCAAGGTCACAGAAATACCCGCTGCAATTATTGCAGGATCAGCAGCCCCAAAGTTAGCTCCCAAGCCGCCAAAGAGCGTAATCATTCCATGAAGGGTACCAAGAAGCCCCATCAGGGGTGCGATTCCCACCGTAATTTCGAGAAAGACCAGCCACTTCTCCATAAGGATTACTTCTTTGCGAGCCTGAGTCTCAACGGCATCCTGGTTTTCTTTTCTCGTCTGCGATGAATGATCCAACGAACAAACCAATAGTCGGCTTAGTGGGCTAGAGACCGTGTCGCAACTTCTTCTCAATTTTTCTTTATTCCCTGTTTTTTCAAAATCGCTCAATCCCTCCAAAACCGACGGAGGTAATATTTTTTCCCTTCGAAGAGCTAGTCCTCTCTCAATCATAAAACCCACCGTTGCCACAGAGACAAAGAGCATGGGAATCATCATGAACCCGCCTTTAACAAAAAAATCTATCATAATATTTGTTTATTCTTTTCTTAATTATCTATAATAAAAAGTAAATTTGACTTCTCTAACATCACCTTGCACAGCACGACGCAACTCGCTGGGCCAAGGGCTGTAAGGAGCCGGATCTGTTATCGCTTTTTGACAAAGCAACCCTTGCAAAGTATTTACCGTGCTGGAAACTTCTTGCACACTATCAATACGCCCGTCGTGATACAATTTAAAAATTATCACAACTTTTCCTGCAGCGGTTACGATTGCAGAAGCATCAATAAGGTCGTACCACCTTTTTTGAACAGCCGCGATGAAGGCTGCGTCATAATTTCCAAAAGGAGTGCCTCTTACATCCATTTGAGGCACCAGTGAATGTCTATGAACGCCCCCTTTTTGCTCAGTTGGGGTACCGATAAGAGAAATGTTTTTTTTAGCCTCTTTTAAAGTTCTCGGACGTGGTTTTTCCTCCGCGGAGCCCACTCCCAAATCGCTCGGTTTGGAGGCAAAAAGTGGTCTATTGCTGGTTTCAGGCTCTATCTCCTGATGCACTCTGTCACCAGAATCCTCCTGGATAGGGTTCATTTCTTCAGGCTGCATTCGAGTTTTTTCCGTCGTGCGAATCATTTCTTGCTCAACTCCATGTATTCTGGGCTCTTCCTTGCTCACCAGAACCGGATCAGGGTTGGACGCACGGGTGCTCGCACTGGAATAATACTTGGCATTCGGGGATGGTTCGACTTCTTCACTTTGTGGAGTTACTTCAATGAACATTAAAGGGACTTCCTGCTCTTGAGAGAATTGCTCAATAGTGCCTTTATTATCAGTTTGAAGCAGCATTTCTTTCAGTACAAGAGATGGACGAGAGCCGACAATGCCTACCTGAAACGCTACCTCCCATCCAATTACTAATGTACAATGGAGAATTATAGAGAGAACAAAAGATTGTGCCAAGGGGCGACCCAACCATGCCAGGGGCGTGGGCAACGGCATGGGATCGTCCAGTTCTCTTAAAAACTCCTTGATAAAATTCATTATTACGACAAGGCCCTCTCCTTGCGAAGGAGCATTTCGATATAGGGCAAATCATCCGGACTGGTCGCTTTGGGATTGGGCGCAGCACACTCCACCATGCAAACCTTTTGGCCGATCATCTCGCAGGCAGCCGTATCATCCGTCAATTTACACCCCTTCTTAATTGCAGCGGCGATTGCACTGAGGATCACGTGAGTTTGGAACACTTGTGGTGTTTGTACTGCCCAAAGCAGAGAGCGATCCAGCGTACGAGCCACCACCAGTCCATCCTGAGACTCTTTGACAGTGTCGGTTATTCTACGAGCTAAAACGGCGGCTCCGTTTTGAGCTGCAACCTGGAATGCTTTTTCTATTACTTCGACGGGGGTACAAGGCCTAGCGCCATCTTGAATAGCCACTAGGTCGTACTCATCCTTGACTGCAGATAAACCATTCCAAACAGAATCCTGCCTTTCGGCGCCACCCACAACTAACGAAAAAGGTTTTTGATCTAAATTGTGTACAGAAGCCAGCCTTTTAAACTCTTCTTCCATCCCGGAACGAACCACAAGCACAATCTTTGAAACTGAAGACAGCGACAGAAATCGGCGCCAGGTATGCACGATAAGTGGAGCCCCATCGACTTCCAGAAATATCTTGTCGATCTGCCCACCCATCCGGGTTCCCCTGCCTGCGGCCACAATAATTGCTGCTGCTTTCACCTGCGTTTATCTTTCTTCAATCCAAACCAAATCGTTCACTCTGCAGCGATCGAACAAAGGCATCATGCTCGAAGCCGCCAAATGGATACAGCCACAAGAAGAAGGCCGTCCAAGGGTCATCTCATCCCCTACTCCGTGGATGTAAATATACCGTTCGAAGGAATCCAATCCAGGTCCTTTATTTTTCCCGCGTTCAAGCCCCTCCAGCCAGAAAATTCTATGAGCAATTTTTGCTTCAGACATTCCTTTCCACGTATAGCCAACGGGAACACGAGCTTTAAAAACTGTTCCCTGTGGTGTTCCTCCGCCTATTTTTGAAGCAATTCGATGCAGCCCCAAGGGTGTCTTTTGACTGTTCATCTGGCAACCTACGCCAAAAGAGCTGGTCGAAACCAGAAACTCCTTTTGAAATAAATAGGCTTTTTCTTCCGAGCTCCAGTGGTATAGCTGCATATTTTGCCGCTGGACATTCACACACAAAAAACGGGGGCTATAACGTATTCCATTACGCCGACAGGTCCATAAACTTTGAGCTAAAGGCGAAAGAACCATTTGCCTCATACCCCGGTGCACTCCTTGCCTGCATCTTTGAGGCTTTGCACTTCTCGTTCCAAAGCACGTAACCGCTTTAATGCATCCGGCATTGATTGCCAGGCGATCATAACGCGTTTTGCGTCTTTATGCGGCATAGCCGGGGTTCCCAGCCACATTTGACCATCAGGAATGTTATTCATTACACCCGCTTTTGCCCCAACCGTCACTTGATTACCTAAGTTTAAATGGCCGGCTATACCAACCTGGCCCGCTAAGACGACATAGTTTCCCAGTCTGGTGCTGCCAGCAACCCCGACCTGAGAAACGATAATGCAATTTTCTCCCACTTTCACGTTGTGGGCAATCATGACCAAGTTATCAATTTTTGTTCCTCGACCAATTTCAGTGGCTTCCATTGCGCCGCGATCAATCGTGACGTTAGCACCAATTTCAACGTCATCATGAATAATCACAGTACCTATCTGAGGAACTTTGACATGGCGTCCCTGATCCAAAACATATCCAAAACCGTCAGAACCAATCACCGAACCTGAATGTATCCTTACCCGCTTTCCTATCTTTACTGAAGGATAAAAAGTAACACGTGGAAAAATTCGGGAGTCATCGCCGATCTGCGTTCCTTCCCCAACTTGACAGCTTTCTCCGATAACGACACCTTTTCCGATAACGGCAGACTTCCCTATTCTACAAAAGGCACCAATATAAGCAGTGGGATCCACTTGCACTCCGGGCTCAACAATCGCACTAGGATGAATGCCAGGCTCGAAAATGGGTTCCGGAAAAAACAATTGCATCACGTACGCAAAAGCAATACGGGCATTTTTCACTCGGATAATAGTTTTGCCGCTATTGGACTTGAGCTCACCATCGAGCAAAATCGCCGAAGCTTGGCTTTTATCAGCTTTCTCAAGGTAAAGCTCGCTTTCAGCGAAGGTTAAAAATCCCTGCCCTGCTTCTGCTGCAGAAGCAAATCCGGACAACACCAAGCTCTCATCTCCTTCAACCGTTCCGGCCAATCGTTTTGCAATTTCTCCCGCAGTAAACCTCATATTCATCTCAACTTCCAATCTATATTCCTCGCTCGTCTACAATCTGATTATTCTCGTCCATAACGATTACCCTAGGCACCCAGTTTTCAGCATCTGCAAGGCTTACGAGTGCAAAATTCATGATGGTGAGACGGTCTCCTTTTTTACCCAAGTGCGCCGTGGCTCCGTTTAAAATAATAGACCCGGAGCCTGGTTCCCCGGGAATAGCATAGGTTTCAAATCGTGCTCCATTTGCCATATTACTGCAAAGTATCTTTTCAAAAGGCAAAAGCCCAACCCGCTGCATTAACTCAATATCAATGGTCAAACTCCCCTCATAATTCAAACTAGCTCCGGTCACGGCTGCACGATGAATCTTTGATTTTAATATACTGACTTGCATCTCTTTTGGCGGTGTCGTTTTAAGGGACAACCTGCATTCCCTCCGCGGGCTCCAGTATGTCAGAAACGTGAGAACATTTTAAATAAAAAACGCCAGTCTGTGAGATGTTTTATGCGTCTTTCTTTCCAACACTGATAGGCAAAAAAAACTCAGAGCCACGCATTGAAATTTAAAAACTATCTTTTCTTACCGATGTAGTTGATCGGGTGACGGTCAATCGGATTCGGGTAAATACCTTCAATTTTGTTAGTATCAAAGCAGAGAATTCCTTTATAAAAATAAAGAGGGATTATTGGCAGCCCTTCGTTTATCAGCAAGGTTTCAGCTTCTTTCATAATAAGCGCTCGTTTTTCTATATCAAGTTCCCGGTCTGAACGACTTAATAGATTATCATACTCCTGACTGAGCCATCCTGTGCGGTTATTACCACTATGAGAAGTAAAAAGATTCAGAAAAGTCGTTGCATCATTATAATCGCCCACCCAACTGGCTCGACACAAATCATAATCCAAATTATTTACCATAGATAAAAATGCCTTCCATTCGGCCTGTCTCAAATTAACAGTTACATTCAGTTGAGTTTTCCACATCCGCTGAAGTTCTACTGCCACTTTTTGATGTATTTTAGCACTTCCACCCGCAGCCGCATTAAAAAGGTAAGTGACAGGAGGGAATCCCTCACCATTTGAATACCCTGCCTCGGCTAAAAGCTTTCTGGCAAGCTCTGGATCGTAGCCCGGGCCATCTGGGGGAATATAATTCGCACAAAATTCAGGCGTGAAATGAGATGAAGGAGTTTCTCCGGCACGGGTTACACGGTTTACCAATGCGTTTCTATCAATCGCCATAGAAAAGGCTTTCCTAACCTTTGGTTCGTTAAAAGGCGAGCGAGTTACATTGATACGAACAAAGTAATTGCCGAGATAGTCAAAAGGATGGACATCCGGGCGCTCCAACATTAAATCCAGAAGGTCAGCCGGAATCAGCTCTTTATCCCACAAAAGGTCCACTTTACCTTGGTAATAAAGATTCATCGCTGTAACGCTGGAACCAATAGGCAAGAGATCTACTACAGAGCACCGGGTATGAACAGCATCCCAATATAAAGGATTTTTTTTAAGTCTGATCCGGTCATTCAGAAGCCATTTTCCCAATATGTAAGGGCCACTAACAGGTAAAGTTTGAGATCGTATCCACTGATCGGGACTATGTTTAATCGCAAACGATGGCACTACTGCCAAGGTTGGCATGGCACATAAATCCAAAAAATAAGCTGTGGGTAACCGTAATTGAACCTGAAACGTAGCACTGTCCAAAATCTTCAAACCAAGAAGCGATACATCCTTTATTATACCGCCATTAAATTCTTCGGCATTGAGTACAGGAAAAAGAACACTGGCATAAGGCGAGGCTGTTGCAGGGTCAAGAACTCTAGTCCAGGAATAAAAAAAATCTTGGGCTGTTATGGGTTCACCTGTGCTCCAAAGAATTCCCGGCCGAAGGTGAAAAGTATAAATTTTTGCATCAGGAGAGACTTCCCAGCTTTCGGCCAGACAGGCCTCAGGAAGGCCAGTTATAGGATTCGGGCTGGTCAATCCGACAAATAAGGCGCTGGCAGCACGGATATCAGGCTGTCCGGTTACAATTGCAGGGTCCAGAGATTCCGGCTCAGCTCCATTAATAATCATAAGCTCAGCAGGTTCCTGGAATGAACACCCGCAAAGAGAGAGCATCACCAAAAGAGTGAAAAGAAAAAAATCAGATAGGTTTTTAATTATTAACACTCTCATAGTATCACAAGCCAAACGCCGCAACCCGGTTAAGGTTTTGCGGCGTTTGGACATTGTTTTTTCAAAAAAACTGATTATTCGGTTTTTACCGGCTCAGCAGGAGCTACGGCATTTGTCGATTTCTCAGTTGATGGAGTGTTTTGAGAGGGGATAGCCTCCTTAGAAGCAGCATCCGTCGCAGCAACAGGGGCATTCAGCGTCGCCGCTTTAGCACTATCAGCCGCAGATTCCCCAGATTCCACCGTCAACATCTGACGGGTTATAGCATCTCTCTGGGCTTTTGCATAATGAGAGTCTGCAACAGCTATACCCAAGGAAAGAACGAAGAAAAAAACAGCGCACCACTTGGTGAGCTTAGTAATGGCATTGCCGGCACCTGCCCCAAAAAGGGCATCCGTAGCGGCACCACCGAAAGCGACTCCCAATCCCGCCTCTTTTTTCGGAAGCTGGATGAGTACCAAAAGGATCAAGAGCGCACAGTCTACAAACAGGATAAACCTGAATAAACCAACAATAAATTCCATAACAATTAGATGCTGTTTTTAACTATGTCAGAGAAGCTGCGGACTTCCAGAGCAGCTCCGCCCACTAACGCGCCATCCACATCGGGTTGACTCATTATTTCGCGAGCATTAGCGGGTTTCACGCTGCCTCCGTAAAGGATGCGAACCTTCTTAGCCACTGGTTCTCCAAACATCTGGGCCAGAGTATTACGAATAAAAAGATGAATCTCCTGAGCTTGCGCAGAAGTGGCAGTTTTACCGGTTCCGATAGCCCAAACAGGCTCGTAAGCGATTACTGTTTCTTCCATCTGAGCAGCACTTAATCCTGCCAGACTGCCTTTGACCTGAGTCCCGATTACCGCTTCGGCCTTTCCGGCCTCGCGCTCAGCAAGGGTTTCACCCACGCAAACGATTGGTTTCAGCGCAGCAGCATGAGCAGCTCCTGCTTTCTTGGCGATTAAAGCATCTGTCTCGGCGTAATACTGGCGACGCTCAGAGTGTCCTAAAATCACATAACGCACAGAAAACTCTTTGAGCATTCCTGCGTTCACTTCGCCTGTGAAAGCACCATAGCCATTCTCATTCATAGTTTGTGCTCCCAAACGAACCTGAGTATCCAATACTTTCTTGGAAACAGCATGCAATGCGGTGAATGGAGGACACACAACGATATCCACTTCTTTCACATTGGCTAGTTCGCGAACAAGGCCGTCAACAAGGTCAATAGCTTCCGCCACGGTCTTGTTCATTTTCCAGTTGCCGGCAATGAGTAATTTTCTTTCTTTATTCATCTGTTTTAAAATTATAGTTTTCTATCTTGAAAGGAAGGTTATTTACAGCAGCCACAACAGGTTTTCTCGCTTAAAGCTGCGACGCCGGGGAGAACTTTTCCTTCCAAAAACTCCAAGCTGGCTCCGCCTCCAGTGCTCATGAAAGTCACTTTAGAACCCAGACCAGACTGATTAATCGCCTTGACGCTGTCGCCTCCACCGATGATGCTTTTTGCTCCATTCTTTTCTGTGACCTCGGCAACGGCCTTCGCCACACCAAAAGTCCCCTGAGCAAAACGCTTGTCTTCAAATAGTCCCATCGGTCCATTCCAGAGAATTGTCTTAGCCTTAGCGACTTCGTCTGAGAAAAGTTTTATCGTTTTGGATCCGACATCCAAACCCGCAACATTATCTGCACAATCCATACTGGCATTTTCAGTCGGGTTCTGCCATTCAATTACAGGTTTGCCTTTCTTATCCAGCTTTTCGCTCTTAACAGGCGTCGCCACGATATCGTCCACCGGCAAAAGGAATTTAACACCCTTGGCAGCAGCCTTATTCAAGGCTTCCTTGGCGATATCTACCTTATCAGGCTCTACCAAAGACTTACCGACTTTATATCCTTGAGCCAGGCGAAAAGTATAGGCCATGGCACCGCCAATCAAAATTGTATCGGCCTTCTCAAGCAAACGGTCAATCACAGTGATCTTATCAGAAACTTTGGCTCCGCCCAAAATTACCACGAAGGGACGAGCTGCATTATCCAGCTCTTCACCCAGGAATTTGAGCTCGCGCTCCATCAAAAAACCGGCAGCACACTGACCACCTCGGGAAGAAACAATCTTCGCAATCCCCTCGGTTGAAGCATGCGCACGGTGTGCAGCCCCAAATGCATCATTTACGTAGAGTTCAGCCACCTTGGCCAATTTTTCTGCAAAAACGGGATCATTGGCCTCTTCCTCTGCATAATAACGAACATTTTCCAGGAGCAGCACATCTCCCTGGTTCATAGCCGCTACAGCCTTTTCGACCTTCTCCCCAATACAATCGTCTACAAAACCCACCTTTTTACCAAGAAGTTCGCCCAATCGAACTGACACAGGAGCAAGCGACATTGTAGACTCACGCTTGCCTTTAGGGCGACCCAAGTGAGCCGCAAGAATAACCTTGGCTCCGTCCTTTATAAGATGTTCCAGTGTGGGCAGAGTCGCACGTATCCGAGTGTCGTCGGTAATAACCATCACTCCACCTTTTTCTTCCAAAGGTACGTTATAATCCACACGCACAAACACCTGTTTGCCGTGTGCCTTCAAATCTTTCAGCGTAAGTTTTGCCATATTTATTCCAGGGGTCTCTGCCCCACAAGCCGATTCATTCTACTCAAAACGGCACATAAAAGTCAAAGGTTGTTGACAGTATTTATTGTGTCTGATAACCGAACGTCGTCATCCCCCGAAGATTTTGAAAGGAAAGACCTTTGTGGACTAGTAATTATTTAATCAAAAAAGAGATAAAATAAGAACGCCTCATTCGATCCTTCCAAATAACACTTGGGCTAGGGAAGAATGAATGAGCCCTCTACTCTGCTCGCCCTGCTTCGAATTAAGCGTTGTAACGCAAAGTTCGGAGAAAGAGTTCATCTAGTTATTGAGTATTCCCGGTGAAAACGGTAGTCTACCTCCCGATGCGGCTCCCTTTTGAACTGCTGCTAAGTCTTCGATACTTAAAACCGAAACGCACCTTCGTCTCGGTGATCACTGTTATCTCCACCATTGGTGTCACTCTAGGCGTTGCGGTTCTCATTATCGTCATGAGCGTGATGAGCGGATTCGATCAGGACCTTCATGATAAAATATTAGGGTTCAATCCTCACATAAAGGTTTATTCGCGATCGGGAGAGATGAGGGACTACGAAAAAACGGCCGAAATAATTCGTAATGTCGAACATGTTCGCGCCGTGGCGCCCTTCACTCTGGGACAAGTCTGGATGGAAACTCAACCCAGCATTGGGAACGCTCAAGGCATGGCACCCTATCTAAGAGGTATTGAAGCCGATTTGGAAAAACAAGTCAGTGTTTTGCCCAGCAGCATCGTAGAGGGGCAATTTGACGTTTCCGGGCGCGGTCTTCTTATAGGGACAGTCATGGCTCGTAATTTTCGTCTTCGGGTGGGTGATGTTGTAGCACTTTACAGCCCTTCCCAGCTGCAAAAGATGAAGCTAAGCCAGGAGGAGGGACACCCCGAAGCCATATTGGCCGATAATTATGAAATAAAAGGAATCTTTGACGTTGGCTTTTTCGAATATAATTCTTCCTTTCTGATCACTTCACTACTCAATTTTCAAGAGCTGTTTAATATGGATGAAGCCTCTCAAGGTTTACTGGTAATGCTTGATGATCCGCAGCTTGTTACTCCGGTTGCGAAAGAATTAGATTCTAAGCTCGGATTGGCCTACCAAAATTCTACCTGGATGCAGGAAAACTCCCAAATTGTGGGGGCTCTGGCTGTTGAAAAAAATGTGATGTTCTATATCCTTTTTCTCATCATGATTGTGGCCGGTTTTGGAATCGCTAACGCTTTGATCACTTTTGTTTTTCAAAAAACCCGAGAGATAGGCCTCTTAAAAGCTATCGGAGCCACTCGTCTTCAGATTCTTTTCATTTTTCTGAGCCAAAGCCTGATGGTTGGCGTTATTGGTGTCATTTGTGGCTTTTCTCTAGGAATGACTGCCATCGCTTTTCGAAATGAGTTTTTACAATTTATGAACCGGATGACCGGCTTTGAACTTTTTCCGGCGGAACTTTATTTCTTTTCCGAGCTACCAGCGCTAATTATCCCCTCGGACATCATTATGATCTGCGGCGGTTCACTTTTAATTTGCCTACTTTCAGGCATCCTCCCGGCTGCTTATGCCAGCCGTCAGCACCCTGTCACCTCCCTGCGCCATGAGTAACTCTCCCTTTTCTCCTTCTTTGCTCCAAGTTTCCGGGCTCTGTAAATCTTTTCTGATTGGCACTCGGAAGCTTGATATCCTCAAGGACATCTCTTTTTCCGTTAAACAGGGAGAATTCGTTGCTTTACAGGGGGCTTCCGGGGCCGGAAAATCTACACTCTTAAACTTGATAGGAATGTTGGACCGGCCGGATGCCGGAAGTATCGTCCTGGAAGGCAAAGAAACAGGACAGATGAGCGACTATGATTTGGCTAAAATACGCAACCATAAAATTGGTTTTGTTTTTCAATCCTATCATTTACTGCCTGAATTTGATGCCTTGGAAAACGTGATTATCCCGGCCCGAATTGCACGCCGCCCCTATGCTGAAGTCAAAAATCGCGGCATTGAACTGCTCAAACAGGTAGGGCTCGCCAACCGAACAGGACATCGACCCTCTGAGCTTTCGGGTGGAGAACAGCAAAGAGTCGCTATTGCCCGCTCTCTTATCAATGATCCTTCTCTCCTGATCGCGGACGAACCCACCGGAAATCTTGACTCCCAAACGGGGAGAGATATTTTAAATTTACTCCTGCAGCTGCGCAGCGAACGTTTCTGCACTCTCGTTATTGCAACTCACGATTTGGAGATTGCCACTCAAGCAAATCAAACTTTCCACATTGTGGATGGGAGTTTAAGAAACTGAATACCCTCAGAGAATTTACTCCATTAAGCCACATAAGATCTTTGTTTTTAAATAGTTAAGATATTTCAATTAAAAATCTCTAGCTAGCTTTCCTTTAAGATGCTAAGATAGTTCCTCAGACGTCAAGAGCGTGCCAGCTATGACCTTGGGGATAAATATTTTCACACAGGTCGGCAGGAAAGGCAGTTAGATTTAACAATAACAGACAGTATATATGGCTAAGAAATATGTAGCAATGGATGGGAACGAGGCTGTCGCCTACGTTGCCTATAGGTGTAATGAGGTATGTGGAATTTATCCAATCACACCTTCTTCCAATATGGCGGAGTGGTGTGACGCTTGGGCAGCCAAAGGAGTAAAAAACCTTTGGGGTACTGTTCCCTCCGTAATGGAGATGCAAAGCGAAGGCGGTGCTGCTGGCACCGTGCATGGTTCTCTCCTCACTGGCTCCCTCACGACAACTTTCACCGCGTCTCAGGGATTACTTCTCAAGATACCTAACATGTTCAAGATCGCCGGAGAATTGATTCCGACTGTCTTTCATATATCAGCTCGCGCTTTGGCTACTCACGCTCTTTCAATCTTTGGAGATCATAGTGATGTCATGAGTGCCCGCAGTACCGGTTTTGCAATGCTTGCCTCTGCCTCAGTTCAGGAGGCTATGGACATGGCGCTGATCTCCCATGCGGCCACGTTGGAAGCCCGAATTCCTTTCATGCACTTCTTTGATGGCTTCCGCACTTCTCATGAAGTTTCTAAAGTTGAGGTCATTTCTGAAGATGTCATGAGGGAGATGATTCAAGATGATTTAGTTATCGCACATCGTCAACGCGCCCTCAATCCTGACAATCCTTCAATTCGCGGCACAGCTCAAAACCCGGACGTTTACTTCCAATGCAGAGAAAGATGCAATCCGTTCTACGACGCCTGCTCCGGGATCGTTCAAAAGCAGATGGACAAGTTTGCCCAGTTGACCGGACGCCAATACAAGCTTTTTGAATATGTTGGTGCCAAGGATGCTGAGAACGTTCTTATCCTCATGGGATCAGGCTGTGAAGTCGCTCATGAAGCCCTGGATGCACTCAATGCCAAAGGTGCAAAACTGGGACTGCTCAAGGTCCGACTGTACCGTCCTTTCAGTGTTCGGGATTTCGTAGGTGCGCTGCCTTCAACAACCAAAAAGATTGCAGTTTTGGATCGGACTAAAGAGCCCGGCGCAACGGGTGAACCGCTTTACCAGGATGTGCTCTGCAGTATTGCTGAGGCTCTAGCCAACGGATGCAAGCACCTGAGCCATGGGATGCCCGTGATTGTGGGTGGTCGCTACGGTTTGGCCTCCAAGGATTTCACTCCTGCTATGGTCAAAGCGGTTTATGACAACCTTGCTCAGGCTACACCCAAAAACCATTTCACTGTGGGTATTGTGGACGATGTCACCCATACCAGTCTTCCGGTGGATAAGAATTTTTCTACTGAACCAGATAACGTCATCCGCGCCATGTTTTATGGGCTGGGCTCTGATGGCACTGTGGGCGCAAACAAGAACACCATTAAGATTATTGGTGAAGAACAATACGCTCAGGGCTATTTCGTATACGACTCCAAGAAATCTGGATCTATTACCGTTTCTCACGTCCGCTTTGGACCTAACCCTATTCGCTCTTCCTACTTAATCAGCAAGGCCAACTTCGTAGCATGTCATCAACCGACATTCCCTGATCGATATGATATGTCGGCGAATCTGATTGAAGGGGGCACCTTGTTGATCAACACTCCGTTCGGTCCGGATAAAGTTTGGGAAACGCTTCCTGCCGTGACGCAAAAGTCTCTCATTGAGAAAAAAGCCAAGCTCTTCGTTATTGATGCCAATAAGGTGGCTCAAGAGACCGGCATGGGGAGCCGCATCAACACCATCATGCAAGTTTGTTTCTTTGCGCTATCCGGGGTCCTACCGAAGGATGTGGCCATTGAGAAAATCAAAACTTCAATTAAGAAGACCTATGGCAAAAAAGGAGATGATGTTGTCGCACAAAATATTGCAGCAGTAGACAAGACCTTGGAATGCCTGTTTGAAGTGAGTATTCCCGCGACCGTGGGCAACAAACAACTTCTCCCTCCTGTGGCTTCAGATGCCACTGAGTTCGTTAAACTGGTTCTGGGCCCCATCATCGCCGGTTTCGGTGATGATATGCCTGTAAGCGCTTTCACCCCCGTACAGGATGGAGCATTTCCAACTGACACGGCTCGCTATGAAAAACGGGATCTGGCCTTAGAAATTCCAACATGGGATACCGAGTCCTGTATTCAGTGCCTCAAGTGCGTTGCGATTTGTCCTCACGCTGTTATCCGAGGGAAATTTTACGACGCAGCCGAGCTGGCAAAGGCTCCAGCGACCTTTAAGAGCACCGACTCTAAAGCACCTGAATTCAAGGGACAAAAATTCACTCTGCAAGTTTCAGTCCACGATTGTACAGGATGCGGTCTCTGCGTAGAAACCTGCCCGGCCAAGAGCAAAACCGTTGAAGGTGGCAAGGCTATCAACATGGCACCTCAGGTCCCGTTGCGTGAGAGTGAAGGTCTCAACTGGGAGTTCTTCCTTTCGTTGCCTGACACTGACCGCACTAAGATCAAAACGACAATGCTCCGCCAAATGCAGGTTATGCGACCTCTCTTTGAGTTTTCTGGTGCATGCCCCGGCTGTGGGGAAACTCCCTACGTCAAAATGCTCACTCAGCTTTTCGGCGACCGTCTTTTGGTGGCTAACGCAACGGGCTGCAGCTCCATTTATGGAGGCAACCTACCGACTACACCCTATGCGAAAAACCCGCAGGGCCGTGGACCGGCATGGGCAAACTCTCTCTTCGAAGACAATGCAGAGTTTGGCTTAGGTTTCCGTCTGGCTGTAGATAAACAAAATGAATTTGCCAAGGAGCTTCTGGTTAAGCTCGCATCAGTGCTTGGTGATGATCTGGTTACCAGCATCACTCAGGCTTCTCAAAAGGATGAGGCTGAAATCGCTCTTCAGCGCGACCGTGTTTCAGCGTTAAAGAAGAAACTGCTCACCTTGAACAAACCCGAAGCCAAGATGTTGCTCTCCTTGGTCGACTCGCTTGTTAAACGTTCAGTTTGGATACTGGGCGGAGACGGATGGGCGTACGACATTGGCTACGGCGGTTTAGACCATGTCCTTGCATCCGGACGTAACGTCAATATTCTTGTTCTGGACACAGAAGTTTATTCCAACACCGGTGGTCAAAGCTCTAAATCCACACCTAAAGGTGCAGTCGCAAAGTTCTCTGCTTCAGGCAAGAAATTAGCTAAAAAGGATATGGGACTCATCGCCATGACCTACGGTCATGTTTACGTAGCCTCTATCGCCATAGGAGCTAATGATAATCAGACGCTCAAAGCAATGGCCGAAGCTGAAGCCTACGATGGAGTCTCACTCATCATTGCTTACAGCCACTGTATTAACCACGGTATCAATATGACCAAAGGTGGAAAACAGCAAAAAGCTCTGGTTGACTCCGGACTGCTCCTGCTCTATAGATTCGACCCAACACGTGCAGCTTCCGGACTTAACCCGTTACAGCTGGACTCGAAACCGAATCCGAATGCTGCCAGTGTCCTGGACTTCTATAACTCTGAAAACCGCTTCAGAATGCTCATGAAGAGTGATCCTGAAGTAGCCCAAAAGTTGGCTGAAGAGGCTGCGGCTGATGCTGCTGAGCGTTATCAGAAATATCAGTATCTGGCCAGTCAAGCAATGTCCGCCGAAGTTAAAAAATAGACCAAAGAGATAAAACCTCTTAAATTAAATGCTCCTCCTGTTTTTAACGGGGGGAGCATTTATGTTTCTACAAAAGATTAAAGACTATTTCTGTTTGTAAATAGAGACGGGTCCCAAGAGACCTGATTCCAGAAGCGGTGAGTTCTTGTCAAAATGGCGGTGCGTTGTGAATGTGTAACGACCGGAGGTCCGTTTTTTATTTTCAAGAATCCACTCCGGCCATCGCCCATTTTGAATTCCATCCTCGGGCAATTGTTCATCGCCAATCAAGCGATTAGGCCAGAGGTTTACCACCTCGATCTCCAAAATATTCCCTTTTGGCTTCAGTACATCAGTAATTTCCAAACGCCAGGGAGTAGTCCAAAGTGTACCCAAATTATTCCCATTCAAATGTATTCGAGCCATATTCTTCACCGCCCCTAGATCAAGATAGAAACGATTTCGCCCAGAAAATTCTGACGGCTGCTCGTTTATTCGTTCAACATGATTTTGCGAATCATCAATAAATAAATCTGCAAGGACGCCCTCAGGTATATCAAAGGTTTGTTTATATACAGCCGTACCCGAGTAGTACTTAATTCCCGGATTCGAATGCTGTGTCCAGTCAGTGAGCACTTCAAAGACAACTGAAGCCGGACCACCCCAATCCGGATCAAAAGAAACATCCCAGTGGCCTCCAATGGCAACAACTCTGTCCAAGTCTCGAAAGTTTAATCCTTCAATTTTTTTACTCGAAGTTTCTTTCCTGAATAAAATAAAATAGGATTCATGCCTCTCCCAAACTAATGGAATTCGAGTCAGCTCACCCTCTTCAGAAAACTGAGGCAAGGCTCTGATCTCTCCGGTTAATGGATTCCATAATTCAGGACGCATCCCAGTTACACGAAATGAACAAATGTCAGCCACTTTTTCCTCAGACCGGTTGGCTACAAAATAGATTTCACAATCATCCATTGTTCGGTGCGTGTAGCGAATTTTCCCGGAGGAAGCTTGGAAATCCGGCAATACTTTCAGAGAATTTAAAAGCTCCGTTGTTGCTGAATATGGCTGGTACAGGTTATCAGCAGTCCCCCGGTTAATTACAATCTCACCTTTCCCCAAAGCACGACGGTCTGTATTTTGCTCACCCCAGATTTCACGGGCAAGAGTCTGCACCTGACGATCACAGTTCGGATAGCCTACCAAACTTGGTGACTTTTCGGGAGGGTTCCCTACCACTGTGGCCCCGGAGTAAATGAGTTCTTTTATTTTCGCCAAAAGTACCGGCGTCATTGTCGGGTACTCCGGGATGATTAATACTTGGTATTCAGCACCGCCTGGGAAAACAATTTTCCGATTTTTTACCTCAGATTGATAAAGCAAATTAGGAGGGCATGCATCGAAGTTATATCCTCTTCGATCGGGTAAAAAAGAAACCGTATTATCAAGTGCCGAAACCGGCGGCAGGAAAACATGCGGAGCTCCCTCCGGCGTGAGATAAAGAATGTCGGCCACAGTCCTACCCTGCTGCAGCAGGAATTGGCAGCGCGCTACATATTGATGGTAGGTGTCAACCATTGGCCACCATGTCTGATTGCGATCCCAGTGAACACCGTAAGGTCCCATTGTCATCCCCGGGCGCAGTGCGTCATCCAAACACTGATGCTGAAACGTGTGATATACAAGCCGGTTAACCCCGGCAGCTAGTGCCCAGTCAGTTTGATTCTTCATGGAGCCCGGGTGCTGGCGCCACCCGTCATTATGCGCTGTAAAAGATTCCGCCGGAACCACTGCCTGGCCTAATAAATGAGCGGCTGAAGTCCCCTCCATCAGACTGAAAGCGGTATTGAACCCATAGCCCTGACTCCAGAATTCGCACATGGGCATATCTGCAATTGAAGCCAATTCCAAATCTGCTGTGGGGTTCATATCATAAGGCTCTATGGAAAGTCCAAGACCACGCTGATGAGCGTAGGTTTTTATAGCGCCGGCATGGTTTTCCAGAATCAGCTCTTGAGATGTCAGTCGCAGATCCCATAGAAACCGCTCACTCACTTCTCTATTTTCCACTATAAAACCTGCGTAAACCGGGTAAAACGGTAATGGATCATATTTTCTGCGGCTTTTGAACTCTTCTCGAAAACGAGTACTCCAGTTCTGAGCGCCCATTTCCCAGCTATCCATGTGAAGCATTTTTAAACCACCAAAAACATTGGTGTCTCGCGGACCGATCGTTTGAAAAAGCTTCTCCAGAAATTCTGAAAAATGCGCGTGTAAAGCAGATGAATCAAACTTATCGCATTCCATTCCCACTCCAGGTAATGGTGCCGGCCGCGTAGCAGCGCCATTGTTGCGGCTCCCAAACCGCATCACAGTCCAATTCCCCGCAGGAACAGTCCAATCCAAAACTCCATCCTCATCCATCTTAGAAGTTAAATCCAAGATTTGACTTCGCTTGATCTGCCCTGAAAAATCTTCATCCCCCCCTTCAACGAAAGGTGGTATGTACTGTTTTACTCCAGGCTGGGAACTGTAAGGAGCTCTGTAAAACAAAGCTTTTTCATCTATGTCGGCAATCAAAACACCCTTTGCCGGTGTTGGAAATGCCAATACAGCAAAGTCCTGATAAAACTCTTCCCACTGTTCTTTCATTTCCGGAGTAAAACTCTCCTCTCCAAAAAATGGGCGTTTGGGTGCCGGTTTGGGTAATACTATTCGCTGCTGGCTTCCCCCAACAACTTCAACAGCGCTGCTAACAAGATGCTGCATAGATTGTTCTGGCTTTACCCAGGGGCCTCCACTACCAGTCCATCCGGGACCGACTCCCAAAGTTATTTGAATTCCTAATCGTTCACACTCATTGACAGCGTGCTTAAACATCTCTCGCCATGCCGGGCTCAAAAAATCAACCTCTCCTCGAGGGACTCCCACATTGACTTCCAAATAGACTAGATAACCAATCCCCGCCTTTACCATCGCCTCCAAATCTTTTGTCATCCCTTTCTTAGAGATATTTCCATCCATAAAATACCAGTAAACACCGGGGCGTGAGGTAGGAGGAGGATTTTTAAAGTGCCCGGCCATGTCCATTTTCTCATACGGCTCTGATGCTAACACTGTCTCTATTGCACTCGTCCAAAGGAGAGATAGAGTGACACCTATTTTCAATACACCGAACAACATTTTATTCATTTGCGACACATTTCCCTGTAAGCAAATCTAGCTGACAATAATAAAAAATCAAGATAATCGTTCTCTCATCGGCTCTCGTTGCAGGTGTGCAGATTAAAGAGAAATAATGAACTCTTCTTGCAGTGTTTTATTCTCAGCATCTTCTTATTTTTTCGGATAAAACGAACTGCCGCCTTCCTTTCGAAAAGCGGCAGTTTGTTGTTAAACATCAGCCTTTTTCAAGGCTGATATGCAATTGTCATATCTTAATCCTTTGCAGTTCTGTAGTAAGCAGAACCTTCGCCTGTCGGCACGATATACCCTTCAGGAGAAGCATCTTCTATGGTTGCCCACGGACCTGCTGCCGTCGGGCTAACCTGAAGTTTGCCCTCTTTCCAGGTCAAAATCAGGCCCAGAGGAGTGTTCTCGAAGTTCAGAACCGGTTGCAACGGAATATCCCCACCTCTACCGGCGTCATAGATCGCTTGGATCTGCTCAACGGTTAAGGCGTAATTGAATACGGTCGGTTCATCCAACAAACCCTTGAACTGCCTGTTACTGCCGGAAACGTTCTGTCCTCCCAGGCTGAAGTTCGTGGTGAAGATAGTTGGCGTATGTACCTGTTCCTTGCTTACGTTGGACAATGTTCCTGCGCTGTCACCCAAGTAGAACGTGACAGTTGCAGGCGTCACCACCAACACTGCAAGGTTCCATTCTCCATCTTCCAATGCCAGTCCACTGGCATAACTCCAACTGAAAGATTGGTCGTTCCAATGGTATCCCAACTGATTGTTCTCTCTGATGTTCAGACCAGAGACCGCACCACCTCTGCCGAAGACCAGCGGAGTATACGCAACCTGAGTACCATCGCACTTCACCCAGCAAAGCAATGTTGCTTCACTCACTGTTCCCATACCAATATTGGGCACAACAATGGTGCTGAATTCAGCCGTTCCAGGCAAAGCACCCGTGAAGCTGATCGCCGTATTGGGATCATTCACAATGGCGCCGTCCAACCCCAGAACGTTGTTTGCGGTATAAGGAGCAGGAATTCCCTGTCCATACTCGGCCGCGGAAGCGGTCCCCGGAGCTTCGCCCAGTCTCCAATAGACCCACGGATCAAGGCTTGCAATCAGTGCCTCATAATTCGAAGCTGGTGCCTTATATGAGATCACGGCGGGATCAGAAAGAGCTTCACCGTACGCATTTGTAACCTTGGCTGTCCAACTTCCGGCATTCACTGCAGTACGCGCGATTTCGATAACTTCTCCGCTGTAGGAAGTAAGTTCCCCATCCTTGTACCAGTTCACCTGGAATGGAGGAGTACCAACCGCTGTCACAGAGAAACGATAAGTTCCACTGTTGGAATATATCTCCGCACCGATTGGCTGAAGTTCTATCTCAGGAGCAGCTCCCGGTCCAAACTTGCCCACGTTGTAGAGGAGGGAAATATCATCAGAAGTCAACGCCGTGGAGAAGACCGCCACATCGTCAATCAATCCGGTGTAAAAGCCACCCTCGAAATGCCACACACAGCCACCAATCGTAAAGTAATAATTGGTGCCAGCGTTCGCATTAATGGACTTCGTACCAATATTCTGCCCAGCGACATGATTATTAACATAGAGAGTCTCAACCATATCAGTCCCGTCAAAAGTATAGGTGATGGTAACCATCGCCCATTCATCTGCAGGGGGGACGCTCCCAGTCACATTCCCAGCTCCCTCAGCCCAAGCGCTGATCGTAGTGGCGGTATTTTGACCGAACTCAATGAGATCATTCTGCCCATAGAATCCAGTCGTGGATGCCCAGGAGCCTTGAATCTTCACCCAACCAGTGAAAGTAAATTCACCATTGGCGATCAGGCTATTGAGCTGCAGAGGAGTCGTGATGTAGGAATCAGTTCCATTGAACAGAATCGCCTTACTCGGATCTTCAAAGATCGCTCCCTCGACTTGCTGTTCAGGAGCAATGCTGTTGTAGGTTCCGTCATTGGCTCCGGCGTAATCCGCAACGGTGCCGCCTGCGACATTGTCATCAAAACGCCAAAATGCAACCGGCGCAAACCCGGCGACGAGCTCCTCATAGCCGGTCGTTGGCGTACGGTATGCAATCACGGCAGGAGCTGAGACATCCTGACCGGCACTGTTTTTGGCAGTTGCTACATAAGTACCCGCAGCATCAGCCGTGCAGAAGACATCCAGGGTCGTTTCCAATCCGCTGGCGATCTCAGTACCATCTTTTGTCCAAGTGACTGTAACTGGCTGCGTGCCTTGTACCCCTACCGAGAGAGTCAACATTGTCTGATCATTCTGATAGACCGTTGCACCCTTCGGATCCACTGTAATCTGGGCAGGAACGTCCGGCTTCTTTTCGTCAAAGCTATTCCCATACTCGGACACATAGTAGATACTCCGAGCATCAATGTCGTTCAAGGCCGTTCTCCAGATACCCATATCGTCAATCAACATATCCAGAGAGTAGCCTGCGCTACCAGCACCCGGATACGCACCGCCAGCCTGTCCGATATAGACCGGATAGGTGGTGTCCAGAGATCCTTTACCAAACTCTTCGACAATGGTTACTGCACTAATATCAAGCGTGGCGCCTAACTGTCCATTGACAAAAACCTTCACGGTCTCGCCAGGAATCATCACATAAACAATGTTGTTCCATGTTGTCCATGGGAAGGTGCCCGCTGCACTTTCATAGCGTACGGTCGTGTCATCCGTCATGGATTTTATTGAGAAGCCCCAGTTACCTGTTTCTTCCCAGCCAGGAGATAACGTCAGTCCATAGCCCCCAAGCGACGTATCATTGTTGCTCAGGAAAGGCAGGTCCATCAGATTTCCGGAGTTAATCTTGGCCCACATGGAAACCGTAATGGGTTCCGTGCCCAAAACGAGCTCATTCAGGAAACCTGCATAGCTATAGATACCAGCATCAAAGTCAGTCTGAACCCTCAATGATCCGGTACCGATCTTGCCTTCGCCAAACTCGCCTACTGTTCCAACATCATACGCATCGTTCCCTGAGGAAGAAGCATCTGAATAGGTCCCATCGAACTTGAGATGAGTCCAGAGTTTATAATCTTCTCCGCTCAAATCAACCGATGTCGGCGGATAAACGATATTGACAACAGCCGCCGCGCTGGTAGCCGAACCAAGGGCATTGGTTACCTTTACGGTATAGCTGCCATTATCTTCGGCGGCCGCTATTTTCGTGATGGAAGCGGTCGTCGCACTCTCAAGAACTTCTCCATCTTTATACCATTGGTAGGAAAGAGGAGCCGTACCTAAGGCAGAAACAGAAAGAGTGACCTGATCTCCTACAAATCCGTCGACGTTGCTCGGCTGAACCGTAATACTGGGAGCCATGTTCAAACCAGAGAGCCCCGTCAAATAGAGACTTTCGACCTCTTCTGCCGTCAGTGTGCGCGTGAACATAACCGCCTCATCAATGTCGCCATTAAAACGACGCCCCGTATTGACGGAATCCCCACCGATAGAAAATGAAGATGTAAATGTAGCCGCACTTTGAGCGGTTGCATCCACTGCATTCAGGAGTTTGCCTGCGCTGTCGCCCAAGTAGAAGGTCGTTTTACTTGCGCTCACCACCATGACAACGAAGTTCCATTCTCCACTCTTGGGGTATAAACCAGAGCGATATGAATACTGAGTGTCATTCCAGTGGTATCCCAACTGATTACCAGCAATGTGAATACCCGCAGCACTGTTTCCACGATCAAACATGATGGTAGTATAGTCTGTAATTGTTCCGCTGGGCTTAATCCAGGCAGCCATGGATACATCCACTCCACTATAGCTCATTCCCGGAACTTGTACGAAACTCGTTCCATCGAAACCAACCGCTGTATTAGGATCACCCTTCAAAGCGCCCGGTTTTCCAAGTGTCTGATTAGCAGTGTATACGCCATTTAGTCCACTAATGAACTCCTTAGCAATCAACCCGGTACTTTCTCCCAAACGCCAGTAGGCAAAAGGATTCATGGCGGAAAGAACGCCTTCATAACTCTTCGGATCCGGAATCCTCAGCGTGACTTGGGCCGTGTCGCTCGTTGCTGTACCATAATCGTTATTGACCGTCACATAGTAGCTGCCTGCTTCCGCTGCTGTAAAATATCCGGTAACAGTTCTGTTGGTCGCGCCTTCAATGGCTTGACCGTCTTTATACCACTGGTAAATCAGAGGAGTCGTACCTCCGGCGGTCACCGACATTGTCCAAGTGGAATCCGGGTTCACGTAAGATTCCACAGATGCGGGTTGAGTTGTAATTTCAGGAGGAGCACCAGGACCGTAGAATCCCTTGGTATAGAACTCCCACGCATCTTCCGGACTCATGTAAGAATCAAACAGCACCAGCTCATCGATAGCACCCCAGAAATAATCCATGTTGGTCGCCGGGTCATTAAAGATACCGCCACCGGCTGCATTGAGGTTATAGTTAATTCCTTCGTTTGCGGTAATCCGGGCTGTGCTATTCTTTTCCGCTGCCAGAAGACCATCCAGATAAAGGGAAGTGAGTGATCCTGTTTCAGTCTCTCCATAGGTCAACATCACCAAACTCCAACGTTTATCTTTGAAGTTATGTGGAGGGGTGAGATTACCCGTTCCGGGTGACCACGCTTCCATGGTTGTTGTGTTATTCCTATCACCAAACTCCAAAAGATCGTTTTGGCCAAAATAACCGCCGCGAGTAGTGTATCCGATATCTGAATCACGTTTCACCCAACCCATTACGGTAAATGCACCGACCCGAATCAGTGGATTCAGTTTCAGACGAGTTCCCATATAAGAGTCATAGAAGAAGACAGCCTTGCTGGGATCCAAGGCAATGGCTCCATCAACGACTTCGGTGTAACCTGCCGTGGCATAGTAATAGCCATCATTACCTCCCGCAAAATCTTTCGCAATGCCAATAATGGGCTCATCCTTATCGTCAACCCATCCTGCATACGGATCGATTTCATCATCGAAGCGATAGTAGGCTATCGGGTTGCGCTCCATAATGGATTGCGTGAAGGAGTCTTTCGTGTAGACGATCTGCTTCACAGCCACACCATCGCTGGTTACGCTACCTTCAGAATTGGTAACGGTAACCGTATAAGTACCGAAATTATCAGCCCCAAGTATTTGGACATAGCTGCTTTCCGTGGCTCCAGCAATGTCTGTTCCGTTGAGTTTCCACTGATAGGACAAGGGTAAGGTCCCTTCTACATCCACACTCAATGTGACTCTGCCGCCCAGGTAACGATCACCCGCACCCTTTGGCTGAGTATTTAGAATAGGAATAGAAGCAGGCAATACCGTCACCGGGTCACTGGTCGCACTTCCAGCCGCATTAGATACTTTGACAGTATAATTGCCGGCCGCCAGGAGACCATCCAGTACAGACTCCGTTTCACCCGAAATTACAGTTCCATCTTTTGACCAAACATAGGTCAGAGGAGGTGTTCCAGCCGAAACAGCTGTCAAAGCACCTTCTCCAGCATAGAATGGCGTTGTGGATGGCACAACGCTTACCGTCGGAACTGTAGATTTATTCAGGCCCGCCTGATAGATTGTATTAATCTGCTCAGGGCTCAAGGCATAAGCAAAAACAGCCGGTTCATCCATATCTCCTTTAAACGCGCGTGCTCCATTACCTCCTGTGTCAGGAGTACAGGCAATAGCAAGAGTCGTCGTCAACGTTGTGGGCGCATGTGCAACCGCGTTGGTGGCAGTCGTTAATTTTCCATTCCGATCTCCCAGATAGAAAATGGCACCTGTCGGAGTCACCGACAAAGCGGCGAAATTCCATACTCCATCTTCCAATGTCAGACCACTGGAAAAACCCCAACTAAAAGATTGGTCGTTCCAATGGTATCCCAGTTTGTTATCGGCCACAACTGTGAGACCGGATGTGGAGCCAGAGCCGGAAAATGCACCTCCGGCACGGTTCATGACAAGCTGAGAATGCGCCACCTGCGTTCCACTTCGCTTCACCCAGCAAAGGAAGGTAGCCGCCTCCGTTTGCCCAATTTCGATGCTGTTTGGCACATAAATTGCGCTGTACCCCGCGGCATTATAAGCTATACCAGCCATTTGGACGGCTTTATTCGCATCGCCAACAATGGCGCCATCCACACCGAATACCAATGTACCAGCGTAGGTCGCGTTAATGCCGTTAATTTCCTCGGCTGCGGTCGGCCCCTCGGCTTCGCCCAATCGCCAATAGCAACTGGGATCAAAGGCCTTCACCGTAGCCGGATAATCCACCGCCCAAGAGGTACTCAGCCCCACTGTCGCCAGTGCAGCCAGTACTCCCAGTGCAGTTATTCGAGAATTATTCATAATTGTGTAGTAGTTTATCGTAATAGTATTCCTAAAAAGCCTCCGCAACTCACGAAGACTCTTTCAGTCCACGGGTGTTTAAAAACACCTCATTACTAGACGGAGTTCATTTTAGTGCATAACAGGCAATAAAACAACATTTAATTCTTGTCAAGCGATCTAACACACTCTCTATCAGATTGTTTTATTTCTAAGCACCAAGCCTATCCTTACAAGTCTTTCTTGTTATTGATTCTACTTGCAAAAAGAGTACCGCTTGTAAGATACTAACCGAGGCTTTTAAAGCAGCCTCCTTACATGAGAATTATTCCACACCATCAATTATGAACAGCACACAAGCAACTTATAAACGAATTCTTATCAAACTCAGTGGCGAAGCTTTAGGAAACGAAACCGGCTCTGGCATTAGCCCCGAAGCAATCCAGAAAGTAGCTACAGAAATCAAACAGGTTCGAGACCTTGGCGTTGAGGTTTCTGTGGTAGTGGGCGGTGGAAATATTTTCCGAGGCTTTGCCGGAAGCCAGAAAGGAATTGAACGCGTCACAGGAGACCAAATGGGGATGCTCGCTACCGTGATTAATGCATTGGCTCTTCAAGATTCCCTCGAAAAATTTGAAATTCCCACTCGGGTACAAACGGCAATTCCTATGGCTCAAGTGGCTGAACCATTCATTCGCCGCCGTGCCATTCGCCATCTGGAAAAAGGACGCGTGGTCATTTTTGGAGGAGGAACAGGGAATCCTTTCTTCTCAACCGATACCGCCGCCGCCCTCCGGGCTAATGAAATCGGTGCTCACGCTATTTTAAAGGCAACGAAGGTAGATGGCATCTATGATTCAGACCCTCGTAAAAACAGCAATGCCAAGCGATTCTCAACAATATCTTACGAGCAAGCTATTAACCTGCGCTTAGGCGTCATGGATGCGGCGGCCTTCTCTCTCTGTTGGGAAAATAAAATCCCAATTATTGTTTTCAATGCCTTTGTGGCCGGAAACCTGAAACGAATTATTCTGGGAGATACCGATCTGGGGACATTGGTCTGCTGTCAATCCTCCTAAAATGAATCAAAAAGGTGTTTTTTGTAAATCCTCTTGCCAAATCGGCTCCAAGGGTAATAATAGCAGGAAGCCGTGGTGGCTCTAGGTGCGCGTCAATGCTCTGGAATGTTTCACGTTCAGAGTGGCTTTGCGCTCGCCCCCACAAGGGTCTTGACCCAGTAGATTTCTAAAAAATAGAAGAAAAAGAAGCCGTTATGACGCTGTCAAGTATTTTATCTGTCGAGCAGATTATTACCCAGATGGGCTCCTCTAATCGTTGGGAAGCTATCGACGAACTGATTCACAAGCTTGTTGAGTGTGGTAAAATTTCTGCTGAAAAAGCACCCCTGATTATTGAGGCGGTCAAGAAACGTGAAAATTCCATGAGTACGGGCGTTGGTTTTGGCGTAGGCCTACCTCATGCTTCTACTCAGTTGATTGACGAAGTTGTTGGTGTATTTGGTCGTTCCTCGAAAGGGATTAATTTCGACGCATTAGATAACCAACCCGTGAAATTTGTCGTCCTTTTCCTGGTTCCGCAAGGGCAATTTCAAAAACATCTCCAAACTTTGGGGAACATAGCCAGGCTGCTTCACCGAAAGGACATGCGCCAGGCTATCGAAGAGGCCCGCTCTGCAGAAGATATATTCGAAGTGATCAAGAATTATTCCTCCCCTACACAAGTAACCTCTTGACACTTAACGAACGTGCTTCATTCTCAGCTTGAATCTTGCCTCAGAGAATGCGTTCAGGATTTGCTGCCGGACGCTGACCTTTCTCAGGTTGTTCTACTCCCCTGTCGCGACACGCGCTTTGGCGACTACCAGACGTCCTCCCTCATTGCGTTAGCAAAGCAAAGAAAATTAAATCCTCGACAGCTTGCTTCCAGCGTTCTGGAAAAGCTTTCATTGGAACGCCTGCATATTAAAGCGGAACTGGCCGGCCCCGGGTTTATTAACTTTCACATTCTGCCTCAGGCGATTACAGAAAACGTCGTTGCTGCATGTCAATCTGAAGCTCCTTTCGTTCGCAAGGCAAAAGCCCCACAGACGATCGTCCTAGATTTCAGCTCCCCCAACATAGCCAAACCGATGCACGTTGGGCATATTCGCTCGACTGTTCTGGGCTCATGCCTCGTTCGACTTCACCGTTTAATCGGCAACACCGTCATCAGCGACAACCATATCGGAGACTGGGGGACCCAGTTCGGGAAACTCCTTCTGGGCTGGAAAAATCACCTGGATAAAATTGCCTTGGAAAGAGATCCCATCGGAGAGATGGAGAGGCTCTATAAATTGGTGAATGCCGCAACAGAAACAGATGAAACTGTTCTGGAACAAGCCAGAGCCGAACTGGTAAAACTTCAAAGCGGAGATCCGGAAAATTTTGAAATCTGGCAGCAGATGGTTAAGCTTTCCCAATCGCAATTCGATACGCTTTATTCTCGTTTAGGGGTTGCTTTTGATTATACTCTGGGTGAAAGCTTTTATAACGATAGGCTTAAGGGCGTCGTTGAAGACTTGGTTGCCAAAGGGATTGCTCGCGAAAGCGAGGGAGCTTATGTCGTTTTCTTCGATGCCAACCCGGAATTGGTACCCAACCCTGCCATTGTTCAGAAACGGGATGGAGCTTTCAATTACGCAACAACTGACTTGGCCACTCTTGAGTACCGCACACAGAACTGGAAGCCTGACCAAATCCTTTATATCACAGATGGACGCCAGCAACTCCATTTTAAACAAATCTTTACTACTTTTAATCGCTGGAAGGGCAACACCAATGTCAAACTTGTCCATGTCTGGTTCGGAACTATTTTAGGCAACGATGGCAAACCGTTCAAAACCCGCTCCGGAGAAGTTATTAAACTGGCTGACCTTCTCAATGAAGCAGAGGAACGAGCCTTGGCTGTCGTCTCCGAGAAAAACCCTGACCTCCCCGAAGAAACACGCCGGAATATAGCAAGAGTTGTCGGCATTGGCGCCGTGAAATACGCTGACCTCCTGCCCAGCCGCCAAAGTGATTACCAGTTCAGTTGGGACAAGATGCTTGCGTTCAATGGAAATACGGCACCCTATCTTCTGTACGCTTACGCGAGAATACGAAGCATTTTTCGCAAGAATCAGGATGAGTTTTCCTCTTCTTTTAAACCGAAATCCATCGAAGAAAAAGATCTTATATTTTCGACTCCCCAGGAACTTTCTTTAGCAAAACATCTCTTTTCTTTCGGGATCACTTTAGAGCAGGTGGCTGAGGATTCGCGCCCTAATATCCTTTGTAATTATCTCTACGACCTGGCAGGTCTTTTCGCTTCCTTCTACGAAAATTGCCCCGTCTTGAAAGCTCTCGGTGCTGAAAAAACCTCCAGATTAGCCCTCTGCCACCTCACGGCAAAGGTCCTTCAAATGGGATTACACACATTGGGGCTGGAAACTTTGGAAGAAATGTAGTACATTCACTACTGGTTTTTATAGGAGTATCGTTATGAATTGGAAAAAATTGAATTGGAAAAAATGGTTGTCTATCGCAGCCGGGGCTATGGCCTTGCTTATTGTTATAGGTTACTTTGTCTTCACCAGCTCTTTTTTCATTTGCAAGGTCATCTTGCCCATTGCGGGAAGTTTCCTCAAAATGGAAATCAAAGCCGATGAGGTTAAGCTCGGCGGGCTCTCAAAAGTGGCCATCAAGAACTTAAAAGTTACCCCGAACGGAGAGGAAACAATTCTGGAGGCCGAAGATTTGAAATTAGAGCTCAATAAACTGGATATTTCTTTTGCCTCTTTCAACATCAAAGAAGTGCTTCTGGAAAAAGGAACTCTCAACATAGTTCAGACTCCGGAAGGGGGCAACCTGGCTGCTATCCTGGCTCTCATGGGAGAATCTGATCCGAATAAGCCGCCTATGAATCTGCTCTTGGAAAAGCTCTCTGTGCAGGGCTACCTGGTTAAGTGGAAAAAAATTGCCGAGGATAACACTCTGATGGGTGCTGAACTGCGGGATGTCAATGTCACCGGAGGTGGTTTAGGTAACGAACTCACGGGCAAAATTGCTCTAAAGAGTGATATGGATTTCTACATGGGCTCTAACTACAAAATAGCTCCTGAGGAAAAGATGTCTGGCCCATTCTCTGCTGAAATCAATGTTCCATTAACTAAAGAACTCATGCCGGGCCTCCTGAATGGTCCTATCCGCTGGGATGTAACCGCCGCTCAGGGTATGTTCGAGCCGACTAAGGAACATAATATCACAGTTGATATGGCACTCTCGCTGCAAGAAATCCAGAAGTTGGTTATTAGCTATAATCAGGAGAATACTCCTCTTGCGAGCGTCTCGAGCCAGGGCACTCTCCATCTGGAAGATTTCGGCGTACTCCTGAACTACGAAGTTGATAAAATTGATTATCGTTTCCTGAACGAGTTTTCAGAACCACTTGGCGTCAAGTTTGAAAATGCAAAAATTCACTCTAAAGGAACATTCGAGATTGCGGACTATTTGAACCTTTATAAGCTCAAAAACCAAACTCAGATTACCGATCTTGTCCTGGCTGCTGAAAGCTCTACTCAGGTAGTCTCACTCGAATCAGACTTGGACCTTACTGCAAATCTTGAGCAACAAACCCTCAACATCTCCAAGCTCTTTGCAAAAGGACTCCGAGGGGAAAAAGAGTTTCTAGCAACACACATCTCTCAACCAGTCCTCTTGGGTTGGGGCAAAAGCGCTTCTGAGGGAGCCGTTGACTCCTCTCTCCATAGCAAGCTGTCTTTGGACCTGGCCGATTGGAGAGGCTTCATCGGCGATGAGAGTGCATCAGGCCAACTCACAAGCGTTTTTGACATGGATGTCAAAGAAAAAGGCACACGTCTTGAATGCGCCAGCAGTTTGACACTGGCCAATGTGAACGCTTTGGGCTACAACGCTTCCGGAGAAATTCGTTCGCAAAACCTGTTCCTGTTAGAAGAAAACTCAAGCCAGATTTCCGGCAAACTGGAGGTTAACCAGCTTCAGGCCTCTACGAGTGATATAAGCATTACAAATTTCACAGTCGGTACCGACTATGAAATACAAGCTTCTCTTGCGCCTGCCCTGGAAATCAAGAACATGGACATTCGCTTTACCCCTACCCTCCTGGCAAAGAATAATATCAACATAAAGGGTAAGTTTGATCTTTCACCGGAAGGCACTCCTTCTTCTTTACACGTGTTATCCGAAGGATTGGACCTGACGCCCGTATTGCACTGGGTTCAGACTCTGACTACTCAGACCTCTCAAGAAGCTAAAAAACTTCCCGAAACGGCTTCTTCCTCAAGCGATGTTGCTTCGACAAGCACTTCAGCAAGCACGAATCCGATTGTTTTACCTATCAAGGATTTCACAGGAAAAGTTGAAGTCGGTGCCATTTACTTGGAGAACATTGTTTTTTCCAAGCTGGATACGAGCCTCGTTATTAAAAATGACGATGTAACTCTCGCGGTTGCTCCGCTCCAAATGGCTTCTGAAGGTTCCCAAGCTTCTTTTGAAACTGACCTCAAGATGAATTTGAAGGATATTTCCCTGAACGTGAATTACGCCCTTGCTAATGTGGACCAGAAAATCCTCAACACTTTTTCGCGTTCTGCAGGACTTGAGTTTGAAAAAGCCCTCTTTGCATCGGCCGGAAACATCAAGGCCAGCAATGCTCTTACGCTTTTTGAACTAAAGAACCAAACAAGTCTGAAAGACCTTAAATTAACCGGGGCGCAGGAAATACCTCCACTTTCTTTGACCGTGAACCTGGACGTTGGTGCCGATCTTCAAAAGAGCATTCTCAGAGCTAGCCTGGTCGATGCAAAAGGCAGTGTGGGAGAAAAGAAGTTTTTAACAGCAGACCTTACCAAACCTCTTATGTTGAGCTGGCGTGCATCGCCGCGTGAGGCTACCCCGGATTCAGCACTCAGCGTTGTTTGGAACCTAGAACTGGCTGACTGGAAAGGCCTGTTACAAGACCCACAAGCATCAGGAATATTGACTGGTTTACTCAACTTAAATGTAGCTGACTCGGGTAACAAAATAACCGTAGAAAGCGAATGCAATCTTAACTCAGTAACGCTGATGGACTATGCTGCAGCCGGCTCTCTTAAAGCTTCAGGGCAACTCACTCGAGATCAGAGCAAGAGCGCCCTTATCGGCGCCTTTAAGGCGGACAGTTTCTCAGTCCAGAGTGAATCGTTGGATATTAGAGATTTCTTTGTGAACGGAGATTATCAAATCGCATTGGATCCTAACATTTTGGACATTCAGAAGCTGAACGTTGCGTGGAAACCTACTGATCGAGCAAAAAATGAAATCGGTCTTACCGGACAAGTCGCTTATGCCAATTTGGAGCAAGCTTCCCGCTTGAAAATCACGTCGGAATCCATGGATTTTACGCCTCAACTCGCTTGGCTCAAATCCGCACAAAAGCCTGATTCAACCCAAGCTGTTGCCGATACAGAGCCCGCAACCACCCCTTCGGATAATTCATTACCTTTCCCCAAAGAGGAACCGCTCCCAATTGATTTGCCCCTCAAAGATTTTGAGTGCGATCTTAATTTGGGCCTTGTTTATTTAGATCAAATGTTTGCCAGCAATCTTAATGCAAACATCTTCATAAAAACAAATGTGGTAGGGCTAACCTCAAAGAGTCTTAATGTCAACGGGGGCGATGCAAAACTTTCTGCACTGGCTGATTTAAATCATCCGGGTTACCGGTACACGCTCAATTATGACGCACCCTCCATTCCGGCGGCCCCTATCTTCAGTTTTCTTGCGCCTGACATGCCGGGAGAACTTTCAAGCGGCCATATCTTTGCGGTTGGATCCATCAATGGTTCTGGACTCACTGAGGGGGCTATTCAAAAGAATCTGGCTTTACAAAATGTATGTGGACTGACCAACGTGAGCTTCCGCCCCATAAGCTCTACATATAAGCTTGCGTTGACACCTATTTTGACCTTGCTGCGGATAAACGATTTGGCAGATTCACCTATTTTAGGCGTATACGCGAGCATGAATGGCACTAACGGTACCTTCAACATCAATTCTGCCAGAGTTGTCACCGACGCTTTTGAGGCCGACGTAACCGGCACAATGAATCTGGAACCGATCTTAATGGATACCCCATTAAGCCTGCCGGTAACAATCTACTTGGAACCCAATGTGGCTGATAAATCAAACCTCTCGTCCATCCAAGTGAGAACGAATGATATTGGATTCCTGGCCATGCCTGATTTTGTAAAAATTGAAGGAACTCCGGCCTCTTATAAAATCAACTTAAATGAAGTGGCCATAGCTGGATTATTGTTAAAATCTGGTGTGGGTGCAGTAGGTGATGTCGGCGAGGGCGCTAACAAAATTGTTGGCCAGGTAGGAGGTTTGTTGGTTGGCGATTCCAATAACACCAACGGTGTAAAAGGAATTGCTGAGGGCTTGGGAAGTCTGGTGGGAATCAAGAAAAAAGAAGCTGACACCAACGACACAACAGGTGGCAACGTCGACACCAATAAAGGGACACCTTCTTTGGGTGGTTTATTTAATAAAATCAGAGGTAAATAGGAATGAAGCCTTTAGAGTATTTCAAAAAATATCGTGAACGGATGCTGAAGGAGCTCAAGGAGTTCCTTCGTATCCCGAGTGTATCGGCTCAGCCGGAGCACAAGGAAGATATGCAACGCTGTGCAGAGTGGCTATCGAACCATTGCAAAGCGATTGGTTTAAATGCCGAAATTCACCAAACTAAAGGACACCCTATTGTTCTTGCGCGAACGCCTCACAACGTCTCTAAGCGCTCCTACATGGTTTATGGCCATTACGATGTGCAGCCGGTTGAACCACTGGAAGGTTGGACGAAAACTACAAATCCCTTCGAACCTGTTGTTAAAGATGGGAATATTTATGGCAGAGGCACTTCGGATGATAAAGGTCAATTATTCACTCACCTCAAAGCCATAGAATGCATACTCAAGACAGGTTCTGAGCTTCCTTTCAACATCGTTTTCCTGATGGAAGGTGAAGAAGAAATCGGCAGCGAAAGCCTGAGCCAATTTCTTGAGGATCACGCAGACGACCTCCGCTGCGAAGCTGTGGTGATTTCCGATACGGGAATGCCTGCCATTACCTGTCCTGCTGTCTCCTATGCCTTGCGCGGCGTCTTGGCATTTGAAATTTTCCTGACGGGACCTGATAGAGATTTACATTCCGGCATACATGGTGGAGGCGTGCATAATCCTGCCCATGCTCTTTGCTCCCTGCTCTCAAGCTTGCACGATTCTCAAGGAAGGGTCACTATTCCCGGATTTTATGATGAGGTAGAGCCGCTCTCCCCTTACGAGAGAGAACAGTTTAAAAAACTGCCCCACAATGATGAATCTTACAAAAAGAGCCTCAACTTGAAGGAACTCTATGGCGAAGAAGGGTACACCACAGTGGAACGACGTTCCTGTCGTCCAACACTGGAAATTAACGGTTTGACCAGTGGATATCAGGGTACAGGCAGCAAAACGATTGTTCCATCGGTCGCTAGCGCCAAAATTACTTGCCGCATCGTTCCCCACCAAAAAGCAGATGTGATTATGGACAGGGTATGTAAATACATCGAAAGCATCTGCCCTCCAACTGTTTCAATTAAGATTGTACGTGGCCACGGCGGAGACCCTTATATTGTTGAGCCAGACAGTCCAAAAGTTCAGGCTTCACTTCGCGCTTTGGGGCGTGCTTTTGAGCAAGAGCCAACAATAATGCGTGAAGGTGGGTCCATTCCTATCACCATGGAATTTAAACGCAAACTGGGTGCGGATGCCCTTCTGATTGGTTTGAGTTTACCCGATGATAACGCTCACTCGCCCAACGAAAAGTTCTGTCTGGAGTGCTTTGACAAGGGTGTCGCCACTAGCGTTCATCTTTGGGA
>CAZSTC010000009.1:0-53973 GCA_964609795.1 uncultured Verrucomicrobiota bacterium
TTTTCCAAAGAAATCTCACCGGGCAGAATAACAGAGGCACCCTTTCTGTCAACCCTTTTTCGCAGGTTTTTTAGGAAAAAATTCCCCGGAAACAGCTTACACAGGGGAGGTTGATGCGTCTCCATGGATTAATGCCAAAGCGTATTTGAGGCTTTTCTCTCGCATTCAGAGCGCTCTGTTTTTGATCAATACGTCACTGCCTGATGCGAATTTCGTACCACATGGTTTCTGTATCGCCGGAGGATTGGATGAGCGCTTTGCCCTCTTTTTCACGCACTTCGCATTTCTTTACGGGATTGCCCCTGGTGTCGAGGGCAAGTACCTCAACGCGGAAAGGTTGAACGGGCAATGTGATTTCGAAAGGAACGCACTCGGTGCGCACTGGTGAAGAGCCCCACTGATTGCTCACGGAATTCTTCTTTTCGTTGGTCCACTTCATACCGGTATTTTCGGTCTGCCCAGTGGCAATGAGCAGGGCATGAGCAGGGGAGGAGAAGTTTTCGCCTTCAAGAAGGGTGATTGCAATCGTGCTCCAGCCCAGGTTGGTTTTGCCGGGGCGAATCGTGACGTCTCCCAACACGACTTCCTTTTCGTCGGTGAAGCCGATGAGTGCCTTCGTTCTGAGTGTATTGATTTGAATCTGGCTGTCTTGGCCGGAGGAGGGGATTTCCCAGAGGAGTTCGCCCGTATCAGATTGGATTTTTGTACCTTCGATTTTTTCCGGAGCTTTTGCATGAGTGACCCCTTTCGGGTTTTCGCCAAGGCTCATGCTTACCCGATTTTGAAGCGCATAGCGTTCGGGTAAGCCCAGGTGGCGCGCGGTGGCCAAATTCCAGGAACCTGCTTTGTGGAGGGTTTCCAATTCCGTTTCAGGGTCCATTCCCAACACGATTTCCTCTTGAGAGGGTTTGACGTCGCCTCTGCGGAAAAGGTGAGATGCCAGAATCATATTTGCCATTTGTGTCGGGTGGCCCGACATGGCGAAGAAGTTGGCGATTTTCCCCATATCGGCAGTTCCATTGCCGGTGCCGTAATCAAAGAACCAGAATCCATCCCAATCTTGCAGAGCAGCATAGGCTCCCATGATGAGGGGGGCTTCCGAATTGTAGGAGTTGGGAGAGGGGTGCTGATACTCTGTGCAAAAGAAGGGTTTGCCTTTTACTCTCTGGAGAGCGCAGGAGGTGAAGGTGTTTTCGAAATAGCCTGTCATAGAGACATTTTCCACAATCCAGTTGCGGCTATCCCATTCTGCGCCGGGAAATTGGGGGTGCTTCCAATACCCGTGAGAATCAATAATATCCATCTGTGCCTGGACGCTGGCCGGACTGTTGGCCAGAATGGTGCCGAAGATCAGTCCCTGATATCCGCATTCTTCTCTAAGATGTTTGCAGAGAGTTTGGTAGTAGCGATTTTCCAGGCTGATTAAAAACTCAATCCAATCCTGTCGGGCCGTATGGGGAGCCGGATTCCCACTGCGGAAGTTAATATTGGGAATATTACCTTCCTTGAGTGATGCGTTTTTGGGCAAGTCGCCCAGAGTACCTCCATCCATCAGGCGCACATCGGAAATCCAGACGGTGCATTCCTGATTCGCAAAGCCGCCCCAGACCGGGCGGAAATTGTCTTCCGTGGATGAGGCCACGTAAGTGAAAGAGAAATGCTGCCATTTATCGGCGTTCAGGGAGAGACTCTGGCTCAGCCCGACATTGCTGTAAGTTTTACCTTCCTGCGAGGCGTTGAGTTCGAGCTTCAGGTTCTTATCAGCCTTGGCCCAGAAGGAGATGGTTTTGAGCTGGCCAGCTTTCTGGCTCATCTGGGACTGTTTGAGCTGAATATGCCAGGCAAGATCGGCTGGCTGAGTGACTTTGATTTTAAGTGCTTTCACGCCGTCGGCATGGCCTTGATCCAAGGTAAGCTCCGCTTTGCCGGAATGATTTTCCAACATCCATGGATGGATGTCCAGAGAACCCTCTTTTGTTGAAGATTCAGAAAAATCGGCATTTTTGAGAAGGTTGGGCCCCAAGGGGATTTCCTGGGCACCCCATTTTTGACGAAGCTCTTCAGCCGAAGTGTAACGCTTTTTCAGCCATTCATTCCAGCGGGTCCGGAGCTGTGCCTGAAATACGGGGGGCATTTGGTCGAGATCGCCCTCTTTCCACTTTTGCAGAATGCCGTTTTCATTGAGAATTTCTACAAAGGCAACAACGGGATCCTGAGCCATAGGGAGTCCCGTGTAGGGGTTTACCGCGCAGAGAATCTGAGAGGCATATTCTTTTTGGAGCTCCAAGGCATGATCGTTGAAAAAGCCTAAAATATGCCGTGTTTTCCAACTCAGCGCATTCAAATCCTCCGGAAATCCGTCGTTGACTTTGAACGTGCGTGAGACCAGAAGGTTCATATCAACGTAGATGCCGTTGGTTTTGAGCTGTGAGATGAAGTAATGAAAGTCATCCAGGCGCTTAGCGTTGACGTGGCGTGAATCGCCCTTGCTGTAATCCAAGAGAGCATTACACCAATCATTATCCACGTGGTGGAAACGCACCGCATTAACGCCAAATTTTGCCAGCCTTCCGGCTACCTGGGGAGCCATTTCACGGGGGGGCAAACCGGCTTCAAAAGTCATGTTCATGCCGACAAAGCGAATCCGCGGATCGGTGTCGGAGGTTTGAGGAGCAGCGCTCAGCACCAGGTGGCCTGAAGGGGAGACGCGGACCCACTCCGCTGCGATGGGTGAATTGAGCCCAGCGGCACTGACAACCGTTTTGGAGGTGTCATCCCAGGGGAGAATGAAGGGAATTAATTCCGTGGCTGCCAGGGCGTTTTGAACCGGGAAAGGGGCTGAGAAAGCCAACAGGAGATAAAACAGGGAAACCGATTTCGGAGAAAAACTCCTCGAAGATATTTTTTTCCAACATCTTTCTAACATTCTTTTCATCACGCCCGGAAGTATCGGAAATCCTGGGCGGGCTCTCAAGCCTATTCTGACTGAAAAGACTAATGAATTTTGAGAATTCCCAAAATCAGGAATGTCAGACCCAGGACGGCACGGGCTCCGGCCAGTGTTTTTAAACGCAGGGGAGAGGCAGAAAGCCAGTTCAGGAGGTCGCGCATTTTCCAGGGTGTGGCAGTGAACCAGATTCCAAAGAAAACCAACACCGTAGCCGCACTGGGGAAAAGTACGGCCCATGCACTGTCTGCATAGCGGGCTGTGTCGTAAATCAGTTTAGCTACCAAAAAGAGAAAAATTGAATAGGAACGTACTGCCAGAAAATCTTTTACGAAAAGACCGACACCTATGGCCAGAACGATAAAAAGAACGAACATCGGCTTCTTCATTTGGGCGAAGTCAGTGATATCCTCGTTTTGGAAGTGCCAGAGGAACCAGACTGAGCTTACGACCAGGAAGAGATAGCCCCAAGTCAGAGAGCGCGGGAAGGATAAGAGGAAACGTTTGCATGCTTCGGGCTTTGCAAAGACAAAAGCCGAGGAGCCCAACAACAGAATTCCCAGGATAACTGAGAGAGTAGAGAGCGTTATCATTTAATTTTCTTCCGTTTCAATCGGTTCGCCATAAAGAGAGTACTGTCCGGCTCGGACAATCCGAAACTTCCGGATAGTCCCCACCCAGGCAGAAGGGCCCTCAAAGAGAACAATCTTATTGCATCGACTTCTGCCCTGCAAGCGATTTACGTTGCGGCGGCTCAGTCCTTCAACCAAGACATCCATAGTCTCGCCCACTTTGTGCTGGTAAGACTCCCGGGCGATTTCGTTAACGAGCGCCAGAAGTCTGGCGTGCCGTTCTTCGCGTATTTCCATGGGAACCTGTTCGGGCATTTCTGCTGCCGGAGTGTGCTGGCGTGGTGAATATTTGAAAATAAAAGCGTTGTCAAATCGGGCTGTGCGGACAAGGTTTATGGTCTCTTGAAAGTCCTCTTCCGTTTCACCGGGGAAGCCGACAATGATATCGGTGACCAATCCAATGGAAGGCCGGACAGACCGAAGTTGAGAGAGAATTTCAAGGAAGCGCTCAGCGGTATATCCACGGCGCATGGCCTTCAAAATTCTGTTGCTTCCACTCTGGAGGGGGATATGAGCACTTTCGCAGAGTTTACTCAGCCGGCCATAGGCTTCCACGAGGTCCAGCCCATAGCCTTTGGGATGGGGCGACGTGAAGCGGATGCGCTCCAATCCTTCAACCTTCTCCACTTCCTCCAAAAGTTGAACAAAAGGAGAGAGCCCCTCGGGTGAGGCAGGGATCAGTCGCTTGCCATAACTGGTGACAATCTGACCCAGCAAGGTGATCTCTTTGACGCCGTTTCTGGCCAAAGAACGGCATTCATCTACGACATCAGCGATGGGGCGGCTGAATTCTTTGCCTCTTGTTTCGGGGACGATGCAATAGGTGCAGTGCTGATCGCATCCGTGCATGATATTGACAAAAGCGGATACCAAGGGGAATTCAGAGCCCTCCTGAAGCACTCCATGATCTTTGAGGAAGACCGGAGGGGCGTCCATTGCACCACAGTCTGCGATCTTTTCCTTCTCCCCCTTGAGGAGCAAGTCGAGATACTCGGGCAGTTTATGGCTGCGGTGGGTACCCAGGACGATCTGCAGGCCGGGGATTTCTTCAAGCAACCTTTCGCCATGAGCCTGAGCCATACAGCCCAGGAAACCGAACAGGGGTTTTCGGGGCTTTTGGGCAGCCTTACCTATCAGCATTCTCATTTTGTTCAAAGCTTTTTGCTCTGCGCCGTCACGTACGCTGCAGGTATTGAGGAGGATGACGTCGGCAGATTGCTCTGAATCTGTGAGTAGATACCCTTGAGAAGAGAGGCGGGAGGCCAGGGCCTCCGAATCGCGCTTATTCATTTGGCACCCAAAGGTCTTTATATGAACCGAATGCATTATATATCGATTAATGAGGAGCACAGGTTGTTCAAAGCCTGGCGCCTTATGAGAAGATGTCAGTCTTGCGACTTGGGGGAGAGCCTAGTTTGCATGTCATAAAGGGTCAAGTGTTTTTGTTGCAGTCGCAATTGGGGAAAACGAGATTTCAGGAGTTTAAAAGCCGCCGGAAAGAAGGCCAAGATTTTTGTAGACGAGCCACCCCGGGGCTGTTAGAATTCCCAGCGCCATGAGGGTACTTTATCTGAATGGGCCTAACTTGAACATGCTTGGTGTTCGCGAACCGACGATTTATGGCAAAGCTACGTTGGGGGATATCGAGCGGGAGGTCAAGGAAAGAGCGTCTCAGTCTGGCATTGAGGTAGAGTTCCGTCAGAGCAATCACGAAGGCGAACTGGTGGATTGGATTCACCAGGCGCGTGGAAGAAGTGATGCGATTGTTCTGAATGCTGGCGCTTATACTCATACAAGCATAGCCCTGCGTGACGCTATCAGCAGCGCGGGCGTGCCTACAATAGAGATTCACCTGTCGAATGTTTATTCGCGGGAGGAGTTTCGACACAAGTCCCATATTGCTCCTGTTTGTGAGGGAGTCATCAGTGGGTTTGGTGTGGGTAGCTACCTACTGGCCTTGGAGGCAGTGGCACGATTTACCAGGAATGTGGTCGCTAAACCCTGAGCGGAGCGATGAATAATCGCCGGGGTGTTTAAATTTTGGACATAAAAGACATTAAGTCGCTGATTGAATTAATGAAGCTCAACTCTCTATCGGAGTTCGAACTGGAGAATGAGGGCTTCAAAGTTAAACTGAAGCGTGCTATTGGCCGCGCCGACGTGGAGGTGGAGGAAGAATTCACTGAAGCGCCGAGCACGGCGGCACGAGCGGGGCGCAAAGGCTCTTCCCGGGCTTCTAATTCCAAGGAAGAAGAGGAGGATGCTGTCGAGGCTTCGGTGCTTATTGAAGTCAAGGCGCCTATGGTCGGGACTTTCTACCAATCGCCCTCTCCGGACTCAGCCCCTTACGTAGAGCCCGGCACTCAAGTGAACCCGGATACAGTCATTTGTATTGTGGAGGCCATGAAAGTGATGAATGAAATCAAGGCTGAGGTCCGAGGTACGGTTGTAGAAGTGGCAGCCACGAATGGCAAGCCGGTTGAATTCGGACAAGTTCTTTTCAGAATTAAGCCTAACTAGACAGAGACTCTTTTCTTCTTTTTCTTTCCTCATCGAATCCTATGTTTGAGAAAATCTTGATTGCAAACCGCGGCGAGATTGCGGTACGGGTTATTCGCACCTGCAAGGAGATGAATATTCGCACGGTTGCCGTCTACTCCGAAGCGGATGCCAGCTCCATGCATGTCCAGTTGGCTGATGAAGCGGTTTGTATTGGCAAAGCACCTGTTTCAGAGAGTTACCTGAGGATTGACCGCATTATCAGCGCGGCGGAGATTACCGATGTGGATGCGATACATCCGGGCTATGGGCTTCTTTCGGAGAATGCTCACTTTGCGGATGTCTGCGAGAATTGCAATATCAAGTTCATCGGACCGAGTTCCGAGGCGATGAATGCGCTGGAGGATAAGGCTGTGAGCCGGCTTCTGGCCAAGAAGGCCGGAGTCCCTACGCCTCCGGGTTCAGACGGGATTGTGGATAACCGTGAGGATGCTCTGGATATTGCCCGGAAAATAGGTTATCCGGTGATGATCAAGGCAGTGGCTGGCGGCGGCGGCTGCGGTATGCGTGTGGCGCATAATGATATTTCTCTTGTAAACAATTTCCATGCCGCTAAGACAGAGGCTGAAAAGGCGTTTGGCAACGGCGGCGTCTATATCGAAAAGTTCATTGAAGTCTCTCATCATGTCGAATTTCAGGTGCTGGCGGACAATAAGGGCAATGTCATTCACCTGGGAGAACGTGATTGCTCGATTCAGCGTAGAAATCAAAAACTGATTGAAGAAACGCCTTCGCCGCTGATTCTCACAAGGTTCAAAGATCTGCGCAAAAAGATGAGCCGGGCTGCTATCGCAGTTGCAAAGGCGGCGCGGTATACGAATGCGGGAACGGTTGAATTCATCGTGGATGAAAAGGGAGATTTTTACTTTCTGGAGATGAATAAGCGCATTCAGGTGGAGCATCCGATCACTGAAGAAGTGACCGGAGTCGACATCGTGCGCGAGCAGATTGCTATTGCGGCAGGCAAGCCTTTGAGCATCAAGGGTGATATGGCGCCCCAGGGCCATGCCATTGAATGCCGGATTAACGCGGAAGACCCCACCGCCAATTTCCGTCCCTGTCCCGGGACGATTCGGATGCTTTACACCCCCGGCGGGCGCGGTGTTCGTTTTGACAGTCATATTTATGCGGGCTATACGATTCCTCCTTATTACGACTCACTGCTGGGCAAGCTCATTGTCAGGGGCAAGGATCGAGGAGATGCCATTGAGAGGATGTCCCGCGCTTTAAGCGAGCTGATGATCAATGACGTTAAGACAACGGTGAATTTCCAGCAAAGGATTTTAAATAATCAACAGTTTCGTCGGGGTAACTATGCCACAAACTTTGTGGAAAAACTGTTGCAGGAGCCGACCGAAAAAGCTTAGCCCCGGGTGGTTTGGGATTTGTTTCCGAGATTTTGTTTTTAGACGGTTTACCCTTAACAAGGTAGACCGTTTTTATATTTGAGGGGCTGATCTCAGCGCTTTTTGCCCAGTCTCCAAAGAGCTGAGACGAGGACAATGGAGGAGCTTAAGAGGACAATCACGGCCCCGCTGGGGAGATCTGTCCAAGCAGAGATTAAAAAGCCGCCTAATCCGCTGACCATTCCAAAGAAGGCCGAAAGGAGAATGCATCGCGCGGCACCACGGGTGAGCTGAAAAGCGGCTGCGGCCGGGTTTGTCACGAGGCTATAAACCATCAAACCGCCGACGGATTGAAGCGAGACAGTGAAGACCAACGCAGTTAAAAGAAGAAATCCGCCCCAGATGGCTCCTGTTCGGATTCCGGAAGCAGTAGCTATTTCCCGAGAGAACAAGATCGCCTGTAATTCTTTGTAGAAAACCAGAATGAAGAGCGCCAGGAGAGCTCCCACGCAGAGCATAATCCAGACATCTGACCAGCGGCAAAAGGCGATGCTGCCCCAGAGGAGGGTGCGTACGTCTCCATCGGTGCGGCCCATGATGCTGAAGAGGCCCAGTCCGAGAAAGGCCAATCCCATCGTGGCGGAAAAGAGAACGCTCATCATCACGTTGTCATCCATTTTAATCCAACGTGGATTGGTTACGCCCAGGAGGAGGCTTGTTAAACCCGAAGTGAACAGAGCCGGGAGCATCAGCCACTGGCCTTCCAGCCCAAAAAGAGCGGCGAAGACCGCTCCGGCCAGGGCGGCGTGCGCAACGCAGATGCCGATAAAGGGAATCCTCATGCCTACCACAAAAGCACCCAAAGTCCCGCAGGTGGTTCCGGAAAGAAATCCGCACAAAAGGGCTGGGATCCACAGGAGGAGTGAATTGTATGAGGTGAAGAAAGTGGAATCCATCAAAGTCAGAGGGTGGAGGTTGAAGGAATGGGATCGGGGATGGCAAAATAGCGGCCATTCCTGTGAGAGAGGCTCATTTGGCACCCGTAGAGCTCTTGAATTCGCCGGGGAGTAAAGACCTCTTCCAAAGGGCCGTCGGCTTGCAGTTTTCCCCGGTTGATCAATACGACACGTTTGCAGCATGCGGGGACTGTTTCCAGCTCGTGGCAAACCAGGATGAAGGTCATTCGGGTTCGCCGATAGAGTGTCTGGATGGTCTGAATTATTTGTTCTCTCCAGCCCATATCCAAGTTCGCAGTAGGTTCATCCAGAAGAAGGAGCCTTGGATTTTGGGCCATTGCGCGGGCGATCATGACTTTTCGTTGTTCACCGCCGGAAATCTCGCTCAGACAGCGTTCTGCCAGGCTGGCAATACCGAGCTCTTCAAGCCAATGGTCTACGGACTGCCAGTCCTCGGGCCGGAGTCTTTTAAAAAGGCCTATTGTGGCCGAGCGGCCAGAGGCAACGGCCTCGCGCACGGTCAGGGGGAATTCACCCGCCACCAGTGATTGCTGCGGGATATAGCCCACTTGGCGTCGTAATTGGTGGAGGAGTTTCTGGTTATGCGGACTCAAGGTCTGGCCAAAGAGCTGAATAGTTCCTCCGGTTTGTTTTAAAATCATTCCCAGGAGAAGTTTCAAAAACGTCGTTTTCCCGGCTCCGTTGGGTCCCATGAGAGCGCAGATTTCGCCTTCCTGAAGCGTGAAAGAGTCCACAGAAAGAACATCCCTCTTTCCGAGGGTGACTTTGATGTTCGATAAATGAACAACGGGAATGGGCTGTTGGGCTTGAGTTGTCACACGGCAGAGAGTATCTGGGCCAGATTCTTTTTCAAGAGTTCGTCAAAAGGATGGTCGCCTGTGATCTGCGGGAAGTTACCAAAAACGACAACGGGAACTTTCATTTTTTCAGAAAGCAGATCCGCTACCCGTCGTCCTTCGGCCTCGTTGGCAACGATGAGCGAGATGTTAGCCGAGGTTCCTTTTTTGAACGATTCGAGAAGATCGTTAATTGTGAAGTGATCTGAATTGCTGAAGGTGGCCGGAACGCTCAGGCCAAGCCATTCGCAAAAAACTTTCTGATGAGGGCTTGCAAGAACAGGGACTCCATCTAGTTTTTTGGATTTGATCTGGCTACGAACTTCTTCTGTCAGCAGAGCCATTCGGGATTGGACCGCTTCCATTTTTGTGTTGTGCGTCTCAATGGGAACCCAACCTTCATCCAGGAATATTTGGCCTATTTGACGGCAGATATCGAGATAGGTTTCCGGTTTGCATAGGCCAGGTTCATCGGAAATGACCTTAATTTTTTTATTTTCACCTTGGGCTACTCCACGGATTTTAGAATCGAGAGAGGCTTGAAACTCAAACCGGACCACGATGGGGCATTGCTTGATGAGTAGGGCGTGGCTGGGCTGGATGTCGAAATGTCCGGGACAGGTTCCCGGTTCGCTCAATCGAGCGACGAGGAGATTTTCAGGATCGAGAAACTCTCGAGCCGCGCATTCGAAAGTGGAGTTTGTCACCAGGATGGCTCTGCCATGTTCAGGGAACTGCTGAGCGTTTCTTTGGCAGCCCGGAGATAGGACACAGAGAAGAACGAAAAGGAAAAGATAAACGAATTTCATCAAGTTCAAGGGCTTTTAATCCACTGGCCGTTTTTTTGGAGTCCTTGCATCAAGATGCCGCCTCCGCCGGTGCGTTTGTACCAGCTTTCTGAAGTAAGCGGGGCCTTGGCGTGCTGGCTCTCACTGCTGCTGGGGCGAGGTCCCATACTCCAGACTACCCATTTAACGGGTGAATTCTCCAGTGAGTCATAGTACTTACCTGTCTGGCTCTGAGAGACCGGGAAATCATCCGGAACCCAAACCTGATAGTCCGTACCGGGCGATTCATTGAGAAGGCAGGGGCCCGGGGTTGCATATTTATAGGTGTGGCCCCGATTGAAGAGGTCTTCCATGTGTGCCGCCATTCCGGGTTTATCGCTGCGTGGAAGATATGCGCCCTCGGAAAGCTCAGTTGGCAGTTCACACCAATGGGTGGACATATCCGTATTGCAATTGATGCGGACGGGCGGCACGGCGCCTTCATGATCATCGGAATACATCAGGAGTGCCATGGATATCTGGTTCAAGTCTCCCCGGACACGGAGCGCCACAGCCTGCTCCCTGGCGCGTGATAAGGCCGGAAGAACCATCCCTGCCAGAATGGCGATGATAGCAATAACGACCAAGAGCTCAATCAGCGTAAAAGCTGACTGAGCCGGGTGTTTCTTTTGTTGTATTTCGTTAAGACTCAACTCGGTCTATTTGTTTTTTCTCAGTCTGTAAAAACTTTGTTTCTGAGAGAACTCTATTTTGACCTTATAGGTTCCCTCTTCAAAGATGGGCATTACTTCAACGGCAATCCACGAACCATCAGCAGTGGATGCGCTTTCCAGTACCCAATTGCTGCTCTCAGCAGCCCATGATATCATAGCATTGGATGCGTCTATGTACAACTGAGGGGCGGGGCTTTTGTCGACTACCTCTTGGATGAAAAGTTCATAGCCGGTAGTCCCCAGGGTGGCGGAGCCGGACTCCTGATTGATAATACCGATTGCATCAAAGACACCAGTGGGGACAGGGCCTATATTTCTGCGGGGATGGCGAAGGGCGAAAAAGCGGTTATTACCATCTGTGACTTTGATATTTCCGCGTTTGGGCCAAGTTTCTTCCGGGTTCCATCCTTCAGCGCTCACTATTTGTAGGCCATTGATTCTAACCCTCGTTCCCTGGTAGTGTTCGCCGCCTGTCTGGCGAGTCGGGTCGAATATATTCAACTGAGAGTTTTCGCCGCTTTCGTCCGGGAGGACCAGGTCGCTCAGCGTAACAAGCAAGGGCTCAGGCAGCCCATAGTCAGCCTCAAGGAGGCGGATATCGAATTTGTTTTCCGTAGATTTGCTGTGAGCTTCGTTGATATTACGTTTTCCGCCGTAAGCCATGGATTTGCGGGCTGTAACCTCCACAAGGTCACCGGGTGCAAAGGCAATTCCTGAGTCCGGATCTTTCGTTACGTGCAAAAGGTTTTCAAGCCAGTCTTCATTGGAATAACTCATGGCCTCATTGCGGATCCAAGGCTGATTGCCGTAATTCTGGCCCATCCAGAGGGCTGTCCCTCCAAAATCGCCCTCATCCACAGCCTGGATGAATATCTGCCACTCTGCGCCTAAATTGCCTGAGTTGGCACCGTTATCCCATGGAAGAAAATTGGGGGTCGAATCCAGCACTTCATCCAGGGTAGTGGTGATGACGCCGCGAATGGTAAAGGGAAAGCTTTCCACCCAGGCACTCGCACCAGTTTCATTGACAGACTGGAGGTTTGAATGCGTTTCGGCTTGGGCGATCACTATTCCGGACAGAGCCGTCAAGCATGATAGCAAGGTACACCTATGGAAAAAACACTTCGTTATTAATCCGCTTTTTTTCATTTTACAACTTTAGCTAGATTGCTATTCAGTCCTCTTGACGTCCTCTCAAGAGAGGGACTATCATGACCAACGCCACTGTGTCACCTGAAACAGTGTTATGCAAGTTAAAAATCGTATTACTGAAATTGCGCTATAAACTTTTAGAAGATGGAAAAAACAGTCAGACATAATGAGGGGAATCCCGAGACAGATCCTCGAATTGCTTTTTTTGATGGTCATGCAGCTCGGTGGAAAGAGATGAATCCCGATCCGGAGAGCACGTTAAAGCAGTTTGACGCGATGAAAGAGGCATTGGCATTGGCTCCGGGGAACCATGTTCTGGAGTTGGGCTGCGGTCCCGGTCAGTATACGGCTTGGCTTTGCCAGCAGGTACATCCGGGCCGTGTCACTGCGACCGATTTTTCGCCCGCGATGATTGCGGAGGCCTGCAAGCAGGTGAAATTATCAGCGGAATTTATGGTATCGGATATTTGTCTGGAGGCACCCGGGATGCATTCATATCATACTGTTTTCTGTTATAATGCGTTTCCTCATTTCAGAGATAAGCACAGGGCACTGGTGAATATCGCAAAATCCCTCAAATCCAAAGGAACGCTTATCATATTGCATTTTTGCAGCCGTGAAGCACTCAATGCGATGCATGCGCGAGTGGGCGGGGCGGTTGAGCAGGATTTTTTGCCGGATCGGGCTCAGATGGAAGAATTGCTTTCTCAGGTCGGTTTCCAGATTTTGGAGTGGAGAGAAGGGCCTGAACTCTATTTTGTGAGAGCCAGGCGTAAGTAACCCACTTGTGATTAAAGTTCGATCGGAATAGAGGCTTTGATCTAGAACCGTCTGATTAAAAGAAGATTAGAATCGAATTATCTAACGTGATTCGAGTTTAAATCAGCCCCTTTTTTCTCGCTAGCGCGAGCAGAATGGCATACTCTCAGAGGTGCGATGGTGTTCTTACCCGAACCGGAAATAATCATCACCCATGAGAGTGATCTAGACGGCTTTGTTTCAGGCCTGCTTTTAAAAAAAATAGCCAGGAAACTTCACGGATTGGATTGCGAGCTACAAGCCTGGAATAATGAGGCTTGGAGCAAGCGTCAGCTTGTGGAGCATTCAGCCTGGGTATGTGACTTGACTTTTGAAAAGCGGATGGATAAGCCTTCCTGGGTCGTGGTGGATCACCATTTGAGTCAAGATACTCCTCCTACCCATACCCAGCTGATTCATTCGCCGGAGAAATCCGCCAGCCTGCTTTGCTATGAGCTGTGCAAAGAGGTTGGTATCTCTTCTCCGGAACTGGACAAAATCGTCCACTACTCCAACATTGCCGATTTATTTCTGGAGAGTGATCCGGATTTCAATGTTGCGATGGATTACGCGAACCTGGTCAAGACTTACACTTTCTGGAAGCTTTACGATATCATCGAGGGAGAATTAGAGCGGCTCTTTGAGCATCCTTTGCTTAAGGTGATGGAGGTGAAAAGAGTGGTTGAAAACCCGATTGGTCTTGAGTGGAGCCGTAAAAACATTACCGAGGTGAGCCCCGATACCGCGGTGGTGGAGATTGCGGTGGGGAACGGCAACCTGATCATCAATCAATTGCTCAAAGAGCTTGCGGGAAAGTACTCGGTGTTGATCACCCTTTTCAGGAAGAGCAATGCTTCCGTGGTAGTGAGTATCCGCAGCATGACCGGAGGAGCTTTGGCTATAGCTCGCAAACTGGGCGGAGGAGGCCATCCCAATGCCTCCGGGGCGACTTTGCCCAAAACGGTGCGTTCGGTGAATGAGGGAATTAATTACCTTGAGGCCATTCTCAGGAGTGAGCCCACCCATACCTCGTTTAATTGCCTGGATCAACTTTTTGAGGGAATAGACCTGAATAAAAAATAAAACCGGAGAACAAGAGATGAGAATTCCTTGGAAAAAATTGAGTAGTGCATTCATGTGGATTGCTGCGCTTTCAATGTTTGTTTTGCCAGCAGCGCAATCACAAGGTGCAGAGGCCTGGCGCGTATACGTAGGCGGCTATCACAGCGACGAAAATTTCGGAATAAACTACGGTACATATGATCCGTCCACCGGGGCTTTGAAAATGGAAGGGCTGGCGGTTACAACCGATAACCCCTCTTATCTGGCTTCGCATCCCAAGGGTGGCTTTATTTATTGCGTGAATGAAACTGCCTCTTTTGACGGAAGCGGTACGGTTTCCGCTTTTTCCATAGATTCCGAAACGGGGAAGCTCCAGGAGATTTCCAAGCTTCCAACTCAAGGAACCTATCCTTGCCATCTGGCCGTGGATCAAAAGGGAACCAGGCTTGCTGTGGTCAATTATGGTAGTGGCAGTCTGACCATTTTCCCGATCAATAAAAAGAATGGTGAGCTGAGTTCCGCAACGGCTTTCTTCCAGTATAGCGGATCAAGCATCAACAAGGAACGCCAGGAAGGTCCTCATGCCCATCAGGTGGCTTTTGACCCCAAATCGCGTTATCTCTATTGCTGCGACCTGGGAACCGACCGCATTTCGATTTATGTGTACAATCGGACGGGGATTCCCCTCACAGCTTCTTCCACTCCTTTTATGGAGGCAGAACCCGGGGCTGGCCCCCGGCACATGGTATTCCATCCCAAGAAGCCTTTTTGCTATGTGCTTAATGAGTTGAACAACACGGTCTGCCTTTATTCCGCAGCCTTTGACAGCTTTTTGTGGAAGAATATCAAAAAGAATACGTACCACGAGGATGGAAAGCTGGAGAAAGTAGACTCGTGGAGCCTTTTGCCCCCGGAGTTTGAGGGGACCAGTCTTGCGGCGGCAATACGGATTCATCCCAATGGGAAGTTTCTTTACGCCTCCAATCGTGGGCATGACAGCATTGCTATTTTTTCTATTAACCAGGAAACGGGTAAATTAAATCCGCTGGGCCATGTGCCTACAGGAGGAAAGAATCCGCGTGATTTTGCCATTCATCCAGACGGCAAGACGCTTTTGGTGGCACATCAGGATTCGAATGATTTGATAAGCTTTTTGGTGAATCCTCAGACTGGGGAGCTTAGTCGAAGCGCACAGGAGCCGGTCAAGGTTTCCAAGCCCACTTGCGTAATTTTCGTGCCGGTGAAAAAATAGGTTTTGCGATTATTACGAAGTGCAGAGAGTGGGACGAGGCAGGGATGAAAATAAAATCTGCATCCGGTAAGAGGGCACCGGGAGAAGAATGTCCATTGATTCTGCCTGCGTTTAGCGATGAAGACCTCGGTGAGGCTCTGGAAGAGGCTGTCCGGCTTCTGCAAAAAGGCGAGCTGATTGCTCTGCCCACGGAGACGGTATATGGTTTGGCGGCCGATGCCCGGAATCCGCAAGCCGTAACGAAAATCTTTCAGGCTAAAGGGCGCCCTTCTTTCAATCCGATTATAGTGCACGTGGGGAGCCTGGAAATGGCAAGAGAATGCGTCATCTCCTGGCCTCCGGAAGCCGATAAACTGGCACGTGCTTTTTGGCCCGGCCCTCTGAGCATTATCCTGAAGCGGTCTCCATTAATTCCTGATGTGGTTACGGCCGCAGGGGATACGGTGGCGATACGGTGGCCGGCGCATCCGGTTTTCCAGAAAGTAATCCAGAAATGTGGTTTTCCTTTGGCTGCGCCCAGTGCGAATCGCTCAAACTCTATCTCTCCGACAACCGCTGAGCATGTACGATCCAGCCTGGGGTCTAGGATTCCCCTTATCCTGGATGGAGGGCCGTGCGCCGTGGGTATTGAATCCACAGTAGTGGATCTATCTTCTCCGGGAGAGCCGCGGGTCTTGCGGCCGGGGATGATCAGCAGGGAGATGATTGATGCGGTTCTGGGGAGTAAGCCGACTACGACCGCAGTTAGAGAGTCTCACAGTGGAGGGGGGGCGGCGGCGCCGCTAAAGAGTCCGGGGCAACTCTCCAGACATTATTCTCCTGAGGCCCCTTTATTTTTGATTTCTTGCGATATTGAAGAGGATATTCTGCGCTTTGCCGAGCAACATGGATTGAAGACCTCGGAGATCGCCTTGATTCTAACCCGCCTGGAGGTTCGAGAGCAGTACATGCTGATTTCTCATCTTGCAAAGGAACCCGGAGCTTATGCTCGAGCGCTTTACTCAACCCTATACCAGTGTGACGAACGTGGGTGCAAGGCCATCATTGTGCAGGCTCCGCCCCGCACTTCCCAATGGGAAGGGGTTTGGGACCGTCTTAAACGTGCCTCAGGACGAGAGGTTTTGGAATCTCTCGGTTGATTATTGGGGAAGCTTATGCACCTAAAAGAGCTCAGGCTTCGAGATTTCAGGAATTATACGGCTTTGGATGCCGTGTTTCAGCCGGGGTTCCATCTTTTTCTGGGAGATAACGGCCAGGGTAAGAGTAATCTTCTGGAAGCGATTTACCTTCTCAGTACGCTTAAATCTTTTCGGGGTGTCCCCAATTCTCAGTTGGTGAGAGCAGGGCAGAAGGGATACTTTGTCGGAGGAGTTCTGGTAGGCGAGCGTGAAAACCATGTAAAAACCTATTGGTCAGCCCGGGAGAGAAATCTGGTATTGAACGGCCGGCGGATTGCCCGCACAGAAGATATTTACGGGACGATCCGGGCTGTAGTTTTTTGCGCTGAAGATATGCTTTTGATTAAAGGCGGACCCCAGTATCGGAGACGTTATATGGATTTTCTCCTGGCTCAGACAGACTCGGCCTATCTCACAATTCTTCAGCGGTACGGATTGGCTTTGCGCTCCCGAAATGCGGCTTTAAAAACGGGAAAGATCTCGGCAGGAGTACTGGAGGGTTTTTCCAGAGAGCTGGTCGCTTGTGGAACCGAAATCATTCGAAGACGATCGGATTTGGTTCAAATAATCCGTCCTACGGTCTGCCTGACCTATGAGAAGATCGCTAACCAGAAGTGCGAGGAAGTTCAGTGTTATTACCGTCCCAATGTGGAGGGAGATTTTTCCGTAGAGTTGGCGCAGAGTCGACAGAGGGAATTGGCACAGCGCTACACCGTAGTGGGGCCTCACAGAGACGATCTGGATTTTCTCATGAACGGAGTGCCGGTATTAAAACAAGGGAGCGAGGGACAAAAACGCACCTGGGCTTTGGCACTGAAAATGGCACAGGCTGAATATCTCACTCAAGTACACGGAGTCCTGCCTGTTCTTCTCATAGATGACGTGATGGGAGAGCTGGACCAGCACAGGCGTCAAGCCTTTTTACCCCTTCTGAGCCGGGTAGCATCGGGACGAGGGCAGATGTTTATGACCTGTACTTCCAAAAACTGGTCTCAGGAGCTGGATTTCAAAATGACTGAATGGAGCATTCAGCGCGGACAGCTTTTTCCCTCGAGACGTGAGAGTTCCCCCTAGAGTCACTCTTCAGGAGGAAAGATTCTTTTGATTAATCGGGCTGAGAACTCCTGATCAAGGGAACAGAATTCTCCATTTTCTTGTGGAGCTCTTCGCCCCAATCTGAGGTGAGGGCTCTGAAAATCCAACCGCCGTTTTTCTTGGTGCGATGGTAGCAATCGGCCAGGTCCAACACCATTGTAATGCGACGGTTGGGGCAGTTGAGCTCGCCCACGTCGTGAGTTGCCACCGGAATGAAGCCCATTACCCGCGTGTGGAACTGATAGGGGCTGTGGACCTCACCTTCAAAGATATCGGTGATATAGTGGGTGAAACCGCGCTCCAGGGTGTCCATGACGGCTAGTTTCATCAGGGCAGCGACAATGGAGACATTGCGGCGATGTTGTGGGAGTACAGCGAAGCGACCAATTTCTGCAATCTTCAGGTCCTTAACGCAAGCCTCTACATCGACGGGGCAATCGAGCTTTTTAAAGCCGTATTCTTTATAGAGGTCCAAGGGAGGCTCGTAGAGAACGCGGAGAACGCCAACGGGTTCCTCATCCGAAAGAGCCAGAAACCATGAGACGGAGGGATGGGTCATGTCTGAAACTTCGAAGACCTTATCCACATCACCGACCCAATTTTTTTCCTGACAATAAATGACCCTGAGGACCTGCAACGCCAGCTGGCGTTGGGCCTCATTTGTGATTTTCAGAGCGCTTATTTTGGAGCTACCAGACATATTATAATCACTTTCGTAGAGAATTCCCGCACCATTCTTTGCCGGAGAGTTTTGAGATTTCACTCATAATCTCCGCATGCCAATCCCGGGCATCTTCCAAACGTGCCACTTCCTCAACGACAGGAGGGTACATTGGTTTGCCTATAGATATATGCATTGGCTCCCAGTCGGGAATATTCTTTCCTTTCGGGAGGTTGGGAAAACTTATCCCCATGGGAACTACCGGGCGGCCCGATTCAATGGAAAGGCGCGCCATTCCGGGGAAGCCTTTCAACAGGTGTTTGGGGTCCCGGTTAATCGTCCCTTCAGGATAGACTCCAACGGATGCCCCGGCTGCCAATTTTTTCTTGGCAACATCAAAAGGCGGCTCCGGGAGCTCAAACAAAGGTTTTAAAACGTTTAAAAATTTAGGTTTTGCGGACTTGCGAGTGAGCGTAATCACCTTAGAGCGGCGAATAATGTAGCTCACGATGGGGATGAGTTGAAAATTCCAATCAGAAAAAAAATGTATTATTTTTCCTCTTCGATGAAAAAATATGAGCGAGGAAATCGCGATGGCTTCAGGCTTCTGATTGTGGTTCATGGCGAGGATGAAAGGGTCGCGTTCCGGTTGGACATTTTCCAAGCCAGTGATATCCAGAGTCATTTTCTGGAATAACAGAACAAGCAATTTGATGGTAAATCTGTCAATAACAGGAAGATAGGGGAGAGGATGCTTCCAGAGGCCAAGCCAACTCAGTCGACGGAAAGCCGATACGGTCAAAGGCAAGTCACCTTTGCCGCATTTGGCATCATCCATCCGTTCAACTGCATTCATCAATAATGAACTCCGACTGATTAAACAATCTTGGAGGGTGATATTCAAGATTATTTAGGGGGTGGCATCTTGCCTTCCCATGATGAAAAAATTGTGGGGAGTGTATTGGGCCAGCGAGAGGAGTGATTACTCATGATTCAAAAGTTGTTTGTAAAGTTGATAGGTGCGGGATGCCATGACCGGGAGCGAGGACTCCGTCTTTACTTGTATGTGCATGGCCTTTCGCTCGGCTTCGGTGGGATAAGAATCACTTTCAAAGATATTCTTCATGGAGTGGGCCAAGGCTTCAATATTTTCCGGAGGAACCAGCTCTCCGCGATCTACCACGTGAAAAGCCTCCGGGATGCCGTCCAAGGCTGAGGCGATAACGGGCCGACCGCAAGCGAAAGCCTCCAACAAGACCAGTCCGAATGATTCAGTCCCAATAGCGGGATGTACCAGACAATGGATAGAATTCATGACTGCGGGCATATCGTGCGAGTAAGGTGGAAGGAATGCTTTGCCTTCGAGTCCCAGTTGTTGAATATCCCGCTTCAGTGTTTCGGCCAGCGATCCGCGGCCAATGATGAGAAAGCGCGCAGAAGGGATTTGTTTATGTATGAGCGCGGCTGCCTTGAGGTATTCGCGCTGACCTTTGCCTCGAGGGTGATCATAGCCGCCCACCACCGCAAAAATAAAATGATCGGGGCCCAGATTCCATTCTTTCAGGAGTTGAGCCGAAGGAGGCTGCGGGTAAAAGCGCTCGGTATCAATACAGCAGGGGATGACGGAAATTTTGGAGGTATCTCCCAAGAGTCGAGGACGGTAGTGGCGTTCAGGTTCCGGAGAATCAGGATCATTAAAGCCTTCTTTCATGACCTGGCGGGTGAACTTAGAAACGGCAATCACCCAGTCACAAAGCCGAAGCAGAAAAAATCTGCTGGGGAGTGACCTTGGGCTCTTGGCCAGATGGCGCGTGAAAACGATTTTGGGCCGTCGAAAGAAAAGGGGCACGGAGAGGAATGTGGGCCAGTAGTCCCGGCCATGATGGGCGTGGACGATGTCATAACCTCCTGTGCGAATTTCTCGCGCAACCGCTCTCATGAAATGAATTTTGAGCGGGCCTTCGGGCGGAGTGGCTATCTGGGGTATTTGAAAGGACTGCAATTGAGAAGAAAACTCAGACTTGCCAGGCCCCATGATTCGGGCATCTACACCCAGAGAACGGAGTCCTGCGACGACCTTGACGCATTGGTCATCGGTGCCGCCACCGCGAAGCATCGTGTTAAGATGGAGAACTTTCATAATTGATGGGTTAGCGTCTCTTATACCATCCCAATCGGTAGAGAGGTGCCAGGAGAAAGTATCGATAAAACTCCGGCCAGAGCAGAGCTCTCACCAGCAATTTCATGGAAAGTTTTGGAAACAAAGACATGATTTCATAAGAAAGCACAGACTTGTGTATCTGTTTTACAATCATGCGCTCAATCTTTAAAAGCTCGACAGAACGATCCGGAGATTTTCGAACAATTTTGTGGATATCTATCAGATGTTGAGAGAAGGCCTGAAGATACCAGGCATCCCGTTCTCGTGCACGCTTGCGGTAATCTTTAACTAAATCGTCCGCCGCTGGCGCATTCAATGTGCTGGCTGCGTGAGTGCGATACTGCACCAATACATCAGCCACAAAACCTACCTTGCCCAGCAAAAGAGCGCGAAATGCGACGATGTTATCCCACCCGGCATAGGAGGAAGAAATCCCGTCAAAAGAGTCGCTCACCAGTCGCCTCCATGCGGTTACTGCACCAAACGGGATGCGGATTCTGCGATGAATTCCAGAAAGAGAACGGGTCTTTTTACGGACATCTTTTCTAAAATTTTTATAAGGTCCCAATATATTGCCTTGCGCATCGATTGGTTCATGATTAGACCAAATCATCATTGTGTCGGGACCCTGTTGATTAAAAGCCTTGCAAATACATTGGACCCGCTCCGGGAGCGAAATATCATCCCCATCATTCCAAACAATAATTTCACCTTTGGCCAACTGCATCGCCTTGCCTGCACCCCCGCCAATACCCAGATTTTTTTCGTTTTGATTCAAAACGATGTGATGAGGGCCTTGGTAGGTTTGTGCCATCTCCTGAATAATCTCCCAAGTCTTATCGCGAGAAGCATCGTCAGAAACAACGATTTCCAGGTTAGGATAGGTTTGAGCAAAGGCGCCCTGGAGTGTTTGACGGATAAAATTTTCCTGATTATAGGTTACTATTACCAGGGAACAAAGTGGGTAAATATCTTTATTCTGCGTTTGATCAATCACACTTTAACTCTTTAATCTTCAAGGGTTATGAGTTTTTTCGTTTTGGGCTTCAGCAAAGGTTTTGCTGTAACGGACAGCCGCCGCAAAAGCACTGCTCCAGGCAATGAAATAGCCTTGCCAGCCATCCAGAAAACCGAGACGGAGAATATAAGCGCGAAAAAAACGATAAAAGGGACGAAAACCCAAATCCAAAACGCTGGGAGCTTTGCCCGATTGCTTGAAATTCTCAACGAAGTCGTTGCTGTAGGGTGCTATTTTAGAAACCATTTTATCTATAGATTCACCCGTGTAATGAAGGAGATTGGAGCGAAGCCTTCCTTTTTCCCCTTCAAGAATCAAGCGATCATGGGGGTTAATGCCTCCCCAGACAGCGGCCCCGCGCTTCCAGAGCCGGAGCTGGTGATCCGGATACCAATCACCATGGCGTATCCAGCGTCCCTGAAAAAAGGAGAGGCGAGGGAAGTCAAACCCGCTGCAGGTGCCGACCCGTTTCGCGTCAGAGAGCGTGCAAAAAAATTCATCCCGCAAGGGATCCGAGACGACTTCATCTGCATCCAGACCGAGAATCCAGGGTTGTGAAGCTTTCTCAGCGGCGCTGTTTTTCTGGGCAATGTGCCCCTTCCAAGGTTCGCGATAAACTTTTGCCCCAAAGCTGGCAGCGATAGAATCGGTGCCATCGGAGACTTCCCGGTTCAAAACAACAATAATCTCTGAAGCCCAGGAATGGACGCTTTCCAAAGCTTTTCCAATCCGATGGGCTTCAGCTCCGGAAATCATGCAAACGCTGACCGGCAGCTTATGAGATGTCGCAGATTGAACGCTCATGCCTTACTACAAAACACACATTCCCTCCCGCTGCAGAAAAGGAGGTTTTACGCCCTGACGAGGTTATGGGGCGATATTCCGAAATATTGTGACTTAAAGAACTTCCCAGACGGCTTCCTCTTCGGAGTCGCAAAGAGGGAACATATCCGCAAAGCCCGAAATTTCGAGAATATGGCGCACGGTCCCACTAGGGATGTAGATAGCCATTTTGCCGCCGGTCTTTTTCAATTCTTTACCCAGCTCCAAAATTGCGCAGAGCCCTGCCGAGCTCATATAGTCCACCTCGGCGAAGTTAAAGACAAAGAAGAGATTGCCTGCCTGCAATAGGGGCGTATAGTAGGATTTGAACTCCGGAACTCTTTCCGCATCCACTCTGCCGCTGACGCAGATAATTTTTACCTTATTGGAGGGATCAGTCCGAATGGCGGCCGATGCGCCAAAGTCTTTCGTATTGGCTTTCATCGCTTTTTCCAGATTTTCATGGATGGGGAATATCTGGTTGAAGCCGGCCAATTCCAAGATTTGGCGCACGGTCCCGAAAGGAACGCAAATGGACAGATTCCCTTCAGCGTTCTTCACCTTTTTACCAATAGTGAGGATTCCGCACAAGCCTGCAGAGCTCAGGTACTCCAGTGCGGAGAAATCCAAAACCAGTTGGTTGCCAAATTGTTCAAGGGCAGAATTGCAGCGAGACTCAAACTCGGCTACCACATCGGCATTGAGCCTGCCAGCGACCTTCAGAACCGCTGCTCCCAACATTTCGCTTACTTCGATTTGCATAACAATCAGTACACTTGATTTACCCTAAATGGGCAAACCTTTTTTTAGTTTTTCTGTTTTTAGTTTTTCTCTCCGTCTCCAAAAATCTGTTTGATTCGTTCTGGACTGGGTGGAGGCGTTAAAAGGCTTACAATAGGCGTTACAAACAGGGGCACAATCATAGAAATGGCGCCGGCGACAGGGATGCCGGGGCTGCCCCATTTTAAAAAGAGCCCCACCGAGAGGCAGAGACCGGTGATCATCCCGGCATAAGCACCGATCTTGGTAGTTCTACGCCAAAAGAGACCGTAAACGTAAGGTGCCAGAAAAGCTCCGCCCAAGGCTCCCCAGGCGATGATCATCAGGTTTACGATAAAATTAATCTGCTTCATGGCCAGCAAAAGAGAAACCAGCACGAAAAGCCCGCACAAGATACGCATATAGAGCATCGTGCGCTGGGTCTTTTTCTTCTCCGGGGCTTTGGAAAAAGCTCCGTAAATATCAATAGCAATGGCGGAACTGGAGACCAGAACCAGAGAAGAGAGACTGGACATAGAGGCTGAGAAAATTAGAAGAAGAATGACTAATACCAGCCACGCGGGCACAAAAGTAACAATAAAATGGGGGATCAAGATATCCAAATTGACCTTCCCGGCGGCATTGGTAATCGGTGCCAGATCACTCGGATTGGGGAAGAAAAGATGGGTAAGTGCGCCAGTGTAGTAGGCGCCGAACGATAGGAAAAGAGAGATAGTGCCTGCAATAAAGACGATTCTCAGGACATCCTTTTTATCCCGCATGGAGTAAAACTTCTGCACCATTTGCGGAAGAGACCAAGGGCCGAAACTGGTAATAAAAACCAGAGCCACAAGGGTCACCCATCCGGGGAAGAGGCCCCCCGGGGATGCTCCCTTCAGAACGCCATCCGGGGTAAAAAGATCGGGCATATTGACGGGGCTCATCAGTTGCTGAAAGGTGTGGACAAAGCCGCCCTTCATGTGAACCAGAAGATAGACCATCAGGAGTACCCCGGCAAGCTCTACCAGACCGCGTACAAAATCACTGACTACTACTGCAAAATAGCCGCCCATTATCAGGTAAACACCGGTTAAAACTGCCAGAAAAACAAGCGCTTGTCCATATTCGAGCCCCATTGTTTTTTCGAAAAGGTAGCTCAAACCCATATAAACGGAGGCGGAGTAGGGGACCAGGAGAGCAAAGATAGTGATTCCTGAAAAGACCTGCATCGGTTTGGCGTTGTAGCGGGCTGCCAGGAACTCGGGCATCGTCATCGCGTTGAGACGTGCGGTCATCACGCGCGTTCGCCCGGCCAGAACCAGCCAGGCCAGGACCGTCCCGATGAGGGTATTGCCTATTACAATCCAGAGCGTATGCAGACCGAAACCCCACCCGAGCTTGCCCGCATAGCCGATGAAAACCACGGCTGAGAAATAACTCGTGCCGTAAGCGAAAGCGCTCATCCAAGGGCCCAGAGAACGATTTCCCAGAAAGAAATCCCCAACATTCCGGGTTCTCTTCATACACCAATACCCGATACCGAGCATTGCTAAAACATAGAAAACCACGATACTCACATATAGAGCTGTGTGAGTCGTAGCCGTATTGGTTAGATTATCTTCCATTGCAACCTGCGCAGGCCAGGATTATTCTCCGATTCTTCTCATCTGTCAATTAAATGAAGGTTTTGCTCAAAAAAATCGGTTCCCGCGTGAACTCTTTCCTCGAACCAGTTGAGAAAAGGGCAGGGGTGCTTTTGTTCAGGAGCTTTATAGAAGCTGTTTGTTTGAAAGACGGTGGAGATGTGGAAACAGGGAGGATGACACTGGAGCGGGTGATGGGAATCGAACCCACGTCTCAAGCTTGGGAAGCTCGCATTCTACCATTGAACAACACCCGCATGGGCAGACCGGGGGAGAGGTTAGCAAAATGGTGAGACTGACTTCAAGAAATTTAAAGGGACGATGGTTTTTTTGTGGAAAAAAGGGGTGATTTCGGATGGACCAGAGGAGTGAATCCCTCTTTTTTCCCTTTTTTCCCAATTTAGTGTTGCAAACCCCCACGGTTCTGGTAGAGTCCATCCCCGTTGCGCGTGACCCTATGGTCTAGCGGTTAGGACACCACCCTTTCACGGTAGTAGCCCGGGTTCGAGTCCCGGTAGGGTCGCCAGTAAAAAGGCGTAGCGTGCAACAAAGCGGACACGGATGGGGTCGTAGCTCAGTTGGTAGAGCACCACAATGGCATTGTGGGGGTCAGGAGTTCGATCCTCCTCGGCTCCACCATCCGCGGGCAACTGATACTTCTTTTTTAAGCCACGATTCAACCCACTTAGGGAGAATTGTTTTTGTGCTTGGAAAAGGAAGCTTGTTTTGTGGGGAGCCCAAGGATTGGACGGTGAGAATTTCAATAAAATATGTTTTACGGTATGCGTATTTCCATTGAATAAACGTGGAGAGGAAGGCGTCCAACTCTCAGGAGCTGTTTTTTGGAGAAGAACAGGAGTTTTTAAATTATATGAATATAGGAATAAAGAAGTACAATGCGCTGTTTGCGCGAAGGGGTAACAGCGCTTTTACGCTGATCGAAGTCTTGCTGGTGATTGTGATTCTCATGATGCTGGCAGCAGTTTTAGTGGTTTATGTGCTGCCGCAGCAAAAAGCAGCAGAGAAGAATACGACTCGATTGTTCCTCCAACAGGTACAGAATGGTTTGGATACGTACCGTCTGAATATTGGACATTATCCGACAGAAGACGAGGGTGGGCTCACGGCGTTGATGCTCAAGCCTACTTTTGAAAATGAGCGTCTGGGTGAAAAGTGGCAGGGTCCTTACTTGAAACCCGGAACGAGGTTTGAAGATGCTTGGGGGAACGGTCTGGTTTATGAGCCGGCTGACACCACCAGTCTGAGTCTGGAAGATGAGAGCACAACTTTAAGTTTGCCCTATAAGCTGTACTCCCTGGGAGAAGATGGTCAGCCCGAGACGGATGACGATATCATCCTGGTGGACGAGAATGCCGCGGAAGATATGGAACTCGGCAGCGGTACAACTGGAACTCCGTAAGCAGCAACCCTTTCATAAAATTATGAACCACCAGAACGGTTTTACGTTGATAGAACTGTTACTGGTGGTTCTCGTTCTTATGATTTTCATGGCTTCAGCGGTGTTCTATATGTCTCCGGCTTTACGGGGAGTTCAGCTGGAGGAAGGGGCCGCGCGATTTGAGAGCATGTTCAGGTTTGCCAGTGCGGAAGCGACTCAGACGGGGCAGCGGGTGCTCGTGAGATTTGTTTCGACGAATGACTTTTCGGGACGCGAAGGATATGTGCCTCAAGTGTTGGTGGAGAAAGACCCTACGGGTAATCCGGGAAGTTTCAGCGAATTGCAGAACGTATCCTGGCTGAATTTGGGGATTGGCGAGTTGGTATCCGTGATTTCTATTACTCACCTGAATGGAGATGGTTCAGCTAGTAAGCAGAAAGAGGAGGAGATGAGCGATCAATTTTGGGATTACTCACCCCCGCCGGAGGATACAAATAGTTTGAGTCAGACCAATGGGTTGAAATTGGCTCCTCTGGAAAATTATTCTGCCATATTGGGTGATGTCAGAGATGGGGAGAGCTCTTCTGGAGAGGGAACAAACGATTTGGGACAGGGAGAAGAGACTTCCCTGGAGTCTTCCGTGAGGGATTCGCAGGATATTCTTTTTTATCCGGATGGTTCTTCAGAAACGGTGGAAGTGCGGTTGGTTTCATGTGATTCAGAAGATAGACGTACGGTTGTGATTTTGCTCAATGGGATAACGGGGCTAGTTGAGAGGAAGATATACACTCCCTCAGCTCTCACTGATGAAGAAGATCTGGAGGAAACCCCGCCGGAGGAGGAAGAGGAGGCAGATGATTTGGGTGAAGACCTTTTTGATGAAAGTCTTTCTCCCATTCCTGCGCCGAGCCCTTAGGCTCTTTCTGTAAAGAGGATATGCAAAGAAGCCGAATCATTTCATCATGTGCTGAATTCAGGAGAATGAGCTGCGAGGGCGGCGGTGTTCTCCTGGAAGTGCTGATGGCGTTAGCCTTGGTAGTGGGTGCTTTTTCAGTCATAACCGGAGGGCTTCAATCGGCTGTGGATTCGGTGGAGCGGATGCGCAATAGCGTGCATGGTCAGAACCTGGCAGTGAGCTTGCTTTCCCAGATTCAGATGGGGCTGGTGGATGCGGAAGATGTGGAAGGTGTTAACTTTGAAGCGCCTTTTGGAGAATGGGCTTATGATATAGAGACGGAAGAAGTGGAAACTGAGACGATCGGATTTAACAGCGGAAATGCCCGCCCTGTTCCAGAGATGCTCAAAGTGGAGGTGGCAATTCACCGGCCAGACGGGCAGGTGATTCACAGGATGGGGCAGTTTATTTTTATGGAGCCTTCGGAGTAGGAGGTCAGTATGGCGATGGTTGATGGAATGGAAAACAACGTGTTCCCGGAGAGCAACTCGCAAAATTTGCGAAGGGGCCGGCTGGGCTTTACGTTGCTTGAAGTTGTTTTGGCTGTGACAATCGCCATCGGAATCATGGTTGTCGCTCTCTATTTTTATGAGCAGTCGACCCGGCTCAGGAAGGATGCTCTTGAAGAAATGGACCGGATAACAGCCGTACGACTGGTAATGGATCGGCTCAGTTCTGAGTTACGTTGCGCGGTGCCGGGCAGTGATCTCCTGGCCGGAGTAAAAGGAAGCGCCTCTTCGATTGAATTTATCCGGCTGGAGCCGCCGGTCCGGGGAAGCTTGCTCACGAATGAAAGCGGAGAAATGGCGTCCATTCGGATGCAGCCGACTTTCAAAAAGACTTTTTATCGAATTACTCCGGATCCTGCGGGAGGTCTTTCTGTTCTGGAGCGCATAGAAGAGCCGATTTTGTTGGGGCAAACAGAGACAAATATTACTGCTGGGCAGGAGGAGCAAGGCGCTACGAATAACCTGGATGGAGATGCCTTGGGGATGGAAACGAATATTTTTGGGAACTTGAATTCCGGTCTTGGTGCGACGAATTTGCTCTCGGAGAATTTGGAAGGTGAAGAGGCTGCTTCTCAAGGTACGAATGCAGAAGTCCTCTTTGCCGGCGATGAGTTTTGGGGGGAGGATGCCGGGCTTCAGCAAAGCAACGGTTTCATGGCGATGGAGGGTTTGATCGATGAAGGCGCTCCTCAAGAAAAGAAGATCGTAATCAGCAATGTATTCGCCCGCGGGATAGGCTATTTTAATCTCCGTTATTATGATGGTTCGCAGTGGGTTACAAGCTGGAATTCGAAGGAATTGCCTTTGGGTATTGAAATTCGGATGGCTGCAGAGGACCCGGAGACAGAAGAAGCCAAGGCTGCCCGGGAAGCTGAAGAAGAGGCCCAAGTTTTTGAACAGGCTTTTTCGGAGCCTGAATCCGCCGGTTCGGAAACGAACGAATTTGCCGCTGGTACTCAGGAGACGACACCTTACGAGGATTTGGGGTTGGAGCAGATAGAGGATATCAGCAGCGGACTGGATACCAACGTGGTTGTTTTTCAAAGGATCATTTATTTGCCCAATGCGCGAAAACAGACTGCAGCTCCGGGGGCAGCTTCGGGCGCCTTATTGAGTGGAGGGCTGGATGCCGGCACTATCGGATCTGATATACTCGGCTCAAGGAGGGGACGATGAGAGTTTGTAAGAAAACAGAATGCCCCGGGTTTGTACTGTATGCGGTATTGGTGGTTATTCTGCTGAGCTCGATGGTGGCGGTGAGTTTGCTCTATGCGATGAAATCCGCAGAGACAGCTTCAAGTGCAGGCCAGGAGGGTGAGCAGGCTTGGGCTATCGCGCTCAGCGGCGTTTACAAAGCTATTCAGGTGGCACTCGCCGCAGAAACCGGATTGGCTGAATGGAGAGATAATCCTGATGAATTCAAAGATCAGTTCGTAGTAGAGGATGGTCAGGATAAATGGTATTTCACCGTGTATGACTGGAGTGGCTCTGAGGATAGTGAAAGCGCTATTGCGTATGGGATAACGGATGAGGCCAGGAAATTGAATTTAAAATATTTGCCCGATGCTCTGAAGGAATCCAGTGAAAACTCAGAGCTTCTCGCTGCGCTGAAGGAGAAAACATCCTCTATTGAAGACAACGATTTCGACGTGTCTCTTCCGGAAGAAGGAGCAAGTGAAATAGCTCCTGTTACCGGTGAAAGCCAAGAAGGAGCCCCTCCCAGTCAGCCGGAAGAGAGTAAAACTGAAGTGCCTCCTCTAAAGGGTAGCTCAACGGTTCCGACGTATGAGTTTTTGGATGCTTTTGTGGCCCGGGAGGGGTATAATTTGAAAGCTCTTTATGGAAAGGATTTGGATATGAATCTGAAGAGCGATAGTGGCACCCAGGATGTGGGAGATATATTCCTGGAGGGTGTAGGTTCGGGATCTTTAGGCATGGGACTGAGACATTTTTTAACGACAGCATCTTATGATTTGAACCGTGATAGTTTGGGAGAACCGCGGCTCAATATTAACAGCACCAATGCGGAGCTGGCGACCCTGGGTTTGTCTACAGAAACTCTTTCCTTTATTGAGGCGATGCAGAGGAACAATAAAAGAATTGAGAGTTTGACCGTGTTGCTCAATTCCAATGAGAAATTAAAAGATGAAGAGGGTAATGAGCGGGATTATCGGGTGGAATTGTCGGACGAGGAAATGGAGAAGGTTTTCGATTCGTGCACCACGATAGATGAAGTTTATCTCCCGGCCTTAATCAACGTGAATACGGCCTCCAAAGAGGTGCTCTTGGTCTTACCGGGAATGGAAGAGAGCGATGCAGAGGCGATTATCTCCGCCCGAGAGGGATTGTTGGCTGATCAGCTCAATACTCCTGCCTGGCTTTTGAATCAGGCTGTTTTGAGTCCGGAAAAATTTCGAGCCATTTATCCTTATATCACGACCCGGTCGTGGCAGTATCATTTTTATGTGATGGGGTATTCGGTTCCGTCGGGGAGGTATCGTGTGTTGGAAGTGATTGTCGATATAGCCGGAGAGACTCCCCGGATTCTGATGATGCGTGATTTGACGCGTCTGGGGATGCCTTTTAAAATCGATAACGGAGTTAATGGGATCAATGGGAGCAGTTCGGCAGCAATCTAGGGAGAACGAGGCGTGGCAGAAAAATTTAATATAAAAAATCTGGAGAAGAAGGTGAGGGAGCTTTTGAATTTGAAAAAAGCGCCCTCCTCAGTGACGGTTTTAGACTTGGCGGGTGAGGAGCTCAGATTGCTTCAGGCTGCCAAGCGTGGCTCCCGTATGAGGATATCGCGCTATGAAGAGGCAAAACTGGAAGTGCCTCCCATGGCAAAAGACAAAGAGCTTGGAGAACTCCTGGGCAAGAAGCTCAAAGAGTTGAAATGTCACCCCGGGGGCGTGGCTTTTGGTGTGCCGCGCTCAGAGGTGATGTTGAGGCAGATGATGATTCCGTTTGTGGAAAATGAGGGAGAGGCTGCCTCTATGGTTCACTTCCAGATTGCCCGTGATTTACCTTTTCGCTCAGAGGATGCAGTCATAGATTTTTCGATTCAGGTAGCCAAAGAGCAGGCGAGAGCAACGGACTCTTCTGAAGCTCCGGAAGCTGAAAAGAAGCCAGAAAAGCAGCTGCAGATTACTGTTGCAGTGGTTCCGGTCATGGTGGTCAACCGCTACAAGGAGATTTGCAAAGCGGCCGGTTTGAAGCTGAGTGCATTGGGTTTTCAATCGGACGCCCGGGCTGAGAGCTTGCGCTATTGCGGTGTAGTCCCGAAAGATTTTTCAGAAACATTGATGCTCCTTTCTGTAACGGAAGATACGGTTATTTTGGATGTGGTCAGGGGTGATAATCTGGTTTTCAGCCGGGAAGCGTCCTTAAAAGAATCCGGTCTTGATCAAAAGGATAAAAAACAGGAGAAAGAGCGGATTGAGCAGATAACTACAGAAACGGTACGGTGTCTGCACTCTTATGAACAGGAGGATTTGCAGGGGCAGATCAGTAAGATTTATGTGATGAACATGGGGGCAGAAACGCCTCAGGTGTTAGATTCGCTCAGAGCGCGAACCCAGGCGGCCGGCATTGGGATTGAAGAATTCAACCCGGCAGAGCACCTACAGCTGAAAAATAAAGAGAATCTTGATACACTCTCTCTCACTTCAATGGTAGGGCTGGCTGCGGGGATTTTGGAGAAGGATCATTTATCCATCGATTTTTTGAATCCTAAAAAGCCGACAATGCCTCATACTGGCAAGACTCGTCAGGCGGTGCTGGCGGTTGTTGTTGTAATAATGTTATTTGGCATGTTTTTTATGATTCGCTCTCATGTTCTTAAGACCCGAATGGCTGAGCTGGCCGTGGTTCAGGAAGAGGTCAACAGTCTTTCAAAAAACCAAAATCTCTGGAGGCAGAACATAATTCAGGCTCTTTCGTTGAGGGCTTGGAAAAGTGGAGAGTTACACTGGCTGGACCACTTGGCTGTGCTGAGTACCTTGCTGCCCGAGTCTCAAGATCTGTATGTGGCAAGTTTTTCGACGGGAGCTCGCAGTAATATTGTTTTATCAGTCCGGGCGACTCGAAGCGATATTATAGCAAAGCTCGATGCCCAATTGCGGGATGCGGGTTACAGGCTGAAAACTCCGGCGATTACGCCGGTCAGCGGCAGAAGCGGATATGGGTTCCAGACGAGCATGGAACTTTTGCTTTCACCCGGGGCCAAGCCAGATCTGGAAACATTGAGTATGGCACCGGAGCGGCCGCAGGATGATATTTCCTTAATGAGCGCACAGCAGCGTCGGGAGATGAATCAAAAGGCGGCACAGGCAGGTGAGGCCCAGTCCTCACAACAGCAGCAGCAACGCAGGAACCCCGGCCGCGCCCAACAACAAACCGGTAGAGGAGGTCGATAATTATGCAGATAAGAGGTCGCGAAAAGATTCTGGCAATTGTGGTTCTCTCCTTTGTTGCGGTTATTGTTATCGTTCTATTGATACAGGGGGCTATCGTAAAACCGGCTAAAGACCTGAGAAGTCTGAAGACTCAGCTTCAGGTAAAGTTGGGGAAACTCAAGAAAGAACAGGATCAATACAAGATAGCCGAGAAGGAAGTCCAGGCTGCTGCGCAAAAGATGATTCACACTCACACGGATCAGGCTAACGGAGTTCTGGGCGAGCTGCTTAATCAATTAATTGAGCAAGTGGAATTAAATCCGCGGCAGTTCACCCGTTCACCTGTAGGACCAACACGGGTCGGTCGCGGTCTGGCTCGTGAGGTAGGTTGGACCGTACAGGGAGAGGGACCGCTCACAAAAGTCGTGGACTTACTTTATCTTTTGCAGAGCGCAGAAGCCCTGCACAAACTGGAAGGAGTCAGGCTTTCGGCATCAAGCCAGCCGGGTGTTGTTAAGGTAGGTTTTCGTTATCTGACTCTGGTCTTGGAGCCGGCGCCATCGGGCCTGGGTTCGAATACGATGGCGGAGGTTGCGGTGGCAGAGTTGGGGACTCCGGAGCGCCAGCTTTATGAAGGAATTGTGGTCAGAGATTTGTTCCGTCCCTACGTGAAACGCCCCGAAAATGTCCCCTCCACAGAAACAACGGCAGTTGCTGAAAACAATACCCCTCCGGCTTTTCGTCCGGAGATTTTAAAAGTGGTTTCACTTTCCGAATGGGCCGGGAAGTCTGAAATACACCTCAGGAATGTGGAGACCGGCTCCGTGGCGGTTTATCAGCCCGGCGACACAATAGAGGGATGGACCATTATGGCGGTGGATTATCGCCCCATGCCCATGCCCGATTCTATTTTGAATTCAGAAAGTAGAGTCATTTTGAAGAACACCTCGGGATATTGGGCTTTGGAACAGGGGTGCACGCTGGCTCAGTTGCATCAGATGAACGAAGAACAACTCCCTTCAGACCTTAAACAGAAAGAAGATTTAAAAAACAATGACAATTAGAAAAGCTATAAGACTTTCGGCGCTGCTGGGCTGCATGGTAGCCAGCCTGGTTTACGCGAAAGCGCAGACGGCTCAACCCAATACAGTGGGTACAAACGCACCCGTAAACGCGCCGACGGCTCCAGAGCCGACGGCGAATCTGGAGGCAAAAAATATTCGCTTCCAGTTTGACGGAATTCCTTACATGACCGTTATTGAGCGGTTTGCTCAGATGGTGAATAAGCCCTTACTGGTAGACATCTCATTGGAAGGAACGATGAAGTTTTCGGATCCTGAGCCTTACAGCTATACCGAGGCGCTGGATACACTGAACCTGATTCTTTCGATGAAGGATGCCATGCTGGTTGAGCAGGATCGCTATTTGAGGCTTCTTCCGCTATCCAAGCTTCGTCAGACTCCAGTTAAAGTTTTAAGGAATCTTGAAGAAAAGGGAGATGTGCGTCCCGGTGAAATCGTAACGGTGGCGCTGAATTTCAAGAACCTGGATCCGAACGAAATTGCTCAATCGACGACAACGATGCTTTCCAATGCGGGCTCAGTTTTCCCTGCCGGCCGAGGCAAAGGGATTATTGTGACTGACAGGATTGAGAATATTGAGCGGATAGAAAAGCTGTTGATGCTTGCAGATGTGGCTCCGCCCATGGAGCGCCAGATGCGTACGTTCAATATCCTGAGCGCATCGGGCCCTGTGCTGACGGATTTAATCAACCGGACTTTTGGTATAGCGACTGCCCCGGTCAAGAGTCAGTATAATAAAGAAAAGAACAGCTACATCCCTCTGCCGCCGAGCCCCGAAGATTATGTGACAGCGGTTTGGGATGAAGCATCGAGGACGATGGTTATTTTCGGTCCTACGGAGCGTGTGGATTTGGCTCAGGAGCTGATCAACCGCTTTGAAAACAAGGAAGGACTTTCTCCGACGGATGTGAGGATTTTTTACCCGATTGAGATGACTCCGACGGAACTCTCAAACGTGATTTTTCAGACGGTGAGCGGTGTGGCCGGCCCCCGAGAAAATCCTGATACAGCCGTTACTAAGGCCCGGTTAGTGGTAGATGAAAAGCTGGGCAGGCTGATTGTTACCACTCCGGTGGCAGGTCAGATGGAAACCATTGAAAAGGTGATCAAGAAAGTAGATCCGGCTAGTATGGGGGCAGGGGTTTCCCCTGTTTCAACGGTATCGGATATGAAGATTTTCTACCCGAAGCACCTTACGCCTAATGATCTGTCGGATATGCTGCGGCAGAGTGTGAGTGGTATTGCAGCGCCGGGCGAGCGTGTCTCCAATAAAGCCCGCTTGGTGGTGGATGCTAAGCAGGGACGGCTTCTGGTTATCACGGCAGACCCTGAGCAGCTCGCTCTTATTGAGCGGGTGATAACTCAGCTGGACACTGAAGGGGAGAAGCCCACAGCAGTGACGCTGGACACCAAGATATTCTATCCGCGCAGGATGACCCCGGAGGAGCTTTCAACGATGCTACGCCAGATGGTCAATGGAATCGCGGCTGCCAATGAGAATGATCCGCAGAAGGCCAAGTTGGTAGTTGATCCGAAGTTCGATCGCCTAATGGTCATCAGCTCAAATTCTGCATTGCTCAAGGAGATTGAAGCGGCAATTGAGAAGGTGGATGGTTATAGCACAGCAGATGCGGATTCCACGAAGAAGGGAACTCCGGATCAAGCCAGTCTTGAAAAAAATGAAACCAGTGTGGTTCGTCTGCAGTATGCTGTGGCACTGGAAATTGGAGGGCTGATTGAAAAAACGTTTAATGACCGGCGTTTTGGGTTGAGGGTTCTGGTTGATGAACGCAGCAACAGCCTGGTATTGAATGGCAAAGCCGGAGTGCTGCAGGCTGTTCGGGACGTAATTAAAGACCTGGATGTGCAGTCCTCTTCAGTGAGTTCGCGGCAAATTCGTTTTCTGGATATTCAAGGGGATCCGTATCAAATAGCCAATCTGACAACGCAAGTGTTGGCGGAGCAAATGCGCAATGACGTTGCGGGCAGTACGCCTCAGGAGCGCCGCAGACTTCAGCAGATGCAACGAATGGATGTGCCCAGGATTATCCCCGAGCCCAACACAGGCAGGTTAATCATCTGCGGCTCAGATGAAGAGTTGGAGAAGATCAAAGCTATCGTCGAGGAGATAGACCTCAAAAGCGGAGGTTCTGTGGGTGTAAAAGTTTTTCGGCTTCGTGGCAACTATCCTTATGAGCTCTCTAGCGTTTTAAATCGTTACTTAAATACATATCGAGAAAAACGGAAGGGGGGACCGAACCCCTCGGTTTTTGTTGATGGCCACAACAATAGCCTGGTTGTTTGTGGCACGATAAGCGATATCGAACAGGCAAGCGCACTGATTGAGCAGATTGATATCAATCAGGATCGTGAACCCCGTATTGTTAAAGTTTTCCCGTCCCAGTATTCGGACCCTTATGAGCTGATGAATCGGTTGAGAATGATCTACAATGATCAGCTCAAATCAAAACCGGAAGAGGGGGCGCCCGATGCGGTTTTTATCCCCGATTATTCCGCCAACAGTATTACGATAGCGGCCAGCGAATCGCACATGAAATTGCTGGAGGAGCTCCTGGAACTATTGTTGGGAGAGAGCGCCTCAGCTAACGGTGAATTCCGTCAATTTCTGCTCAAAGGTTCTAGCCCGAGTATGGTTCAGAACGCTTTGCAGATGATTTTCAGCCGTGAAACTCGTTCTCGAGGAATGCGCCCCTGGGTTTATCCGGATTGGAACGAGAATAAAGTTTTCGTTTACGGGCGGCCGGCTGATATTGCCAAGGCTGAACAGATCATTGCAGAACTGGATGGAGCCTCGACGGATAATCCACGTGAAATGAAAATTTTCAACGTGAAAACTCAGGATACGTGGAGTTTTTCCGAACAGGTCCAGCAACTCTATCGGGATCAAATGGGTGCTGCTCCGGGAAAAGGTGGAGGAGATGCGAAATTTTTTCCTGATTATACTGGGCGTCTGATCGTATCGGCTTCTCAGAATCAGATGGAGATCATTGAGAAGGTGATTGAGACCCTGAATCAGGATGTTCAAATCGAAAGCAGCTTGCGTGTTTTTAAGCTGAAGCGAGCTGATGCGAGAAATATCTACCCGATGGTCCAGCATGTGACATTATACCGGGGAGGGGTTCGAACCAGAGGGGTTGCGCCCAGCGTGACCCTGGATGTTCAGCGCAACGCCATCGTCGTTTATGGCCGGCCAGCAGATATTACTCAGGTGGAGATGATCATTAACGAGCTGGACAGCTCGGAAATGGAGCAAGCACGGGAGATGAAAACCTATCGGGTAACCTCTCGCAATGTTAATGATCAAATCAACCGGGTGCGAACATTTTACACAGACCAGATCAAAGCTAAGCCTGAACTGGGAATAGCGGATGCCATTTTTTTGCCGGATAACGAATTCGGCAGAATGATGGTAGCTGCGTCTCGGGATCAGTTGGAGCTGATTGATGAGATTGTAAATAAGCTCGATGACAAGGCAACTCTGCCGGATATGCAATTAAAGCTATTGCAGCCGACTAATGCCAATAATCAAGAGATTGCCTCCGCTCTCAATTTCGTGGTGCGGGCACGGCGCATGCAACGGCCGGGGATGGCTCCCTGGATTTCGGCTGACACGCGTACAGGGGGGATTTTTGTCTTCGGTATGCTGGAGGACCTGGAATACGCGGAGCAACTGGTTAAGGAGTTTGACAGCGCCGGGCAGGGATTGGAACGCGTGGTTTGCACCTATGATGTGCAATATGCGAACATGTACCAATTCGCCAACAACGTGAAAAGCCTCTATCAAGATCAATTGAAGGGCAATAGCGGTTTGGGAACTGCCGATGCCTATATTTTCGGAGATGACTACAGTGGCAAGTTGATCGTGGGGGTACGCAAAGATCAGAAGGAGCTGATGGACGGTGTCGTGAAAACGCTCCAGGAAAAGAGCGACGCGGCCGAGCCGACAGTTCGTATGTTTGTACTGAAATCGGCAAGACCTTCACAGTTAGTTCCAGTGCTGAACACAGTGATTTACAGCAGGACCAGCCGCAGCACTATTTCCACGAGGGCTACTGCGGATGACCAGAACAACCGAATCATTGTTTCGGGAAGTGCAGGGGAGGCGGATCGTCTGGGAAAACTCATCGAGCAGTTGGATGTTCCTCAAGTGCGGGATGCCCGCGTCTTGAGAATGTTCGATACAGATACCTGGGATGTTTGGGGGTATTCCGAGCGTTTACAGCAGCTTTATCGTGATCAGGTCAAAGGTTTGCCCGAGGCTGGACCTCCGGATGCGATCATTTTGCCGGATGACTTTTCCGGGCGCCTCATTGTGGCAGCCAATGAAAAACAGATGCCCTTGATCGAGTCCATTATGCAAACTCTGCTAACGGAGTTGCCGGAGCGTCAGATGGAACTTCGAACCTATAAACTGGAGAATATTTACACCAGTGAGGCGATGCGCACCATCAACACCTTGATGCAAAGTCCCTCACGAAGGGGTGGATGGAGCCGCTCTTCAAATCAGGATACTCTGACGATGTCCCCGGACGAGAAAAACAACAGCATTGTGGTCATGGGCTCTCCGAGCAAGCTGGCCATGTTGGAAAACATTCTCAAGGTGGTCGATCAAAAACCCGAGAAGCCGGACAGGGAAGTTCGTTTCTACACATTGGTGAATGCGGATGCACTGGATGTCGAGCTTCGGTTGGATGGGCTTTTTAACGACCCGGGACGGCCGGAACAGATGATTTTTGAGTCCGATTTCATTGCCAACACGTTGACAGTCGTGGCGCGGGAAAAAGACTTTGAAGAGATTGAAGAGATGATCGAAAAGATGGACAACATCGCCCGTGATTTAACCGAGGTGGTCCGTCTTATTCCCGTAACGAACATGTCGGCAGAGCAGATGGCAAAAGTGCTGGAGAATATTTATCCGCAGATATCGCCCTCTGAGCTTGAGATTGTGGAAAAGCTTCCACCCCGCACTGCTGAAAAGACAGGAACGTCAACCGGGTATAAAGCACCGAAGACGGCTGAGGAGGAAGTGGTGCCTGAAATGCTTCGGGCAGAGGATTCCGAGCCGATGAAGGTGACTTTGGCGGTAGACTCCAATGCCAATACACTGATTGTTTCGGGGCCGAGCTTTGAGGTGGATCGGATTCGCTCGATTGTTTCTCAGTTGCAAAGTTCTTTCAGCCAGGGTGACTCGGAGATTCGCCTCTTCAAGTTGAATGAGGCGGATCCGGTGATGTTGGCTCGTACGCTCAATCAGCTTTTCAGTACGGCCCCGATTTCCATGGATACCGAATCCAGGTTTGGAGCTCGGGGAGAAGGTAGAAATGGCCGCCAACAACAACAGCAGCAACAGCAGCAACAGCAACAGCAGCAGGGCCAGCAAGGCCAACCTCAACCACAGCAGCAACAAGGCCAGCCGGGGTTGCCACCGGTTCCGCGGGCTATTATCGTTCCGGAAACCCGGACTCGCAGTGTGATTGTCAGAGCCAAGCCGGCTGATTTCGTTGCTCTGGAGTCACTCATCAAACAGTTGGACGCTGAAGGGATTGATTCACTTCTGGAATACAAGATGGTGATTCTGAAGAATGCCAATCCGACACAGATGTTGCAGGTTGTAAACCAGGTGCTCAATCAGCTTGATGTGGTCCGGCCCGGAGACCCCGTTGCGGTTTCCGCTGATGAACGGACGCGTTCGCTTTTCCTTATTGCGCGGGATGCAGTGATGGAGAGGCTGGTTCAAATCATATCTGAACTGGATATGGATACCGGGACTGCGGAAATGGAGGTTAAAGTCTATCCATTGAAGTATGTTTCGGGGGCTCAAATGGGAGTCTTATTGCAGAATCTTTTCGGAGTCGAAGCCGGGATGAGGAGAGGTCCCGGACGTCCGGGGGCACAGACGGAGATGGTGCAGCGCCTCAGCCTCAAAGATGACGAGGGCAAGGATATCACTTTGGATTTATCCAAGCCGATCAAGATTATTACCGACCCCTCGCCGGCGGGCTTGAACAGGTTGATTGTAGGGGTCTCTCAGTCCAATAAAGTTGCTTTGGATGAGGTAATCCGTCAGCTGGACCGGGAGCTTCCCTCTGATATGAGCGGAGTCCGAATTCTTGCGTTGAAGAATTCGGATGCCAATTCGTTATCGATGTCGTTGCAACGGTTAATCAATGAGAGGGTGCGGCAGCGCGGACAAGCCGATGAGGTGAGGACGGTCATTTTGGCCGATGCGCGCAGCAATAGTCTCATTATTGGAGGCTCCAATGCGAACATGGCCTTGATAGAAAATCTGGCTCAGGAGCTCGATTCCAGGGATTCGGCACTCTTTAACAATATACGCCAGATCGAACTCAAACATGCCACCGCACAAAGGCTGAGCAGTACACTGACTGCACTTTTCCAACGCCGCTCTTCCGGCGGTGGATGGGGAGGTGGCCGCGGCGGTGGAGTTGCCAACCAGGCGGTGATCTTACCTGACCCTCGCAGTAACAGTTTGCTTGTGGCGGCCAGTGATGAAGATAATAAATTGTTGGATGAGCTATTGGCTAAACTTGATAAGCCGTTGGAGAATCCGAACCTGGAGCCGGAGGTGATCGTTCTTGAGCAAAATGACGCCACTCGTTTGGCAGCCACGATTCGCAGTGTGTTTGCTGCACGTTTGCAGGCAATATCTCAGCCGGGAGTCCAGCCGGACCCTCAAGATCGAGTCAATGTGGAAGCTGATACTCTGAGCAATTCACTGATCGTAACGGCCAATAGTGATAACCTGAAGACGGTTCATGAGCTGGTGAAAAAACTCGATCAGGAGCCGATTGCGGAAGGCCAGGTGGAGACAATTGTCCTCAAGTATGCCGATGCGCAAAGAGTCAGCACTATGCTGCGTACGCTTATTCAGCAAGGTGTTTATCGTCCGGGGTCTTCTGTGCAGGGAAGACGTGGAGGCGGCTCTCAACGGGATGCATTCGCGATTACTTCGGATATTCCCTCCAATACACTCATTATTTCGGCAAGCCCGGAAAACATGGCGCTGGCCAAAGAGCTCATCTCGGAGATTGATACGGAGGAAAATCGCAATGCGAGCGATATCCAGACTTATGCGCTCAAGCATGCCCGAGCCGGTACGCTGATTACGACACTGGACACCTTTTTCCGAAACAAGAGCAACGCAGAAGCCAGAGCCGGCATTCGTGAGCGCGCCATGCCGATTACCATTGCGGCCGATGAACGCTCGAATGTTCTTCTGGTTACCGGTGGAAAAGAAGACTTGGACCTTTTAGGGAAAATGCTCGTAGAGCTGGATGTCAAGGATGCCAACAGCAGAATTCTCTTCAATATTTATCCATTGAAGAATTCGACGGCGTCAAAAATGCAGATGACCCTTCAGCGTCTTTTCCAGAATCGTCCCGCTCAGGCTAGAGGAGTTCCTTCGGATCCGATCACAATCGTGGCGGATGCGTGGTCGAATGCGTTGGTTATCGGCTCGAGCCCCGATGACGAATCAATGGTTCAGTCGCTCATCACTCAGTTGGATCAACCGGAAACCGACACGGTGAAGGTGCAGGTTTTCCCCATGAAGAATGCGGATGCGCGCCGTGTGGCTACGACGGTGCAGGCGCTGCTGCGCGGCCAGCAAGGCGGAGGCGGCTTTGGAGCCGGAGTCGGACCGACGGTTAATGCAGACGAGCGTATCAATGCAATTATTGTTTCTGCGGGCGAGAATGACATCAAGCGCCTTCAGGAGCTGGTGGAGAAACTGGATACAACTCAGGTCGCTCGAGTAAATGAGATTCGCATTTTTTCGCTGACCTATGCAAGAGCGACGGAGCTCTCCGGTATTCTGAACTCAGTTCTGAATACTAACCCGCAGAATCTGACTCAAACCAGCATAGCGCGCCAATCACTTCTCCAGTTCATTACTCGTACGCAGGAGGGTAAAGATATAGTTTCTTCCGCGCTCAGAGAAGGGATTTTGATCACACCGGATTCCCGATCCAACTCTCTCATCGTATCAGCACCAGTGGATTATATGGAGTTTCTGGTCTCCCTGGTGAAGAGTATGGATCAGGCTTCGCCTCAAGAGGCAAAAATCCAGATTTTTTCTCTCAAGAATGCAGACGCACGGCAGATGGCGACCGTTCTGACGGCCATTTTCCGGTTGCAGGCGACGACAGGTGCTGCTTCACAGCGTTCTGTGGAGTATACCCTGGTTAAGCCGATGGGTGATGTTCTGAGTGAACAAATGGGGGTTGAACCGACTGAGGTTGTGGTACCTGATGGGAAATCAGCCGTCGTGGGTTCTGCAGAACAATACGCACTGACCGTGACGATTGATCTGCGCACCAATACCGTTTTGGTGGGAGGTACGGAGCATTACGTATCGTTGGCCAGCGAGATTATAGAAACCCTGGATTCACATCCTGCTCAAGAACGAAAGGCAAAAGTCTATCGCTTGCGCAACTCCCGAGCTGCTGATATGGAAACAGCACTGCGGACATTTTTGCAACAAGACTTGAACCGAACGATATCCATTCTGGGACAAAGCGGAGCCGGTGCGGCCCAAACCATTCTGGACAGGGAGGTCTCCATTGTTGCCGAAACCGTGAGCAACTCTTTGCTCATTTCTTCAAGCCCCCGTTATTTCACTGAGGTCGAGGCCTTGATTGAGGAATTGGATCAACCGTTGCCGCAAGTCTTGATTCAAGTCGTGTTGGCTGAGGTGACACTTGACAGCAAAACGGAGCTTGGAGTTGAATGGAAATATATGGATGCGGCCGGAGGGACTCCTTTCAGTTTAGGAACCGATCTGGGTGTGGCCGATGCGTTGGAGAAGTTTGGCGGTTTCAGTGCGGCTGTAACCGGCAGTAAAGTCAACTTCCTCATGCGTGCGTTGCAGGAGGATGGGAGGCTGGAGGTGCTAAGCTCGCCTCAGATACTCACAGCAGACAACGTGGAGGCAAACATCAATATTGGCGAGAGGGTCCCGATCGTGACCGATACACGGTTCAGCGATTACGGAAACCAGACCAGTACCTATGAGTACGAGAATGTGGGTGTCATTTTGACGGTGACTCCCAGCATCAGTCCGGATGGAACCGTGAAAATGACGGTTGAGCCGGAAGTAAGCCAATTGACGAGCGATACGGTGGAAGTGAGCAAGGATGTGAAAATTCCGATTATATCGCAGCGAACAGCGCGCACGACGGTAAGTGTTCAGAGTGGTCAATCGGTTCTCATCGGCGGCCTCATCAGTACCACGGACGATTCGCGGTCCAAGAAGGTTCCCTGGATTGGGAATATTCCTCTCCTGGGAGCTCTGTTTCGCAACAAGGCTTATGAAGTTGACCGTAAAGAGCTCCTGATTGTATTAACGCCTCAGGTCATTATGTCCAGTTCACAGACCGGAACAAACATCATGGACGTGATGGATATGACCCGCAAGGGATTCCAGGATTCCATTCTTCAAACAGGAATGAAACGGGATCCTTTGCAGGAAAAGGTTCTGAAGGGGATTCTTCCGGAAGGTCTGGAAATGAATGAGGATGCTGAGGGCTCTGATAAAAAGACGAAACGGAGTGTGAATCATACGAAGGAACTCTTGATTGATCCATGATCTCTTTTTGGAATAGGTTTGTTAGAAAAAGCAAGCGAAGGCTCTTGCTAAGACAGGAGCCTTTGTGGATATCCCTGTTTCTGTGTTGTCTGCTGCCTGTTTTATCCGGGTGTCAGACGGGGGAAGTCTCCCGGACGGGTGTCTCCAGTCAGTCTACGCCAGCGAGCAGGCAATTTTCCGAGCTGAACCTTCTGATGGTTCCTTTCGGTCTTGAGGTAGATGCGAAGCACTCAAAAAAAGCGGTGGCTATTCAGGTTTTCGCGGTTAAGCCGGGTAAAGCTAAAGGTTCGCCGATCCTTCAGGGGGAACTGGAGGTGGAGCTTTTCGACGGTTTTTATCAGCCGGATAATAGAGAGGAGCTTCCTCTAATTAAAACCTGGAAATACTCACCCGAAGAGCTGAAACCTCTTTCCAAGGAAAGTCTCCTTGGTGTGGGCTATCAGTTGCTCCTTGTTTGGGAAGATGAAGAAATGCCTGCTCAGAAAAAGGTGACGGTAAGAGCACTCTACCACGATCCTAATGGCAGCACGATTGCCTCGGATTTGGGTGTAATTCCTCTTAACATTTGATCTGAGGTTAATCGTGTAGGGGTAAAAAAACCGCCATCCAGAGATGGCGGTTTTTTGCTGGAGAGCAGGTCTACTCTTCCGGCTCAGCGGGATCCTGATCGTCCTCTTCGTAATAATCATCGGGAGGAACCAATTCATCCTCCAGCACAACTATTTCTTCCTCATTTTCGAGGTGATCAGGATTGAGCTCTGCGGGCTCGCCCTGTTCAATGTCGCCGTCTTGGAGAGGTTCGACTTCCTCCTCGATGTCCTCGCTTGGAGAAGCCAGCATTTCAGGAATGACAGTTTCTTCTGTCTTCACTGCATTGGGGTCTGCAGCGGCCATCCAATCGACGCGGTTCTTCAATAGATTTTCGACAGTCCATGTCGAGACCAGATAAATCCATTGTTCGCACTTTTTCTCCTGAGCAAGTTTTTTCTGGAGACGATCCAGCTCCTTTACAAACTCGGCATCCAAACGGGCTTTATCTTCCTCTTTTTCGTCCGGAGTAATTGTGCGCTCGGTCGGCAGTTGAGCATCCACTTTAAGGGTGAGGTAACGGCCTGATTCGTCCGCCGTCAGCTTGCCAATGTGGATTGTGTAGGTGAAACCGTCAAAGGTTTTAATTACAGCAATCGTTGGAATATTTAGCCGGGTGAGCTCTGGGTCGCTATCCAGAGGCAGAACGTCGGTAAATGACGCATAGGAGAAAAGGCTGGAGAAGGATCTGGTTTTAGATGCGTCTACGTTTTCAGTGGGAAGCGGATTTTTGAGCTTAAAGTCGCTTCCAACAGCGTCCCGGGAAAACTCCCAGTCAGGAGCCGATTCACCCATAAACTGAACTGAAACTGAAGAGAGTTTTTCAACTTTGAAAAAATCTTTGTTTAGCCAAGCGGTCGGGGCGGGGGCCACGTTGTCGAAGGGCTCACCTATAAGGTAGACAGGGGGTGTTCCGCCCATGAGCACATAACGTCCTTCGGGGATATCTCCGGACATGCCCATCATCGGATTTTTCTGAGCTTCTGATTGGCGCACGTAGGGTTTGCCCAGAAGCATAGAAACAAGCGTTTTATCGTTAACGCCCTTCATTTCAAGGAGAGTTCCTCCGCCTTGAGCCTGATCGGAGGCCAGGAGGTTCAGACGGCCCAGTTGGCTTTCTCCGGCTTCAATCACTCGAAGCGGTTTCACTTCGGAGAGCTTAATGACTAGCTGTCCAATATCCTGGAAATTGGCAGGGTAGTTGTATCGTTCCTTGACGACCCAGATGCCCTCCTGTTTGTTGAGGGTGAGACTTTCGCTTCCCTGAGTGATATGAATAGTCTCCACATCATTGACAGGCAGGTTTTCGAAAAGTAAGCCGCCCACCTCTGCTGTTTGCCAGGAGGCGGAATCTTTTTTTACGAGGGTCGCTGTAATGGCAATAGCCACAGCAGCGACTGCGATCAATGCGATGAGTGCTTTAAGATTCATTTTGCTGCAGTACGTTTACGTTTAATAATAGCGATTACGATTCCCACAAGAACCACCACAAAAGCCATGCCGGCCGTGTTGATCCAAGTCAGGTTGTTTTCCAAAGAGGTGATGTCTTTGCGCAGGTTTTTCCGAACTTCCTTGAGGCGTTTGGCGGCTTCGGCCTCGCTCTTGCGATATTCGGCCAGCTCTGCCCGTTGCTCGTCCGAAAGGATGAACTTTTGAGAACCTTCGGCCTTGGCCTGTTGAAGCTCGCTGATCTTGTTGCGCGCTTCATTGAGCCTGTTTTCCAGCTCCAAGAGTTGGGACTGATATTGTGCTTCAGCTTTGGCGCGATATTCCTGAATCACAGTGAAAGGCCTGTTCAATGTCGCGCGGCTGCGCATATTGATCAGACTGCTGCTCCCAGCCATTTGTTCGACCAGGTTTTGGGCCAGGGTCAAATTGCCGTTGAGCGGCTGGACAAATCTCTGCCCGAAGATGGAAGAAACGCGGACTGAGAAGTTATCATGGAGCATATCCACATCACCGACCAAAACGACAGAGCCATCTTGAACCGATTCTTTCAGAGAGGGCTTGGTTTCTGTGGATGCCGTTGTCGAATCTTCCTCGGAATCTTTTTCGTCCGATGCTTTTTTCGGGGCACCTTCAGGGAAAGCAGTTTTGAATTGCCCGAAAAGCATAATCGCCATTTCGTATTCCTTATTGGAAGGCTGAAAATCGCGACTGATCAGGGCGTTTCTTTCTGCCATCAGTTTATCTACCAATTGTGAGTTATTGGAAGATTTGATCAACACTTCTTTGGTGAGTCCGGAGGCAGGCGTTCCGCTAAAGCATCCCGGGAAAGCCAGAAGCATATTATCAACCTGGGCTGTGGAGATGTTCTTCTCGTCGAATGCGGAGGACGTCAGGCTCAGGACTGTGAAAAATTCAGCCGCTTGCCCTCCTTGACCGGAAAGCATGGTCGGATAGTTTTTATCTGCGACCACGCGAGTGGAGTCAAAGCTCATGCCCCAAGCTGAGAAGAGTTTCTCCATATTAGAGGCGACATCCATGCGCGCCATGGGGTTTTGTTGCGACATGGCGGCTGGGTCCAAACGGAAAAGGGGATCCACAAAGGCGATCAGGTGGCCCCCGCGCAGGACAAATTGATCGAGTGCATAAAGGGCCTGATCGGGGAGATTCTTGGGATGTACGACCAGAAGCGTATTGATAGTCTCATCGATTTCTTCTACATCGGAATGAAGTTCCACGATATCGAAATCCCGTTTGAGTTCGCTGACGACTGTCCAAGGCTGAGAAGCCTGTTGCTGCTGCATCATCATCGGGTTCATGGGTGTTCCGAACATGGGCAAATCCGTCATAATGCCAATTTTCACCTTGTCCGGATTCGCTACGCGTGCGATGGCGCGAGAGATATCATACTCCAGGAGTCGTTCGCGAGCAGGTGCGAGAAAGGGAAGTGCAACGGTGTTATCCAGGCAACTGACGGCGATTCCCATATAAATGCTATCGCCGGTATTGATCATTTGCCCTTCTACGCCGTCAGCACGAGCCATATCTTCAGCATCCGAATCGGGTTCGGGGTTATAGCGTTTGACGCGCAGTTTACCTTTGGCTGCTTTGCTGTACTCCTTTAAAAGATCATCCACATTGCGGGAGTAATTTTTTACAAAGAGCTGGGCAGCATCAGAGCCACCCTGAGAGCAGTAAAAACGTAATTCCACCGGAGTGTCCAGGCTTTGCAGAATATCTTTGGTTCCCTGACTCAGTGTGAAGAGTTTGTCTTCGGTGAAATCCAGGCGAATTTTTGCGACATTGGCGATCATACAGACGGCGGCCACAACCACGACCATGACCAGGACGCCTACTGTGCTAAAGAGGAAAGATATATTCTTGTTACTTTTCATATTTGATCCTTAATTCCTTAATGTTTCAGGTAAGAGTGTTATCCGGCACGGTAGCTTCGTATTACGACGCCGGTAGTGAAAAGACAGAAGAAGATCAATCCCAGGAAGAAAACAATATCGGCGGAGTCTACGATACCCCGTTGAAATTGCGAGAAATGGGTCATCACGCTGATGGAAGCAACGGCATTAATCATGCCGGAGCTGAACCATTGGCTGAGCATGTCGTTCAAAGGAGGCCAGCCGGCCATCACCAGAGCCAAACAGAGAACGACTGAAAGGATGAAGCTAACCACCTGGCTGCGGGTGATTGCAGAGGTCAAGCAGCTTACTGCCAGATAGGCACCCGCCATCAGGAAGCTGCCCAGGTAGCCGCAGAAGATTACCCCGTTATCCGGGCTGCCGAGGTAATTGACCGTAATCACCATGGGGAAAGTCAGCGCCAGAGCCAGCCCCAGGAATAACCATGAAGCAAGGAATTTTCCAACGATTGCCTGCCATCCGGTGACGGGCATGGTGAGGAGCAGCTCTATGGTACCCTGGCGACGTTCTTCACTCCAAAGGCGCATTCCCACAGCCGGAACCAGGAAGAGGTAGAGCCAGCAGTGCCAAAAGAAGAAGGCGTTTAGGGAGGCTTCATTTCGAGCGAAGAAATCGCTCAGAGGGAACGTAAAGACTCCCGCCAGAATCAGGAAAATAACAATAAAAACATAGGCGACAGGGGAGGTGAAGTAACCCCCCATCTCGCGTTTTGCAATCGTATAAATATTTCGTACAGCTAAATTCATATCGACAGTTTACTCTTTGTTGGTGAAATTAAACATTAACGGTAATGACAGGGCCCTCTTTCTTGGATTTCTTTACCGTATCCGGAAGGGTAATGGCGCGGAAGACCTCATCAAGGCGTCCGTCATCCGTATGGAGTTCATCAAACTTCCACCCTGATTGAATGGCCAACTCAGCCGCTTGAGCCGCCAGACCGGAAGACTTCTTATCCTTGGGGTAAACCCGCAAAGTGACCACTTCCTCTTTGTTTTTGATAGTTTCAATTTGTGCAGCGGCCGGAAGGTTTTTAATTTTTTCTCTCAGCTCAGCTTCGGTTACATTTCGGACCGTGATCAGAATAGAACCAAAATCCGGGTGCATTGCCTTAAGTTGAGCCGGGGAGCCATTTGCGACAATGGATCCGCGGTCAATAATGATAGTGCGTGTGCAGACTTCCAGCACTTCCTCCAAAATGTGAGTAGAAAAGATAATGGCCTTGCGCTTGCCCATATTGCGGATAAGGGAGCGGACCTCATGCTTTTGGTTGGGATCCAGACCATCAGTCGGTTCATCCAGAATGAGGTATTCCGGATCATGAAGGATGGATTGGGCAAAGCAGGCACGGTGACGGAATCCTTTGGAGAGAGTGTCTACATTCTGATGAATGACGGATTCCAGAAAGCAGGTTTCGATGGCTGAATGGACAGCCTTTTTGCGCTCAGCTCCGCGCAAACCGCGAAGTTCGGCCGCAAAGTTCAAGAAACCATATACAGTCATGTCCGTATAGAGGGGAGCATTTTCAGGCAGATATCCTAATGTTTGTTTTGCCCGAATAGGGTCAGTCAGCATATCAAATTCGCCTACGCGAATACTTCCTGAATCCGGAGGGATGAAGCCCGTAATCATTCGCATCGTCGTGGATTTACCGGCACCATTCGGTCCCAGAAAGCCCAGCACCTCCCCCTTGCCAACTGTAAAAGAGATGTCGTCTACAGCTCGCTTGGAGCCAAATAATTTGACTAGATTTTCTATCTTAATCATTTGTGTTCCTTAAATCAAAACCCCACCATGCTTCTTACTGAAAAAGAGCATGCAGCAGTCCTCATTTTTTGAAAGTATACGTATAGCCTTGGCGGGTGTATCCAAACAACCACCCATCCTCGCTGCCTCTTTATAAGACAAGACGTCGTATCTAATCAATCCTAAAATAAGGGGCGGAAGGGTCGTTATTTTACGCTTTTCAGTATTTCTTTACCCTACGTAAGCTGGAGGAAACGTGTTGCAGGAAAAAGGGTGAAAGTGATACCTTCTATTCAGCGATGAATGTAAGGTGTCATTTTTTTATTCTGATTTTGGGGATGATTGCGTTTCAGGTTTTGGGGATTTCCAGATGCTGGTCTGAGTCTTCATTGAAATCGTATCATTTTAATGAGAAGGGTATCTCGCGCGAAGTCCTGGATAACTACCTGGAGCGCTCCATTACAATGGCCTGTTTTCTCTCGCCTCACTTTCCCGAAGGCAACCATACAAATCCCTATCACGAGGACGATAAACGGATGCTGAAAGAGCTTGAGGCCAAATTTATCGGCAGAGCTATTTATCGATGGGGAGGGGAAGATCAGTTTGGCACGGCTGAATTCTGGTCTGATGCCCGGGATATTATCCGAGAGTTTCATGCTTTTGATTCAGATATCGTTTTTCAAGCCTGTCTTTTTGAGATCGTGACGCGTCAGGTTGAGAAGGTGGCGGTGCCTGAGTGGGTTTTTGAAGGCTATGACCTGCCCGTTGAGAAGCGGAACTTTTCCTATGAGAAGATGCTTAATGAGAAGGGTGTTTTCGTTGACCATTGGTCTCGGGATAACAGCGTTCCCGATATCACGCGGCAGGAGAGCCAACTGTGGTTTTACTTCCTGGCCGGAACCTATATGGAGGTGGGGTGCGAGGCTTTTCACCTGGGACAAGTGGAGTTGATCGGGATGAATGATCCCGAACGAAAGGCATGGGCAGGCATGATTGGCAAAATCCGAGAGCTCGGTAAGAAGAAAGCGAGACGTCATTGGGTGATTCTCGATGCCCATGTGCCTCACGGGGGGATGCTTTTGAAGGGTAAAAGTTTGATTGATTTCAATTCATTTCCACTCCGGGTTAAGGATGTTCCAGAAAAACAGATGGGAGGAAAATTGGAGGTGAATTATTTGGATTCCATTTATAAGAAGAGCCTGGGTTGTGAAACTCCCACCGGGTGGAGCTGTGAGCATCTGCCCTATTTAGTCGAGTTTGATAATTTTGGGAGAAGCAAGTCCCCCGGTGTCGCCAATGTGGACAGTCACTTTGCCTGGGGATGGGATGAAATTTCCTGGTTTTCTCTCCTTCCGGAAGAGGAGAGAAACCGATGGCTTGAGTATGCCCATGCTTGGCTCAAACAGACTGACCCCGCAGGACATTTGCAAATGCCCGGCAACCGGATTATTACCTGCCCAAACGAGACAAAAGGGCGATATCGAGCCAACCTGAAGAGTGACCGGTGCCCGATTGGCTATTCGCAAGAGGGTACGATTAAAAAACTCTGGAATCCCTAGAAACTGAATTACCTTTATCGGCTTCCCAGCCCGGCTTCATATTTTTCCATGGCGTCGAGCAGGCTTTGGACCGTGTAGGGATCCGCTTCGACTGTGACGGCGACACGGAGCGCTTTCAGAGCTTTGGTGGTTTCCGGGCCAATACTGGCGATTTTTAAGGATGAGAATTTCTTCAGGAGAGAGGGAAGGTGATAAAAATCATGGAAATGCTTTACCGAAGAGGCACTGCAAAAAGTGAGCCAATCGGCACCTTCGTCACGGAAAAGGGCGTTCTCCATAACTTCGGGAGATTCACCCAGAGTGCAATAAAAGGGAATATCGTCCACGATGGCGCCCATCTTTTCGAGTAATTGGGGCAGATCGGCGCTGCCGGTCTCCGGTCGCACCAGCAGGATTCTGCGGTTTTCCAGGGCATCAAATTCGTCTATCGCCTTGGCGAGAGTTTTGCCCGTGTGTTTTTCGGGCATGACGTCCACCTGCAAGTGTAGTTGCCTCAAGCGTTCGGCGGTTGCTGGTCCCACAGCGGCAATTCTTGCGCCGCCAAAATCTCTCATATCCTTAAACTTACGAAAGAAGAGACTGAAAAACATTTCTACACCGTTGGTGCTGCTGAAAACAATCCAATCATAGGCGTTTAATCCGGCAATCGCCTCAACAATTCCGTGATGGTCCGGGTGTGGCTCAATTCGGATGGAAGGGATTTCGATGGGCTGTGCACCACGTTGAGAAAGGTCGCGCACGAAAGACTCTGATTGTGTTTTGGCTCTTGTAACAACGATTCGTTTGCCCGAGAGAGGATTGGTTTTCTGCTGAAGGCGGCCGGCCGTATCACGAATTTTCATATAGAGAGCGCTTTCTTTCTGGAGCAGGAGAACGGTTTTACCGGATTCGATCGAAGGCAGCGGCTCAGTAATGATAGATTCTCCTTGCAGGAAATTGGGCAAGGTGGGTTCAGTACCCCAAGCTTTCACTTTGGAGAAGCAAAGGATATTCTCTTTTGGACCGCAGATATTTTTCAGGCTTTGTGCTTGAGCAAGAGACAGCAACTCAATTTTATTTTTTTCGCACTGGAATCGGATATAGTCCTGGGCCAGGTCTGAGATTTCCTGATCCAGAATTACCTTGCTAGCCTGTGACAGCAGTTCCACCGCACAAGTGCTTATGAATGGCAGCCTTTCGGGCCCTACTCCAAAGAGAAAGATTTTTCCTTGCATCTTCATCATGCAGGTCCAGTTTAGCAAAGGGCTGGAAAACGTAAAGACTCCCTGAGGCTGAAGGATAAAATACCGGGATTGTTTTGGGGTGCTTCCGGGAGTTTGATCTTTTTTGAAAAAGGAATTGCTGCTACAAATATGGGCCTTTGGGGAAGTGGTTATGAAGAGATTACTGTGCATGTTGATGTTTTTCAGCCTGGGTATGGGTTGTATCATGGAGCTTTCAGCTCAAGGCTGGATGCAGTGGAGAGGTCCGTCCATGAATGGATCCACGACGACGACCAATTTGCCGATCGAATGGTCGGAACAAACCAATATCGTTTGGGGTATTACGATGCCGGGCAAGAGCGGATCAACTCCTATCGTTTTCAACACGAATATATTCGCTGTCAGCCAGGGCTCTTATGGCAGGTTGCTCTTGCTCAACCTGGCTATGAAAAACGGCACCGTCCTTTGGGAAAAAGAAATTGGACGCCTCGAAAACTGGGAAGGAAATTCTTTTTTCGAAAAAGGTTTTTATTCTTTATGTTCTCCGATAACCAACGCCAAAACTATCTGGGCCTTGTTTGGGAGCGGCGATATCGCGGCCTATGATTTTGCGGGTAATGAACTCTGGAAGCGCAACCTCGTGCGGGAGCATGGTTTCAGCGAGAATCGTTTTCTCAATGCGTCAACTCCAATTCTCTTTTCCGGAAAGCTTTATATACCTGTTGGTTCTTCAGATTCGGAGCCTGGTGCCGACGGAGAGAGGGCGATGGAGAAACCTGTTATCTTATGCCTGGACGCTGCCAGTGGTAAAACTCTCTGGATTCAGGAGTGGCTTACTCAGGCCGATGAGAAACTCAGAGGCGGCCCCCTTAGCGCTATTCTTTATGAAAGGGAAGGGAAGGGAAAAAGCCAACTGATAGTTTCCGGAGCCAATGGCGTTGCGGGGTATAACCTTGGGGAGGGTGAAGAGCTCTGGCGCTACCTTTCAAAAGGAGGAACGCCCTGGAGACAAGGGAATATCCTTCCGGTCCCGGTGCCGGCACCTGATGTCGGGCTTCTTTTCGCTCCTGTCTGCGGGGCAAACTCACTCATTGCCGTTAATACGGATTCGGCTACGGGTTCAATTTGCGAAGAGGATTTAACCTGGAAGCTCCATGAAGAATCGATTGCAGCAGTTTCAGGATCACCTCTTTACTACAATAATAGACTTTATACGCTGGAAGGGGAAAATCCTTGCTCAATGGTTTGCAGAGATGCGGCGAGCGGTAAAAAACTTTGGGAAGGTGCGCTGAGTGTGAAGGAGACTTTCAGTAGTTCTCCCACGGGAGCGGACGATAAAGTTTATTGCCTGAGTGAATCGGGGTCCGTTGTTATTATCAATGCGGGTGCTTGTGATCAATATGAAGAAATCGCTGTTATGAAAATGGGGGGGCAAGCTTTTTACTCCAACATAGCGATCTCTAATCAAAGACTCTTTATTCGAACCAACGAAAAACTCTATTGCGTGAAGAAGCGGCGGTGGATCCGCTTTATGGACAACGAGTTTCTCGATTGAACAATCAGAATTTCAGGGCTTTCGTTTGCTCGGTTTCACTTCCAGGGAGAGAATCTCATTGCTTTTAAAAAGCTTATGGGATTTGAATCTGCTTGAGATGCTCCATTTTTTGTGGTTAGACTCACGCGCATGTTGAGTTTTTCAATACTTGCGACAACTACACCGGAGTTAGAAATTCATCCTCTCCTGATTTTACCGTTTGTGTTGTTGCTTCTTTCCATAGCCGTTATGCCCCTGGTCAATAGCAAGTGGTGGGAAAAATATTATCCTTATGTTTCGGTCGGCTGGGGAGCCGTTGTCCTTTTTTATTATCTCCTTGTTTTCAAAGCGCCAGCCCCCTTGCTGCATGTTGCTGCTGAATATGCGAGTTTTATAGCGCTCATTGGTTCTTTATTCGTGGTTTCCGGTGGGATTCATATTTCGCCGAAAGGGCAGTCAACACCCCTCATGAATTGCGCTTTTTTAGCTGTGGGAGGCATTCTTTCCAATATTATTGGTACGACGGGCGCATCCATGCTTCTTATACGCCCCTGGATACGGATGAACAAGAGAAGGGTAACCAGCTTTCACATTGTTTTTTTTATATTCATTATCAGTAACATATCCGGAGCATTAACCCCCATTGGGGACCCTCCTCTTTTTCTCGGTTTTTTAAGGGGAGTCCCTTTTTGGTGGACCTTGGAGCATTGCTGGCCGGGATGGTTGGCGGGGATGATAATCACTATTTCTACTTTTTATTTCTTTGACACTCGTAATTATCGCAGGGCACATCTCCACTTGAAGGATGATGATTTATCCGATGAGCCCGACAATCCTTCCTGGAAAGTAAGTGGATTGCCGAATTTGGGATTTCTCCTGATGATTTTAATCGCTGTTTTTATTGAAAGCACTATTTTCATCAGGGAAATTCTTATGATTTTGGCAGCGGTCGGTTCTTATCTGACAACGCCAAAGATGGTTTACAAAAGCAACAATTTCAACTTTCACCCCATACAGGAGGTCTCCTGGTTGTTTGCCGGGATATTCCTGACGATGCTGCCGGCGCTCAGCTATCTGGGCGGGCATGCGGAGTCTTTCGGGATCGATACGCAGACGAAGTTTTTCTGGTTTACCGGGCTTCTCTCCGGCGCCTTGGACAATGCTCCGACCTATTTGACCTTTCTGGCGACTGCAATGGGGCTTTTTGGAGGAGACATTTCATCAAAGGCAGATGTGATGCAATTTGTGTTGGAACATGATCATCATCTGGTAGCGATTTCTTTGGGGTCAGTTTTCTTCGGGGCTATGACCTACATTGGTAATGGACCGAACTTTATGGTCAAATCCATTGCGGACCGGGAAAAGATAAAGATGCCCACTTTCTTCGGGTATATTTTTAAATATTCCATACCATATTTGATTCCGATATTTTTATTGGTATCTTTTCTCTTTTTCTCCCGCTGGAGTGTTTTTTAATCTTGTTTCTGAGACAGTGAGGCTACCGGAAAGGGAATTTCTTTTAGAGACAGGGTGTCAGAAAAGCCCGGACCGATTCTTTAGAGAATTTGGTTGGAGTCAGATAAGCAAGGTTTTATACT
>CAZSTC010000010.1:0-16134 GCA_964609795.1 uncultured Verrucomicrobiota bacterium
TGTAGCGCTTCACAATGGCAAAAATCAAGAAGACAAAAGGTTTTTTCGATGGACCTTTGCACCGAAACCAGGCTTTATTTAGGGGCTCAATAATCTGTTCCTCCGGTTGTGAAGATCCGGTTAGTCTTGGTTTATGGCATTAGACCGGATATTTCGGGAGTATCCGTTTTGAGTCAGACCGCCACAGGAGCCTTAATGGCCGGATGCGGGTCGTAGGCTTCCAGACAAAAATCTTCATAACGAAAGTCGTGAATGTTTTTTATCTCTTTATTAAGCCTCATAACCGGAAGAGGACGAAAATCACGACTCATCTGCAGTGCAACTTGTTCCATGTGATTTTCGTACAGATGAATATCTCCGAAAGTATGGATGAACTCAGCCGGCTTTAAGCCCGTGACCTGAGCAATCATCAATGTCAGGAGTGCATAAGATGCGATATTAAAGGGGACGCCCAGGAAAAGGTCGGCACTGCGCTGATAGAGCTGACAACTCAGCTGATCGCCATGAACGCTAAATTGAAAGAAAGTATGGCATGGGGGGAGTGCCATTTGATCCAGTTCTCCGGGATTCCATGCTGAGACAATCAAGCGGCGGCTAGTGGGGTCCTTTTTGATCTGTTCAATGACGTTATCAATCTGATGGATTGATTTACCTTTAGTCGAGCGCCAGTCACACCACTGGGCGCCATAGATTCTGCCGAGATCTCCATTAGCATCGGCCCACTCGTCCCAGATGCTGACCTTGTTATCCTTCAAATATCGGGTGTTAGTGTCGCCTCGGAGAAACCATAGCAGCTCGTAAATGATGGAGCGTAAGTGGACTTTTTTGGTCGTGAGCAGTGGAAAAGTGTTCTCCAGCGGGAAACGTGCCTGGGCCCCGAAGTAGGATTTCGTTTTAACTCCGGTTCGATTGGATGTCCATGTCCCTTTTTCCAGGACGAGCTTCAGAAGATCATGGTATTGCTTCATAGTGAACGAGAGTAAACGATTCAAAAAAAGAGCGGTTTTTTAAGCCGCCCTTTCACTGTGTAAAAATAGGAGGCTTAGGCGCGCTCCATGTACTTACCCGTACGGGTATCAATTTTAATTTTTTCGCCCGTTTTAATAAACAGAGGAGCCTGAACATTGATACCAGTCTCCAGTGTTACGGTCTTCATGACATTGTTGGCAGAATCGCCTCGAATACCGTCGGGTGCATCGGTTACCAATAGAGCCACGGAAGTAGGAAGCTCAATTCCGACGACTTTGCCATCTACAAAAGTGACGGTTACCAGTGCGTTTTCAGTCAAATAATCAACAGCGTTACCCACCAGCTCTGGAGTCAGAGTAACAGTTTCGTAGGTTTCCGGATCAGAGAAAACAAAGTCATTTCCATCCTTGTAGCTGTATTCCATTTTCTGAGTTGTCATAGGGACAACTTCCACCTTTTCAGTGGAACTGAAGCGGACGTCAGTTGATTTTCCTGTCTTCAGGCTACGTAATGTCACTTGGACGAAAGCACGGAGGTTCCCAGGGGTGCGGTGTGTGCATTCAAGAACAACACAGACATCATTATTATAAATAAGAGCCTGTCCTTTGCGAATATCATTAGCGCTCGGCATATTTACTATTGTTTCAAATCTCTCTCCTCTTAAGCGAGTGACCCGCAAAGTGTACTTTTAAAGAACTTTGCTGACAAGGAGAAATTCCTGAACGAGATGCCGGCTCAAAGGCATTTTCCAATGATTGTCTTATGGCAGAGGAGTTTTTTTCGCTTTGCCATAATATATTTTTATATCTTCCTGTGGTTGCAGAAGGGTAGAACCAGGTGCTCCCCCGGGTTGAACATGAAAACGTTAGATGGAATTGACTCCACCTAACGCTTTCAACTTAGAGCGAATAATAAGAACTAGGATTGAGGTGCTGCTTTAAGCTCCTTACTCTTGGCAACTACTTTCGCTTCCATCTCCTTGGGCATCTCTTCATAGTGACTGAATTCTTCTGAGTGAATTCCACGTCCACCCGTGAGAGAGCGCAGGGCCGAAGCGTAGCGATAAAGCTCCATAGCCGGGACCATCGCCTTAAGTACCTGATTCATTCCTTCAGCTTCCATACCCTGGATTTTACCCCGGCGGCTGGAGAGATCCCCCATTACAGCGCCCATGCAGGCTTCCGGCGTGATGATTTTCACCAGGCTGATTGGCTCCAGAAGACAAGGTCTGGCAGCGGTGAACGCTTCCTTGAAAGCTTCTTTTCCGGCGATTTGGAAGGCAATATCCTTCGAGTCGACCGGGTGCATCTTTCCATCGTAAAAGTCTACTTTCACATCTTCAATGCGGTAACCGGCCAGGATACCTTCCTTGCATGCGGATTTAACACCTTTTTCCACGGAAGGAACGAAAGAGCGATCTACGTTCTGACCTACCAGAGACTGAATAAATTCGACACCTTCACCGCGCTGTTTGGGTTCAATGCGCATCCAGACCTCTGCAAACTGCCCGGCTCCGCCGGATTGTTTCTTGTGGCGGTACTTGGCCTCGCCTTTGCCTTTGATCGTTTCGCGGAAGGGTACCTTGGGCTCAATCAGATCGAAATCGACTTTGTAGCGCTGGCGAATCTTTTCAGCAACAACTTCCATATGAAGATCCCCCTGGCAAGAGATTACCGTCTGATGCAATTCAGGGTCTACCATATAGAAAAAGGAAGGATCTTCTGAATGAATCTGTGACAAACCCACAGCCATCTTTTCTTCTTCACCCTTTGCCTTAAGAGAGAGGGCTGCATGAATATTCGGACGCGGGAATGGGATGGGCGGCAAGGTGACCGCTTTCTTGGGCAAGGAGAGAGTATCGCCGGTGTGTGTGTTTTTGAGTTTTACCACAGCTCCGATGTCGCCGCTTACGAGTTTATTGGCGGCACTGCGATTTTTGCCATTGAGGAAGAATAACTGCGTGACGCGTTCGGGCGTATTCGACTTGGTATTTATTAGATCAGTACCTGAAAGTAGCTCTCCTGAAAAGACACGAATCAATAGCATTTCGCCCACGTGTGATTCGTTAATCGTCTTGAAAACAAAGACCACCGGTTCTGCGGATTTGGGATCAATGGTGACTTCCTCATCATTGCTGTTCTTTGCAACGACCGGCGCCCGGTCAAAGGGGGTAGCTCCGTATTCGGCTATGAAGTTAAGCATCGGTTGTACACCGATGTTTTGCTCAGCGGATACAGCAAAAAGCGGAATGAGAGTGCGTTTGGCAAAGGCGGAGTGGAGATTGGCCTTGACTTCCTCGGGGCTAAGAGTTCCTTCTTCAAAGAATTTTTCAGTCAATGCGTCGTCGGATTCAGCAATATGTTCCACTAAGGATTCATAATAGCCTTCGGCACGCGCTTTGAGGTCTCCCGTGAGGGGCGCTGCTTCGAATTTACCTGAACCATCGGTCTGGTAAGTCAATAGTTGCATGCTTAAAACGTCCACAATCTGGTTGAAGCCCAGTCCGGGATTAACGGGGAAAGTGAGCGGTGTGGGGGTTTCTGAGAAGTTCTTATTAATCTGCTCAAGCACCTGGTCAAAGTTTGCATGTTCTCTATCCAGCGCATTGACCGCGACCATCTTGGATTTATCTGCGCGAGAAGAGTAATTCCAGGCTGTATCGGTACCAATCTGTACACCCATTTCAGAGTGAATTACAACGAGAGAGGCATCAGTGGCCCGGATTGCACCCAGAGATTCGCTAATGAAATCCAGGTAACCCGGATTGTCAATAAAGTTGAGCTTTTTCCCATTCCAATCGCAACTCATCAAGGACGTTTGAATGGAGATTTGGCGTTTCTTTTCCTCATCGGTATAGTCCGAGAAAGTGGAGCCGCTTGCAATGGAGCCTAAGCGCCCAAGAATGCCGGCGTTCACCAATATTGCCTCACTTAGCATGGTTTTTCCGGAGGAGGCATGACCCAATAGAGCAAAATTACGAATCTCTTCTGACAGGTACTCTTTCATAGATTGTTTTTCACAGGCACCCCAGAGGGGTGCGTTTTATTTTGTTACTCATTTACATTTTTCTAGACAGGTGTACTAACATATCAACACACCTATCTCGTATTCCAATATCCACTGGAACATAAATTCTAAGTGCCTGAGCTGACAAGCCTCTCACAGCATGTGTCGCATTGACGGGCTCAACCCAAGTTTCCGGCGGTAATCGTGCCTTCTTGTTCTGCCATGGTCAAGAATAATTGGTTGAAAAAAGCGAGGTGAGCTGAGATCTGGCACGCAGGAGTAAGCTTGATTTATAACAGGGAGTCACTATATTAGAGAGGCTTTGGTTGTCAATCGAGTGAATTGAAGGTGACCATCGCTAATATACAGTATGGATTCGAGACAATTGGCTCTGACATGCATGGAGCTTGCAGACAATCGTAAAGCGGAAAATATAGTCGCCCTGGATGTAAGGAAACTTACTTCCGTGGCCGATTACTTTATTATTTGCAGTGGATTAAGCGAGCCTCACCTTAAGGCCATTATTAATGAGATTCGTGACCACGTCTTTAAGAAATACGGTGTTCATCCCCGTTGCATGGACGGTATGGTCGGGACCAGCTGGGTGGTGCTGGATTATTACGACGTCGTCGTTCACGTGATGCGCGCTGACACTCGCCAGCGGTATGACTTGGAATCTTTTTGGGGTGATGCTCTCCGCCTGAGTTTGAAAGACAAGGAAGCTTTTTCTCAAGCTGACACAGAGATGGATAAACCGGCGAAAAAAAACAGGGCAAAAGCCGCTGCACCCAAAAAGACGAGTGCCACTAAGACCGCCAAAGCTACCAAGACCACCAAAGAAGTAAAGTCTTCAACAAAGAAAACGGCAGAAAAGACAGCGAAAAAGCCCGTTGCTTCAAAGGCAAAAAAAGCGGCAACTAAAAAGGAGCCTAAGAAGACTGTCAAAAAACCGGCTCTCAAGAAAACAGTTTCCAAATCCAGGAAGACCGCTTCGGAGGAATAAAGAGAAGAGTTTAGGTTATTTTTCTTTTTATTGAGCCCGGTTGATTTCCGGTTTATGGTTTTTTCTATCTGAGAAAATGGATGTTTTTGATACTATAGCAGCGATTGCTACTCCTTGTGGAGAGGGTGGAATTGCTGTGATTCGGGTGTCTGGTCCTGGAGCTCTCTCGATAGTAGAAACCTGTTTCAGCCCTTCCTCCAAGCGAAATGGTCCCCTCAAGGAGGTTCCCAGCCATACGATTCATCATGGTTACCTTTGTAAGGATTCGGCTCTCATTGATGAGGTGCTGGTTTCGGTGTTTCGTTCTCCCCGCTCCTACACGGGAGAGGATAGTGTGGAAATCAGCTGCCATGGTGGTTTGATTGTTGCCCGGAATGTGCTCGAAACAGTTCTGGATGCAGGGGCTCGATTGGCCGATCCGGGTGAATTCACTCGCCGAGCTTTTTTGAATGGTCAGCTGGATTTAACTCAGGCTGAAGCGGTTGTAGATATTATTCATGCGCGGACGGAGAGAGCAGCTCGTGCAGCTTCTGATCAGCTGACGGGCGGGCTTTCCCGAGCTTTTGATCAGATAAGGGATGACCTTCTTCGTTCTTTAGCCCATGTAGAGGCCTATATTGATTTTCCCGAGGAGGATATTTCCCCGGACATTGCAGAGGGATTGCAAAGGCGTCTTTATAGTGCAAAGGAAACTGTTCAACAGCTGCTTGCGACTTTCAGGGAGGGGCAGATTCTGAGAAGTGGTGTTGGTGTGGCCATTGTAGGCAGGCCCAATGCGGGGAAATCGAGTTTGTTCAATGCCTTACTGAACCGGGAACGTGCGATTGTATCTGAGATAGCCGGCACGACTCGAGATACGATAGAAGCGGATGTGGACATGGAGGGTGTCCCCATGACTTTTGTGGATACGGCTGGTCTCAGAGATTCGGACAATATAGTTGAGAAAGAGGGAGTGCGCCGCAGCCGAGAGTGGATCACTCGCGCAGACATCATTGTGTGGGTCGTCGATGGCTCTCTACCTTATTCAGAGGAAGATCAGATATTTTTCAAAGAAATACAGGATTTAGCCCCACTTATTATTGTCCTCAACAAAGAAGATTTGGGGCAGCAATGGGATTTCACAAGCGGCATAGGCAGAGAAGATTGGGTCTCTCTTTCTTGCCTGACCGGCAAAGGGCTGGACCGGCTGAAAGAGCTGGTTTATGAAAAAGCGATTGGATGCCAATCTTCTTATAACCAAGGCTATGCAGCGATCAATTCCCGCCATCGCCAGGGCCTTTTGCGTTGCTCTTCGGCTTTGGATGAATCTCTAAAGCTGCTTGCATTGCGCCAAAGTGAACCGATTGAGCTCTTGGCCGCCGAATTATCTGTAGCTGTGAATTCAATCGGTGAGCTTTTGGGCAAAACGACGACCGAAGATCTGCTGGACTCTATTTTTAACCAATTCTGCATCGGTAAGTAATAGGTATTCGGTCTGACCTATACGGGGCTTTTTGTTGATAAGGCTCCTGATAAGAAGTAGGATTGTTGAACACGAAAAAGTGTAAAAAGAAAAAATCGGCACTCTTATTTAAAAAACATGTTTGGAGTTAAATTTAAGAATACTCAAGCACCCCAGTTGTGGATCATACCCATCAGCTTTGCATTCTTGATCCTGATAGGTACGATTGTCCTGAAAATGCCTTTTTCTCTTAATCCGGGACAACAAATATCCTGGGTGGATTCCTTGTTTACAGCGACCTCGGCCGTCTGTATTACCGGACATGCTACGATATCTATAAGCGAAGTTTTTGATTTTTCAGGGCAGATGGTGCTTTTGTTCCTGATCCAGATGGGAGGAGTAGGGATTTTTACCTCAAGTTTGATCATGGTGGTGGTTGTGGGCCAGCGTCTCTCGCTGGCTGATGAGCAGGTGATTCAGGCAACTGTGGGGCAACTGAAGACGGTGCGGCCTATGGACATTTTTATATATGCCTGTTTCTTTATCTTTTTCTTCGAGGCATTGGGTGCAGTTCTTTATCTCATGGGAGCCAATCATTCCACTGGTTACGTGGGACTACTGGTAGATCCTGCATCCGGTTTGGCGGGGGATGATTTTGCCTTGGTTCTTTGGGATTCCATTTTTCACTCTGTAAGTGCTTTCTGTAATGCAGGATTTTCGCTTTACCCTGAAGGAATGGTTAGAATGAAGAGCTCACCTTATTTCCTGGGGCTTTTAAGTTCTTTGGTTGTGATGGGTGGTTTGGGACTGATGACGATGATCAATCTGAGGTATTGGTATTTTTGGCGGCGGAATTTTATGACGCGCGGTTCTCTTCTTTTGCAAACCAAAGTGACACTTTTGATGACGTTAATCATGATCGTTTTTGGAACGGCAGTTTTTCTCATTTTCGAGTGTAACCACGCTTTGAAAGATTGTGATGGGGTCTGGCTGAAGTTTTTTAACAGTTTTTTCCAGGCGGCGAGTTCTCGCACAGCTGGTCTGAACTCAGTAGATTTGAGTCAGGCCAACCCGGTAACCTTAGCGTGTTTAATGATTCTGATGTTTATCGGAGGCGGTTCCGGCTCAATGGCAGGAGGAATAAAGGTGACGACTTTTTTTGTGATCGTGGTGGCGGCTTGGTTTGTGTTGCGTCGCAAAGAAGATATACAGGTTTTTAAGAGGAGAATTCCTTTTAAACTGGTACACATTGCGATGATGATAGGAGTGTTGTTTACAACCGGTTTTGCGATAGCGCTTCTATGCCTTATAGCCTTAGAGAGTGGACATCCCTCAACGCAACTGGAGTTGGGCTGGCTGGCAATTATTTTTGATGGTTTATCTGCCTATTGTACGGTGGGTTTAAGCACCGGAGCTACAGCCCTTATGACGAGCGGTGGTAAGCTGGTTCTTGTCGCGATGATGTATGTCGGCCGTATTTTAACACTGACGCTGGCTGTTTATCTATTGCGGCCCTGGGAGAAATCTTATGTTAAATACCCTGAAGAACAGATATCATTGGGCTAAGGCAGAGCTGCAAGCTCCAATGGCAGGGACGGAATGTAGAGCATAAAAGTTTTTGGCTTAAGCTAAACCCTTTTCAATTTTAAAATGAGCAGAAGAGTATTTATTATCGGCGGCGGCAACTTTGGAACTCAGCTGGCTAAAAGGCTGGCTGAACTGGGTGCCGAAGTGATTATTGCCGAACGGAGTTCCAAGCGAATGGAAGAACTTTCCGGAGATGGTTTCCATGTGATGGAATTGGACGCTGAGGATGAAACGGCGCTAGTGCAGGCCGGTGTGCAGAATGCGGACGTGGTGGTGGTTTCTATCGGGCAGAATCTGCAGGGAAGCATTATTGCCACGCTTGCTTTGAAAGATCTGGGGATTAAGAAAATTGTCGCCAGAGCCGTCGACGATAAACATGCCAAGGTGCTGGGAAAGGTGGGTGCCGACATTGTCATTCTACCTACCAGAGATATGGCCAATCGCCTGGCAGAGCGTCTTCTGGCTAAGGTCATGAGCGAGCGAACTCCGGTAATTGAAGACTTCCAGATAGCACATATTTGCGTAGGAGAGAATTTTGAAGAGGGGAGTTTGGCCGATTTGAAGCTGCCCCAAAAACACAAAATCACTGTGTTGCTGATCCTGCGTGGCGAAACCGAGGAAGATATGGATGTTCTGGAGGCGGCCCCGGATCTCTATATTCGCCAGGATGATGTCATGGTCGTTTTTGGTAAACGGGAGTGCATTAATGAATATGAACGCAAGTATGGCGTTCATAAAAATCTTTAAGGGATAAAAATCCAGAAGCTTCGGGGCCCCTACCACTTCAGATAATGGCGAGTGAGGGTATAGTCGCTGTTGTTATTCAGCTCCAATTCCAGCCAGCCTCCATCTTTAGCCCATTGGCAGCCTGCCAGGCTGGGGCAAAGAACCAAATTGAAGTTTTTCCAGATTTTTGCTTTTTTCAACGCGGAACTCATTCGAGATGCGGAATTGCCCAAAAAAGTCAAATGAGGCATTCCGCTTAAGAGTCGCGATGCTTTGAGGATGATTTCTGTGTGTAAATGGCCTACAACAGTCAGGGCAATTCTTTTTCGTCCTAAAAGATGTTGGATAACGGGCAACTCTGCCAGGTGGGGAAGAGCAGTGGGGTCGTGGCAGAAAAGAATCACCTTATCATCAAGGGTGACTAAATTCATGTGCGATTCAATTTCCCGCAGATAATCTTTGCGAATCGTTTCCCATTCATCCCTCTCTTCAGGTAGGATTTCTTTTTGGATATTTGGGAGAATGATCGGAGGTGAACTCAGTCCTACCAATCTCCATGAGTCGAACTGGCGATGCCAGATGCGCCGGATTCCCAGTTTTTCCTGACAGATACGCCAACTGGCCAGCCGAAGACCTCCCTTTCCGCCAAAAAGGCTCATTTTCCCGATTTCGTGATCGCCACAAATAGCGAGCGTTTTATGTCCGAACCGCTGCCGCATCAGGCTGAGGCACTCCGATACGCTGGCAAAGACGCTCGGATATAAAACTCCGATATTGCCAGCTCCGCAGGTGTAGTCGCCACAGGTGACAAAGAGGTCTGCTTCGGGAGCGATTGCCAGAAACTTCAGGAGTTTATCATTATGTGAATGCGGATGGCGCATCCAGAAGTAATGCCGAAAAACTTTTGCAAAGAGTTTAAGAAAAGGGTTCCCGATTATCGAGAGCTCGTTCTCACCTTCTGCCTTTTCACCCGCACTGGCATAATGGATGTCACTGGCGATGAGAATACGATGTTTAGTGGGGACGTTTTCCATGTCGGAATTTAATGCTTCAGGAACATGAGAATCACACCCCAAACGATGAGAAGGAAGACGGCAATCAATAGGTAGAGACGTCGGCGGATTATTTTCATTTCACGCCGAGTCCTCTTCAATTTCTTAGTATCAAAAATGAGAGAAGGGCTAAAACCCTCTGATGAAGAGTCACTTTTTGTGGAGCTTTTGTTCTGAGAAAAAATGCGGCTGATATTAGCCCAAAAACTCCAAAGATTAATTCTTCCGCGGATAGGGTCTTGTGTTGAATTTGCCGGGGAAGCTTTCTGATTGAGAGGGTTCAGTCTCTGACGGGAAGCTGATTGCGCGGTTCCGGAAAGGGGGTCAAAATGATTGGGTGCATCTGTGCGGACAATGGGGACCTTTGCATAAGCAGTAGGGACGGCACCGGTGAGCGGATTTTTTTTTCGGGCGGCTTCAGCCTCTTGAATTCGTTTTTCGATTTCCTGAAGTTCAGTATCCAAGCGGCGCTTCTCAGAGTTCAGAGGATTGGACTCGAGCTTTTTTTTGAACCATTTCATCGCTTGGAAGGATTGAGTTTGACTCCGTTTCTCCTATTTGAAGAGCAGAGCAATAAAGATCAAGAGAGTAAACAGGGCAATCACCAGAATAGGCCAATGGATAAGGAGTCCCAACTTAAATACCCTGGACCAGGAAGAGCTTTCCAAAGATTGAAGTAAGGAAGATGCTGAAAGGCCTTTCAGGTTGCCCTGAGCCGAGGCTGTATCCTGTTTGAGTGGATCCAGAGACGGAAGTTTTACCCGTGCAGAATTCCATTCCATTCTGGCGTTTTCAAGAGTGGTAAGCGCGCGCGTCAGTTCTGTCGCGTAACTCTCAGTTGTCCAGCTTTCGTGGTTGAGGCGCTGTACCTTTGCGAGATTTTCAGAAAAAGAGGAGAGCGTTTTTTCGATCAGTGCCAGTTGTCTTCGGGTCTGAATCAGCTCTTCATCCAGGATGCCGATACCTCGGATCAAATTTTCCTCCATTTCTTTGCGTCCATGATGGTATTCAGTCCTGCGGCGCTCGGCTTCTTCGAGCTGGTTTTTCTGGTCTTCAAGCTCTTTCTGGCGTTGGCGCAAAGCGACCAATTCCTGATCCACTTCTACAGTGGTATTTTCTGAAGATACCGTCACCGGGCGAGATGCTGCCGATGACACAGAGGAGTATTCTGCGGCAACATGTTCATCCAGCGATTGAATTTGAGCTGATGGCTCGGATACAGGTTTACTACGGGATGTGAATGGAGTTTGTCCTTGGATATCTGGAACGTCCGGGTTATATGGGCTCATTTTGGAATAAAATCGGGTCGTTATTAATTATAGTCTAATTTTCGTGGGGGACTTCGTCGCCGAGGCTGATTCCCATGGCGCGAGCGCAGGCGACCATGGGATTATCGGGTCTGACAAGCCTGAGTTTGCCAACGGCATCTTTAATTTTTATCGCTCCCACAACGCTGGAGGGGGTGAAAGCAGTCATGTAGCCAAATTTCCCATCTCGAATAAGGTTTACTGCAGTGGCTCCAAAAGCAGTGCAGAGAACCCGGTCCAGGGATGTAGGACCGCCGCCGCGCTGAAGATGACCTAAAACGCAAACTCTGCATTCCTTCCCAAAGCGCTTGGTAATTTCTTTTGCGATTTTGTCTCCAATTCCGCCCAGCTTGGCTTCCCGATTAGCCTCGAGAGGCTCAGACAGCGTGACGGAACCTCCCTCTTCACGAGCTCCTTCGGAAACTGCGATGATGGTAAAGTGCTTGCCCATCTCTTCGCGTTTTTGTATCTGAGCGTGGATGCTTTGGTAATTAAAAGGAATTTCAGGCAAAAGGATAACATCGGCACCTCCGGATACTCCTGCCCAGAGGGTAATCCATCCGGCGTAACGTCCCATCAACTCCACAACCATAATGCGATTGTGGCTTTCTGCAGTGGTATGAAGACGGTCAATGGCGTCCATGGCGCAACTGACGGCGGAGTCAAAACCGAAAGTGAGAAGCGTACCTTCCAAGTCGTTATCGATGGTTTTGGGGACGCCCACCAAAGGAATGCCGCCTTCAAAGAGCTGCTGGGCGATAGTAAGAGAGCCGTCGCCCCCCACACATACCAGGCCCTTGAGTCCGAGTTCATGGAAATTTTTGAGCGAGGCCGCCATGACGTTTGGATCCAGTTGATTTAATTGGCCCACGCCGGTCTTCACGGCAAAGCGTCCCTTGTTGGATGTTCCCAAAATGGTTCCGCCACGATTGAGAAGGGAATCCATTTTTTTGTAATCCAAGTGGAGATACTCCTTATCCAGAAGGCCTTCATAACCACCCAGAAAACCGATGGTTTCCCAGTCCAGTTTGGTTGCCGTTTTGACAACAGCCCGGATGACCGCATTTAAACCCGGACAATCACCTCCACCTGTCAGAATTCCGATTCGCTCTTTCATAAAATTTGCTTTGTTGTGGATTGCCTTTTTGCTGCGAGGGGCAACACCTGCTCAATAAAAAACACCATAACAAAAAGGTCCGAAAAATAAAACAAAAACTCCTCAAAATATAGCAGAGAAAACAGCGCTTCCGGAGCTGCTTTAGCGTACAAGACCTTTGAAGAGGAAAGTTGCCGGCAAGTTACTATTCTTCGTAGGGGAATTTGGTCAGAAGCGATTCCTGAGCATCTGAGGGAGTCTTGCCGTTCTGTACTTCCAAAGCGGTCAGCGTTGATGCGTAGGTGGTGGAGACGGACGTTCCGCTGGTAAGATACCAGGAATCGTCGTAGTAAAAGAGGGCAGTTCCTGCGATGGCAGCGTCTGCACCTTTCTCATTGGCATAGGGGGCAACGCGCCCATTTTCAAGGGCTGTCACTCCGATCACCCCATTGTAACTGGCTGGATAAGTGGGCTGGTTGGTGGGCTCATTGCCTGTGGCAGCATAAATGATGGCTCCATTGCGGAACGCGACACTAATAGCATCGGCCAAGTAGGGAGAATAAACATCTCCACAAAGAGGGATATTGATTACGGGAACGCCCGCATTGCTCGCGTAAAGAACGGCCTGGGCTACCGAAAAGGCATCGCCTGTACCCGAGGCATCTGTGACGACAAGGGGCAGATACCGTATATCGAGTTGATCAAAGCCTGCAGATTGGAGAAAAGTGATGGATGAACCAATCATACTGTCAGCATGTGAGGGAGAGGAGGTGAGCCCCCGGTCGGCATCCGCTGTGAAATAAACGGTATCAAGCAGAACATCGGAATAGTTAATTCCGTCCAGGTGGAGTGCGGAGTCGATCATCGCTATCGTGGTAGCATCTCCGGGCAGCGCCGTCATGTTTTTGGGAGTACTCAAACCTCGAGAAGCCACAGATAAAGCGGCTTCAGGCGAGACCACGTAGTAATTGTCCTGGATGGAATCGACATCTGTTTTTAATAACTTAGCCAGAGTTTCTTTTGCTTCTGCCACAGCGTCCTCAGATTCGAAACCGAAGCGGATAGCTTTCCCATCTTTGCTGACCGAGAGGACCTTGCCTCCAATCAATTTTGCGATTTCCTCCGGAGTGAGTTTGGAGCCTTTCGTCAGAATGACGATGAGCTCGTTAGGAATAGGCTTTGAAAGGTCGGGCCTCACAAACTCAGTCGCCGCTTTTTGATCTTTTTGAAAAACCAGGAGTCTTTGCCCGTTTTTTCCGTCCGAGACTAATGCGTAATTAAGGCTACCCAGGATGAGAGGAAGCGCTTCATGAGAGGGTAAGTTCTTAAACTTTGCATTGACCGATCTGGAGAGACCGGGCTCGATAAAAATTCTCCATCCTGTGACGGTGCTGAGCTGCCTCAAAACTGTCCGCAATGGAGCTTCCTGAATGGTTGCATCGAGTTTCTCCGGAGCATTGGCACTCTGAGAAAAAAGCTCCGTAGACTTTCTGAAAGCTTGAGAAAGAGTGGTCTCTTCCTTCGCAGAGTCTTTAACAGGAGTTTTGGATGCTGTGTCTGAAGCGCTCAAAAACCACACGGCACTTATCAAACTAAAGATAACTGCTGCGCGTGCAAACAGATTGCTATACCGTTGTTGAGTTATCAAACCCATCATTGCTGTGAAACACCTTTCAAGAAAAGAAGTTTCGCCACTGCTCAATTCTTTGGAAATAAAGGACTTTTTCTAATGGGATCAAAGCGTCTGTCCTGAGGCAAAACGATGCTCAACAAATCCTGAATGTTCTGATTCGTTCCTCTCTGAGCTTTATTAAACTCGATGGCCTGGTTGAGATTGGAAAGAGCCAAATCCGATTTATTTAAAATGGATTGTATTGCAGCCAAATCATAGAGGATTTCTGCATTTCCAGGAGCCATGGCTACCGCCATCGTCAGAATGGCTTCGGTTTCCTCCCAGAGTCCCTGCTGGAGCATGGCTTGAGCGGAGGCGATTACCGTAGCCAGAGAGACGTTTCCTGAGGCCAGGAGGTTTTTAATGACTTCCTTAGCCGGCTCGGGCTGAGAGGTCAAAGAGTAGACGACAAAGAGATTCAGTGCTATTTCCGGATTGTCCGGTTTCTCATCGTTAAGCTTCTTTAGCTGAGGCAGAAGAGAGAGTAAAATCCCCTGGGCATCGCTGCTGCGTTTAGCTTCCAGGTATTGTGCAGCCAGGCTGATAGCATTGGAATAATTATTGGTATCGGCCAGATAAGCCTGTTCGAGCTGTTGAACCTTTGTTTTTGCCCCTTCTGCGAGAGATTTTGCTTTGATCGACTCAACTTGGGCGAGCAAGTCTTTAAGTCCATCGTTCTCGGAGTCAAACATCATGCTCGTCATAATCAGGTTGATAGATTCATCGAAGCGGCCTTGGAGGACCAGCATATTAACCAGCTTATAAAGAGCCTCCGGTGAAAATGGGCAGAGTGCATAAGCCTGTTTGGCCGAAAACTCCGCTTCTCTCAAGAGCAACTGCTGTTCTTCGGCAGAGGTCGTACTGTTTGCTCTCCACCAGTAAAGGCCCGTAATTGCCGAGCGGAGTTTAGAGAAGGATTTCTGTGCGTCGTCGTCGCGCAGGAATTTCATATCCCCTTTATATCCTCTGAAATTTCCTTTCAAATAGACTTCGTAGGCAAAATCGCAAATATCCTCCATGGAGGTCTCGTAAGTAATCCAATTGCCGATGAGCCGCTCCATATATTTACCCCAAAATTCATGGTCCCGTGCGATGAGCTCAGGAGTAAATTTAGCGACCGGCTGACGGTTGATTTTCATGATAATTCCGTAGGGGGTCAAATAGGGATACATCCAGTCCAACGGGAAGGATTCTTCGATGAAGAATTCGTGATCCGGGTTTTTATCAAAAATGATTTTTGCCAGGAATCCATTGATACCCATCACCGCTGCCTGGCCGGAAAGCCCCACTTCACCTGTATTTGGGTTATAGCTTTCACCCGTTTTGAGCTGCCCTTTTTCGTGGCGAACGCGAACATCTTCGCAGTACTCCTGACCGCAAACAAAAAAGTCATAATCCGAAGGAGTGTAAATTTCCTTTGGGGGGTAAACACCCTGTTCTCTACGGCGGTTTTCTACCTTCTTGCCGTGATCCAGGAAATAGTTATCCAGCCCTTCAGTCAACCAGCCAACGGCTTTGGAGGGGAATAAAACTTGAAAGAAATTGGTATCTTTCTGATTGGAACGGAAGTAATGGGCTCGGATGTAATCCAGATAGGTTTGGTCGGCTAAAGCGTTTTGAGTGATGATATAAACGTCGCGCCTGTCGAAGTTTGGATCACGTCTCTTTTGAGGAGGAATTTGACTCTCGCAGAAGATCATATAGGTCGGGCAGAAGCGCCCGGGATCCGTTCCTCCGAAAAGAATCGCGTTTTTTGTCATCTCCGGATAGAGCGGCTTTCCGTCTTTGCCTTCAAAAGGCGGCGTGAACATATCATGACCATACCAGAAACCAAAGAGGTGGCCACGTTGTTCGTTATCCCACCAATGTGCCATGACGGTGTGGACGGGGATAAAAAGCATGAGTACCAGAAGCGCCTTGGCAGGAGGCGTTTTTTTGTTCATGACGAGCAGGACTATGAGCGCCGAAGTGATCAAAAGTCCAAGAATCGCCGTGGCGATGAAGAAAGGGTTTCGGGAATCTGAAAGGGTTCCCGCCAAGCCATAAAGGGCCAGACCTGAAGCCACGGCTGCGCCTAACATCACGGCTTCCCGATAGAGCTGATATCGAGTAAATAAAAACGCCAGAGTCAGAGATATTCCGTAGCCAATCCACATGGCAAAGAAAACATAGGAAGAGGTGAAAAAAACTTTGTGGAGCTCCTGGCTTTGTTTGTCCGAGCTGGGGTTCAATAAGATGAGCAGAATAATAGCCAGGCAGAAAAAGACTCCGGTAG
>CAZSTC010000010.1:16234-49347 GCA_964609795.1 uncultured Verrucomicrobiota bacterium
TCCGAAGTGGGTTTGGCCGATTCATATTGTCCGCGGGTCAAAGCATGGAAAAAGCCTTTGACGGTGCGGGCATACCCCCAGTTCATGGGAGGATTGGTCATGGAAGAAATGGGCATGAAGAAATAGAAGACATTGCCCAGGAGCCAGGCAAATGCGGAGATGATGCCCGCTGTGAGGTTATGCCACCAGCTTCTTACTTCGTATTTATTTTTGATCGCCAAAAAGATGTAGCCGATAATGGATAAGATGCCCACGGCGACGAAGATTTTAAAAATCGGTCTCTCCGGGCTCAGATTTTCATATTTGCCGGAGACTGCACCCCTTAACATGAAGAGGAAGATAATGGAGTTCCCCATCAACATTTCTCGACCCAAAGTTGGGCTGATCAGAATAACCATCATTTCGATACCCAGGGCGGCCACAATCAAAGTCTGGTGATTGGTAAAGCAGATGCCAAAGATGAGCATGGCAAGATAGAGGTAGTGGCGCTGTGTGGGCGCATACATCCAACGCATCATGAAAACCATGACAACCAAAAGAGAAAGAACCGAAAGAGTATAAACTTCTACAATGACTGACTGACTCCAGACGAAACCGTTGTAACCAAAGAGTAAACCTCCTACAAAACCTGAGATGGCGCAGATTGTAGATTCCATTTTGCGATCCAGCTCTTTCAGTTCAGGGATGGATTCCAGGATTAAACTAGCACCTCTGGAGATTAAAAGGGCGATCAGCCCGCAGGAAAGAGCAGAGGCAAATGCCGAGGAGATGGCGACTCGATAGGCAACGTTGGAAATCGGCACCAGTACGGTAAAAAGCCAGGAGTAAATGGTCCAGACAGGGTAGCCGGGAGGATGGGGGACTCCGGCGTAGTAGGAACCGACTGCCAGTTCTCCGCTATCTTCAAGTGTCAGGTCGGGAGCCAGCGTTATCAGATAACCGATAAACGCAATCAGGAAGGTGAGGCCCATGGCAACCCAATCCACCTTGCGATAGAGAGCTTTGCGTTCAGAATCCAAACCAAAGTGTTCTTTCAGTATTTGGTAGAAGTTCATTTTTATTTAATTTAAAAATTAATATAATTTATTAAAATACAAACATGTTTGCTAAAAATATTTAGTAAACATCGAAATACTTATTAGTGTTTTTTTATCTATTATTCTGAAACGAATTTACGGACTTTAAGCCAGTAAATCAAATCTTCGCCCCAAGGATGGACGACTGTCTTGGTGTTGCCTTCTTCGGTAACACTCTTCTCAGCCAACCCAATACCGTGTTGTCCTTTTTCAAAAATATGAAGGTCAAAAGGAACTCCGGCCTTCCGCAAGGCTGCTGCGAAATTCAGAGAATTCTCTACCGGCACGGCGTTGTCTTCCCAAGTATGCCAGATAAAGCAGGGAGGAGTATCCTTGCTTACCATTTTTTCATTGCTCAGGTAGTTGATCATTCCTTCGGAGGGATTGTCACCCAGAAGATTTTTCTGAGAACCCTGGTGTGTGTATTTATCCATTGTGATTACGGCATAGCAGAGGATACCCAGATCGGGTCTGGAGCTGAGGCGGTCAATGGGGTCTATGGCGGCAGGGACTTCCCTTTCAAAATGCGTAAGGAGAGTGCTGGTCAAGTGACCTCCGGCTGAAGAGCCCATAATGCCAATTCGGTTGGGGTCCAATCCCCATTTCTCCGCATTGTATCTGACCAATCGAACCGCGCGGGCAGCATCGCAAAGCATGGATGGGTGATGATACCCACCGGAAGCCAGGCGATATTTCAAGACAAAGGCGGTTACGCCATACTTATTCAAAAAACGGGCGTATCCGGCTCCTTCATGTTCTGCCAGTCCCCAATATCCGCCACCGGGACAGATTACAACGGAGGCTCCGGTCGCCTGACCCTCGGGTTTATAGATTGTAAGAGTAGGGATATCTTTCTCCTCTGAACCCTGAGCACCGGGGGCATCGCCCTCCCACAAACGAACAACTTCTGCTTTAATGCTCAGACTCAGAATGAGACACAGACCGATCAACAAACCTTTTAAACTTCTCATAACAATAAAGTTGCAACTCGAGATTACTTTAGCCTGTTTTTCATTTTTTTTTCAACACTAAACTCCGCAAAAAACGGCCCCTATAATCTCAATACAGGTTGGGAGGGTTAACGGTTGAAGCGGAAGTTGACCACATCATAATCCTGCATGACGTAAGTCTTAACTTCGAGGCGCACTTTATTGGCGCGTTTGGCCTGAACTTCACCCCCGCATTCAATGAGGTCATTATAGCCGATAATTTCAGCACGGATGAAGCCTTTCTGCATATCGGTATGAATAGTGCCTGCCGCGTCCACGGCGATACAGCCTTTACGAATAGTCCATGCGCGATTTTCTTTGCCTCCCAAAGTGAGGAAACTGATATAGCCGGCCTGATCGTAAGCACGAACGATCGCGCTTTCCACATCTTCCCCTTGGGCCAAAGTCACCACAGGGCGGCTGGTCACAAACTGGTAGCTGGCCAGAAGGGCTTTTTCTTCAGTATTTAACTCAGTTTCACAGATTAATTTTTCTGCTTCAAGAGCGCTGAAAAGTCTTTCGAAAAGTTTCTTTTCCTCAGGGGATTGCTCCCGACCCAAACGCAATTCCAGAAACTCCAGGTCCATTAACACCAGGTCGCCTTTGAGCTCCTCGGGAACCAAAATTGCATCGGCTTCTTTTAAATCTTCGCTGCCGACAATGTCAGCCTGGGCGTAAATCTTTTTTTTGGCTTCGACCAGTTTGTCAGCCGCATCCAGGCGAGGGTCTTTGATGTTGTGCTTTCCGAGCGAAACATTCGCTATTTGATAAATTGCTAATTTCATTCTTATCTTGCCCTAAGGCATTTCAATGGCAGATGCTGCCACAAAACAGGTTGGCATGCAATTGCACATTGCAAGCAGACGTCAGAAGACAATCCACAGAACCAATGATTTCGGTTATCGGGACCGGCTTCAGTATCAGTACATCCAGAAAGGATGGATTCAACTTAAATCAGGGAGTGTCCACGGAGCCCGATATTCATAACGCAGGTAGCTACTGGCCTCTTTATCATCGATGATTTCCTCTTTAACGGGATCCCATTTGATAGACCTGCCCACGCGGCAAGCTATATTTCCCAGATTGCATACTGTAGTGGAGCGATGCCCGTTCTCAACATCGGAAACGGGGTATTTTCCAAACTGAATGCAATCATACCAATTTTGATGATGATTATCGCTTTTATACAGATGGACATCGTTGGCGCCCAGAGGCTCTTCGACGGCACCCCGCACTGAGCACTGAATGGCAGAGCTGCCTCCGACCCAGAGCGTTCCATCTTCTCCTTCAAAGGTAGTGCCATCTCGATGGCTTTGCCCGCAAATGATTCGCTTGCCGTCAGCGTATTTGAAAGTAACTTCCGACCAGGCGGGGACTTCAAAGCGCTTTTTGGGATCATATTCGACACGGACGCCGCTCACTTCAACGGGGCCGGTTTCATCTTTATCCAGTCCCCACTGAGCGACATCGACATAATGAGCGCCCCAGTTGGTCATTTGACCACCTGCGAAATCCCAAAAGAACCGAAAATTGTAGTGAACGTGGTTTTGATTGTAAGGACGCCAGGGTGCAGGCCCAAGCCAGAGATCGTAATCCAAATTACTGGGCGGATTTGTGTTGGGTCTGGGAGGTTCGTTGAAATTTACACCGGCCAGGCCGACCCTAACAGTATGAATTTCCCCAATGCGTTCAGAGCGAACGATCTCGCATGCGCGGCGGAACTCCGAGTAAGAGCGCCTCATTGTGCCGTGCTGACATACCACCTTGTACTTGCGGGCCGCTTTGAGCATCTGTTGGGTCTCATAAATAGTGAGGGCCATCGGCTTTTCGACATAGACATGTTTGCCGCAGACGCAGGCATCAATGGCCATTTTTGCATGCCAGTGGTCAGGAGTGGCAATGAGGATAGCGTCGATGTTTTTATCCTCAAGCATCTTGCGGTAATCTTTGTAAAGAGCCGGCATCCTCTGTCCAGAGCGATTATCTTTTTCGACAACTATCCGCTGCCCTTGAGTGAGCATCTCATCATCTGCATCACAAAGAGCGACCACATTTTTGTAAATCAGGGGTTGGTTGAGGTGGCTGCGACCCTGTCGGCCCGTGCCGATAACCCCCACTCGAATACCTTCTGTTGCCGGTGCGCCAAAGGCAGACTGAGTTTTCACGTAAGGAAAGCTCATAGCCAAGGCAGAGGCTGCAGCCCCTTTTTGAATAAAACTGCGGCGAGATATACCTTTCTGAGGCCCCTTTTGATCCGTTCTCTTTCTCATAACTGAGGAATCTTAGATTTTAATATGTTCAAAGGCAAGAACGAATCCGAAATTCAAGGAGGGCAAAAGTGGCCGATTTTTAATAAAACGTCTTTACAGAAGGGGAATAATCGGCTTTCCTAAATGTGTATGCTGAAAAAGATGCTAATGATCAGCACAGTCGCTTTGCTGGTTGGCGGCTGCGCAAGTGTGACAAATCTGACGCCGAGCCAAGTGCCTAGAAACGAGTCAGCCTTGTACCCTTTTGAAATGATTTTTAATTCAAATGCGACCAGCGTGGCCCACGATAGTGTGCAGGCGTATCTGATAATGGGGGAAGATATTATCCCTATGGAACGGACTCCGCTTTTGACCAATCGCTGGGAAGTGTTTGCTCCTGTCCCCGCGGGCAAGGAGTTAGTGAATTACCAGTATAAAGTTAATTATCAATGGAAGGATTTGGGCAAGCGCAAAGAGAACAGCAAGCTTTCGGAGCCTTTTGAGCTTCGGATTCAGGACTAACGCCAAAAAAGAGAGCTAAAACGGCTCAGGTAACAAGTGAGTGGATAGCAGGAGGATACCTGCTATCTTCCTGGTTGTGGTTTACTGTTTGATGCTTCTATTTATAAATTGTCTATAAAGAAAGAAAAAGAATAATAAGCACTTGCGTTTTGATCGCCGGAAGAGTAGCATCCGCAAATGCACTCTGGTAACGGGGTGTTTTTGGCGGTATCAATATATCATTAATGGCAAAAGAAGAAGCAATAGGGTTACGAGGTAAGGTTGTGCAAGTTCTGCCCGGGACGATGTTCCGAGTGCAGCTGGAAAATGGACATACAGTTTTGGCTCATATTTCCGGGAAAATGCGCAGGCATTTTATCCGCATCGGTGTGGGTGACAGAGTAGACATTGAGATGTCACCTTATGATCTCAACAAGGCGAGAATCAAGTTCCGCTGTTAATTTATAACAAAGCTTGTTTTGATAGAACGGACCGTCTTAAGAGGGTTCGTTTTTTTTGTAGCTAACGTGTTTCCCTTTTCAATCTTTCAAGATTTTCTTCAGACAGGCTCCGGTAAAACTGGAAGGATGTTTTGCCACTGTTTCAGGGGTTCCCTCGACTACTATTTCTCCACCTTTGGCACCGCCTTCCGGTCCTAAATCGATGATCCAGTCAGCACATTTAATCACGTCTAAATTGTGCTCAATGACGATCAGGGTATTGCCGGCATTGCGGAGCTTGAAAAGAGTTTCCAGCAGGCGTGAAACGTCATGGAAGTGAAGCCCCGTGGTGGGTTCATCCAGAATATAAAGAGTTTTACCTGCTGATGTTCGGGAGAGCTCGGTAGCCAGCTTAATACGTTGAGCTTCGCCGCCGCTTAATGTAGTGGCGCTTTGGCCCAAAATGAGATACCCCAGGCCCACATTTGCAAGCGTGAGGCAAACATTATGGATGGAGCGGATTGGTTTGAAAAAGTCCACGGCTTCATCTACGGAAAGCTCCAAAACTTCAGCGATATTTTTGCCGCGGTAGGTGATTTCTAAAGTTTCTCTGTTGTAGCGCTTGCCTCCGCAAGATTCGCAAGTGACATAAACCGGGGGCAAGAAGTGCATTTCAATGCAGATTAAACCATCGCCTTTACACTTTTCGCAGCGCCCACCCCGAACGTTAAAGCTGAAACGGCCTTGTTTGAAACCGCGCACCTTAGAGGCCGGCAGCTTTGAAAACAAAGCACGGATATCGTCAAAAATCCCAGTGTACGTAGCAGGATTACTCCTGGGGGTGCGTCCGATGGGTTCCTGATCCACGACAACAATTTTCTGGAAATGTTCAGTTCCCCGGATTTCCCGGCATTTACCGGGTGTTTCCTTGGCTCCATACCAATCCCGAAGCAGTTGTTTGCGCAGAATGTCATCTACCAGGGTACTTTTCCCCGAGCCGCTCAGGCCCGTAACACAGGTAAAAAGCCCCACCGGGAAACGGGCGTTGATGTTTTTGAGGTTATTCTCGGAGGCTCCCAGAATTTCTATCCAACCGGAACTAGTCTCCGGAGACAATCGCCGTTGAGGAGGCGATATCTTTAAATCACCCGTGAGGTAACGGCCCGTAAGCGATTTTTTGTTTGCTAAAATATCATTCAGACTTCCCTGTGCAACGATGTGGCCGCCGTTTTGCCCCGCCTCAGGGCCGATATCCACCAGATAATTGGCACGCCGAATGGTTTCTTCATCATGTTCAACAACAATGACCGAGTTTCCCTGGTCCCGAAGTTGCTCGAGTGTTTTGAGGAGCCGTTCGTTATCATGTTGATGCAATCCGATGCTGGGTTCGTCCAGGATGTAAAGTACGCCGACCAGGCCGGCCCCTATTTGAGATGCCAAGCGGATGCGCTGCGATTCTCCACCGCTCAGTGAGCCGCTCTCACGGCTGAGGCTTAGGTAGCCCAAGCCGACATTGAGCAGGAAAGAGAGCCTTTGGGTGATCTCGCGCAATAATTCTCCGGCGATTTTCTCTTTTTCCCTATCCAACTTCAGGTTTTTGAAATAAAGATGAGCGTCCTGCACCGTCATTTGGCAAACATCCATGATTGAAATGCCCGGCACCTTTGGAAGAAAAGGGGTAGGGCTGGATGTAAACTTAATCTTAGGCGGCAAGGGCAAGGTGATGGCGAGAACTTCAGGGCGCAAGCGGGCTCCCCCGCATGCATCGCATGGCTCGGTTACCATAAACCCCTTGAGCCGGCTCCGGGTAGATTCGCTCTCGGTTTCTTTGTAAATACGATTTAGGCTCGGGATAATCCCTTCAAATGGGTTTCGGATCACACTTTTTTTGCCTCGTGTCCAAAGCGTGAACGGAATTTCTTCAGTGCCACTGCCAAAGAGGAGGGTTTGTTGAAAAGATGCAGGTAAATCTTTCCAGGGCACATCCAGGGGTTGGTTGTAATGAGCGGCAACACCTTTCAGCAGTGCTTTGTAATAGGTGATCATGCGCTTGCCCATTCGCCGCCAGGGAAGAATAGCGCCGGCCTCCAGAGTTTTTTCCGCATTCACGACGAGTTCAGGAGAAAAAACCAACTTTTTTCCGAGCCCCATGCAGACGGTGCAAGCTCCTTGAGGGGAGTTGAAGGAGAAGTGTCGTGGCTCAATCGTTTCATAAGTCTGGCAGGTATCAGGATTTAGCGGAAGTGTAGAGTAGAGAGCTTCCTGCCACTCCTGAGAATTTGCTATTTTGCCGGAGATTTGAGGCACGTTATAAAGGACAATGACGCGGCCTTCACCCCAGCGTAACGCCATTTCTATGGAATCGGCCAGGCGTGTTCGGGAATCTTTCTCTAGAATGATGCGGTCTATGACTACTTCTATGTCATGCTTTTCTTTCGGATTGAGTTTAATTTTCTGACTGGCGGAGAGTTCTTTAATCTCCCGATCTATTCGGGCTCGGATAAAACCTTCCCGCTGCAGACGCTCCAGGACGTCTCGAAATTCTCCTTTTTCTTTGCTGACGATCGGAGCCAAGAGTATCAATTTGCTCCGATCAGGCCACTGCATGAGAGTGTCGATGATTTCATCGCCCGTTTGCTGAGTAATCGGGCGGCCTGACTCGGGCGAGTGAGGGGTGCCTGCATGGGCGAAGAGAAGTCTCAGATAGTCGTAAATCTCGGTAGAAGTAGCGATGGTGGAGCGAGGATTGCCGGCTGCGCTTCGTTGTTCAATTGCGATTGCGGGAGACAAACCCTCAATGAAATCAACGTCCGGCTTTTCCATCTGGTCCAGGAATTGGCGTGCGTAAGTAGAGAGCGATTCTACGTAGCGACGTTGACCTTCAGCGTAAAGGGTATCGAAAGCCAAAGACGATTTACCGGACCCACTCGGACCGGTGATCACAACAAGTTGATCCCGAGGGATGTCTAAGCTGATATTTTTGAGATTATGTTGGCGGGCTCCCGATATTCTGATGACTGATGCCATAATGTAAAACACAAACAACCCGCCCCGATTATCAGGGCGAGTTGCACAAAACAAAAGTAAAAACCAAACCCGGAGGGGCTCGATGCTATAATGTAGGCGCCTTAACGGAAGCCAAACGGAGGCTCAAACGAGATTTCTTCCGATCGGCTTTTGCCCAATGAATAACACCTTTTTTAGCCGCCTTATCGAGTGCGGAAACTGCGGCGCTCAGAGCAACTTGGGCGTCTTCGGACTTTCCGGCCTTCAAGCTATCTAAAAATTTCTTCTCACGAGTCTTCAAAAGAGACTTAACACTCTTATTCACCAACTGCTTGCGCGCGCTGCTGCGCATTCTACGCTCTGCTGACTTCTTATTAGGCATATCCTGTTTTCTAACTTTAAAATGGCCTGTTGCGGCCAAAAAACCGGGGGAATTCTAGCATTTATCTGGAGGATGTCAATGAGAACAAAAATGAATTTTCTTGGAGGTGATTTAGCCTTGATAGTGAAGAGGATTCATTGCTTTCAACCACACCCGGCTTTTCGCACTGTCTTTTTAAAATTTTGAATGTTATTTCCACTTGCATCTGTTGCTGGAATTCAACAGAATTTGCTGGCTGGTCCAGCCAATGGAAACTGTTCAGGCACTGTGCGCACCATCATTGTCACTAAATGCTTTTTTGAAATCTCTCAGCCTAATGCTGAGAGGGTATTTCGTCAGTGTTTCTTGAAAGAAAACTAATTCGTAAATACTTTGAGCCCCCGGCCAGTTTTTTTGAGATGAGTTCTAGAGTTGAAGAAAGGCTTTTGAAGAGGATTTTGAAACATATAGTTAAGATATCAACTGATTGTCGTCAGCAGTAATGAAGCCTGTAGATTTAAGAGGCATCCTGAAGTACGTTCCGCAATACCGGAACAAGATTTTCGTTATTGCTTTGGATGGGGTAATCACTGAAAGCGAGAATTTTTCCAATATTCTGCTGGATGTGGCAGTACTCTGTTCTCTCAACGTTCGAGTGGTTTTGGTCCATGGCGTGAGCTCCCAGATCCAAAAGATTGCAGACACTATGGAAGGTTTTAAACCTTCAGACGTGGACGGAAGTGGAATTACGGATGACCAGACGCTGAAGGTGGCTTTGATTGCGGCCAATCGCTGTACTCACGAAATTCTGGAGGGCTTAAGCACGGTAGATCTAAGGGCGGTCACCTGCAATGGGATCATTTCTCACCCCATGGGGATTATTCACGGAGTGGACCACTTGTATACGGGTAAGGTCGAAAGAGTGGATGTGGAGATGTTTCAGACGCTTTTAAAAGACGCCATCATTCCGGTGGCTCCTCCTTTGGGCTTTGACGGGGAGGGAAATACTTACCGGGTGAACTCAGACAATGTGGCCTGTGCCCTGGGTGTTCAACTCCAAGCGCAAAAAGTGATTTTTGTGACGGCCTCTGACGGCCTCTATTGCAACGAGGAGATGATCGGTAGTGTTCAGGCGCAGGACTTGCAGGAGAAAATAAACCGTATGCCAAATGCTTTCCGCCTGGAGCAAATATCGAAGGCCCAGTATGCGATCCAGGCTTGTCAGCAGGGTGTGCCCCGCGTTCATCTCATCAATGGTTTGGTAAATGAATCGCTCATTACCGAGGTTTTCAGCAATGAGGGTGTGGGTACGCTTATTTATGCGAATGAATACCAACAGATCCGGCGGGCGACACGAAAAGATATTCGGATGATCATGGTGTTGATTCGGCAGGCAATAAGGTCTGAAGAACTGAGTATGCGCACCTATCAGGATGTAGAGTCCCGAATACAAGATTACTATCTGTTTGAGATTGATGGGCACGCCGTTGGATGTGTTGCTCTTCACTTATCTGAGGATAAGAGCTCTGGTGAACTGGCCTGCCTTTTCGTGACTTGCCACTATGAAAATAGAGGTATTGGACGTAAATTGATCGGCTTTATTGAGGAGCGGGCACGCGCCTTGAAGCTTAAAAAAATAGTAGTGCTTTCGACTCAAACCTTTACTTATTTCAAATCCAAGGGCGGTTTTGTCGAGGGTAGTCAAGAGGATCTCACTCCGGAGCGTCTGGAGAAATACCATCAAAGTAAGAGACGCTCTCGCATATTAGTAAAACGTTTGGAAGAGAATAAAAATTAATTATGGGAAAAACAGCAATACTATTTGCCGGGCAGGGAGCTCAAGTTGTGGGGATGGGTAAAGACTTATCCGAAAAATTTCCGACAGCCCAGGCTCTTTTCCAAAAAGCAGACGATATCCTGGGATATAATCTGAGCAAAATTATATTCGAAGGGCCAGAGGAAGATTTGACCCGTACAGAACATGCTCAACCGGCTATTTTTCTGATAAGCTGGATTGCTTTTTCATTATTGAATGAACTTGCTCCTCAGTTGAGCTATGAGGCCACAGCTGGTTTGAGCTTGGGTGAATTGACTGCTTTGACCGCTGCAGATGTCTTTTCTTTTGAAGAAGGATTAAAGCTGGTGCACAAGAGAGGTATTTATATGCAGGAGGCATGTGAAGAAACTCAAGGGGGGATGGCGGCCGTGATCGGTTTAGACACCGAACTTGTCAGGCAGGCATGCGAACAGGCAGGTGTTCAAATAGCTAACTTGAATTGCCCGGGACAACTGGTGATTTCCGGAGAATCGCAAAAAGTCATAGAAGCTTGTGCGTTGGTCCGAGCTAAAGGGGCAAAACGCGCTTTGCCACTGGCAGTGGCTGGAGCCTATCACTCTCCACTGATGGCGGGGGCTCAACCTAAGCTCAGGGCGGCTCTTGCTGATACGAAAATGGCATCTCCCCGAATTGATGTTATTTCTAATGTCACAGCACTACCGCACGAGATGGGAGTGGAGACTATTGCAGAGACGTTGGTTAAGCAGGTGACCTCCTCAGTTCTTTTTGAAGATTCACTTCGGTATTTGGTAAATAACGGATTTACCCGATTTATTGAAGTAGGACCTGGGGCGGTTCTTAGCGGATTTCTGAAAAGAATCAGCAAGGAAGTGGAAATTTTAAACGTGTCGGATATGGCTAGTTTGGAAAAGACGATTTCGGCACTCGAGGTATAAATATAGCAACAGAAAAACATGAATAAATTCGAAGGACAAATTGTAGTTGTAACCGGTGCCGGTCGTGGCATTGGTCGGGGTATTGCTTTGGCTTTTGCACAGCAGGGAGCCGACGTGGTATGCATTTCCCGCACCCAGGCCAATTCAGACAAAGTAGCAGCTGAGATTCGTGAGCTTGGCCGGAAGGCCTGGGCTTATGCTCTGGATGTGGCCAATCCGGCTGCAGTTGCCGAAACCTGCGCCTCCATTCTGAAAGAGGCCGGGAAAGTGGATGTGCTGGTAAATAACGCCGGAGTGACACGCGACAACCTTTTCATGCGTATGAGTGAAGAGGAGTGGGATACCGTAGTCGATACGAATTTGAAAGGTGTATTTCTGCTCTGCAAGGCTTTTATACGTTCTTTTATCAAACAACGTTCGGGGAGAATTATCAATATTGCCTCGATAGTGGGTATTAAGGGTAATGCTGGGCAGTGTAATTATGCTGCCAGCAAGGCGGCCTTGATCGGTTTTTCAAAATCATTGGCACGTGAGGTAGCCAGCCGCAATATTACTGTCAACGTTGTTGCACCCGGTTTTATCGGCACAGATATGACCTCAGTGCTGCCTGATAGTGTCAAAGAAGCACTTTTGAAAGAGATACCGCTGGGCGAAGTGGGAACTCCGGAAGATATCGCCGGTTCGGTATTGTTTCTGGCCAGCAAAGAAGCCCGTTATATCACCGGACACGTTTTAGTGGTTGACGGCGGCGTGGCAATGTAGATAATACCTCAGTCATTCGGCGGACGGCCGCTTGCTTGAGAGTTATAAAAAAACTGTCTGGACGCTTTCGCATCGAATGGGTATAATACGCTTGGCATTTAAATACTGAAATATAATTTATGGCTGATAATACAATTGAAGAGAAGGTCAAAAAAATTATTGTTGAACAATTGACCGTTAATCCGGATCAGGTAACTCCTGATGCTAAGTTTGTAGAAGACTTGGGGGCTGACTCTCTGGATAATGTGGAGCTGATTATGGCTCTTGAGGAAGAGTTCGGTTTGGAAGTGCCTGACGATGAAGCCGAGAAACTTCAGAGTGTTGGGGACGTGATCAGGTATATTGAAGGAAATCAGAAGTAACTTTTTTCCTCCCAAGGTGATTGTAATCTTGGGTAAACCGTGACAACACGCAGTTGCAACAGGCAAACGGACTCGGCTGCCGGAGGGGTAGTAATTATCCGATGGTTAGGCGGGTCGTTTTTATTTGGTCATTTCGATTTGTCGGGGTAGTAAGTTTTTTATTGAATGGTAGATTGTAAAAATAATCGTCGGGTGGTTATCACCGGCTTGGGGGTCGTTTCCTCTTTAGGACATGATGCCGAAACGTTTTGGAGGAAAGTTGTAAATGGAGATTGTGGAATTGACCGTATCAGGTTGATTGACCCTTCTCCGTTTTCTTCTCAAATCGCTTCCGAGGTTCATAACTTTGACCCTACACCAGCCTTTCCCTCTCCCAAAGAGGTGAGGAGGTCTGATCGTTATTGCCAATTCATCGTTTATGCTGGGTGGAGTGCATTAAAAGATTCAGGAATGGATCTTAATAAGGAGAATCTGGAAGAGATCGGATGCTTTTTTGGTTCCGGTATTGGCGGATTATCCACCACAGAGGAGCAATGTCGTGTTTTGGTTGAAAGAGGTCCGGGAAGACTTTCTCCTTTTATGATTCCCATGTTGATTTTGAACATGGGTTCAGGACTCTTCTCGATCATCCACGGGTTGAAAGGCCCCAATATGGCGACTTGTTCTGCCTGTGCTACGTCTACCCACGCCATTGGTGAGGCTTGGCAGACGATTAAACTGGGTAACGCAACTGCCATGTTCGCAGGTGGTTCTGAAGCGGCGATTACCTGTTTGGGGATTGGTGGCTTCAGCTCCATGAGAGCTCTGAGTAGCCGCAATGATGATCCTAAGAAAGCTTCCCGTCCCTTCGATGCGAACCGTGATGGTTTCGTGATGGGGGAGGGTGCAGGCGTTTTACTTTTGGAAGAGCTGGAACATGCTAAAGCCCGGAATGCAAAGATTTATGCAGAGCTGGTCGGTTATGGAAATACGGCGGATGCCTACCATATTACCTTACCGTCTGTCGGGGGTGAAGGAGCTGCGCGTTGTATGAGAATGGCACTGCGTTCTGCCGGATTGAACCCGGAGGAAGTGAGCTATGTCAATGCTCACGCAACAGCCACTAAGGCAGGGGATATTGCTGAGGTACGGGCGATTAAAACTGTTTTCGGCTCAAGCGCCTCCAAATTGGCTGTCAGCTCGACTAAGGGTGCTCATGCTCATATGTTGGGCGCTGCTGGGGCTGTTGAGATGGCTATTTGTGCTATGGCGGTTTCCAATAATGTCGTTCCGCCTACGATTAACTATGAAACTAAAGATCCGGAGTGTGACCTGGACTGCGTTCCCAACGTGGCTCGAGAGATGCCTGTCAAAGTTGCCATGAGTAATTCTTTTGGTTTTGGCGGACACAATGCGACTTTGGTCTGCAAGAAGTTCGAAGGCTAACTCATTTTTGTACTTGTTTTAGAAAGGTGCAGGCTAAACCGTCTGTGCCTTTTTTTTGTTTCACATTTGACTTCAGTATTAAGTAGGACTAGATTCCAGTTGCATCGTGTTATTGATAAGACACGGTGGTTTTAGAACACTTTAAGCCTTATTAAATTTTAGCGATCAAGTAGAAAAATGAATACTAAACATCTAAGAAGTATTTTTGGGGTAAGAAGGATATTGTGCTTCTGTCTAGGAGTATTTCCTTTTACCTGCCCTGTCTTTGTATCAGGGCAATCCACTCCGGAAGATGGAGTATGGAGTGAAAAAAACGTAGTAATGCTCAATACACCGGAAACGGCACTCATGGCGAGAACTGGTGATATAGATAACCTGGGATTCGGATGGCCCGGTGGGTTTAATCCTTTTTCAGGAAATAATACTCCTACTCACTATTTCCCTTGGACAGTTGATCCGAGCGATCCTGCCGGCACAGACTGCATCATGGTCCTTTCCAGCTATGCAGGGAGTCCACCTCATGGTCAAGATGGGTATACAGGTACTACATCTCGCCCTGCCAATTTGCCTCAGGCCATTGTGGTTTCCTATAATGTTCCAGAATTAAAAGAAATGGAGGTTTCTTCAGCCGCAATGCAGCTCTTTGTGGATGATTTTCAAGCGCCTGTGTGGGGGGCAAATTTTCAGGTCACGCTCAACGGCGTGCGAGCTTCTTTCTTAGAAAATATCCTAAATTCGCTGACGCAGACAGGTCCTATCGGTAAACTTATAACAATACAAATTCCAGATGAATTTTTGGATATAATCCGTTCTGGAGAAGTTGCAATATTGATTGATGACCCGGTGACTGGTGCAGGTGATGGTTATGCCATTGACTTCATCAAAATCCTGGTGAATCCGGTAGATTTTTCTCAAACTTCTATTGTGACCGGGTTTATTCGGGACCAGCGTAATCAGGTGCCCTTACCCGGCGCCATTGTTTCCATTGGTCCTGCGACCAGCGCACCCACTGGTGAAGATGGTTTCTTCAAGCTCAATAATGTTCCTGCCGGGTTGGCTATTTTGACAGTGACCTGTCCCGGTTATAAGGCTTCCACTTATAGCGTCCAAACAGTGGCTCAACAGCAAATTGAGGTGAATTTTCCTCTCCCGTTAGGATCACCCACGCTTGTGATCCAGTTCTTCCCGGAGAGTCATGTTATCAGCTTGAAAGGAGCGGCCACGGCTCAATATACACTTTGGGCCTCAGATAACATGGAAGAGTGGAGAGTTTTGGGAGACTTGGAGCAAGTTGAGGCAGGGTATTTTCAATATGTATTTCCGCCAACGCTTCCTCCGGTACAACCTGTGACCCAATTTTATCGGGTATCTGTGCAGTAAGGAGAGTGTTATCCGGCATAAATAAAGGCACCAAAAATTATTTTGGTGCCTTTAAAGTCTAGTTCAATCTCTTAAAATTGGAGATTTCCTTTTGTTCTGGGGAAGATAGCAACGTCGCGGATGTTGCCAATTCCGGTGATGTAAAGCAGGAGTCGCTCCAACCCCAGACCGAAACCGCTGTGCGGAGCGGTACCAAAACGCCTTAAATCTAAGTACCACCAGTAGTCTTCCTGGGTCATATTAAGCTCCTTCATGCGGCGTTCAAGTTTTTCCAAATTGTCTTCACGCTGGCTGCCTCCGATAATTTCGCCGACTCCGGGCAGCAGCAAATCAGTGGCGGCCACAGTCTTACCATCCGGATTTTGCTTCATGTAGAAGGATTTGAGTTCGGCCGGATAGTTAATGACGAAAACCGGTTTATTGTAAACCTTTTCAGTGATATAGCGTTCGTGCTCAGTCTGCAGGTCGCATCCCCACTCGACCGGGTATTCAAACTGAACTTTGGATTCCTTAAGAATACGAATAGCCTCGGTGTATTCCAAGATGACAAAATTCTGTTGAACGATGGATTTGAGTTTCTCGACAAGGCCGTTTTCGTAGTGTTTGTCAAAGAAAGCCATTTCCTCGGGGCATTTTTCCAGGACCTCTGAGATGAGGCTCTTGATCATAGCTTCTGCCAACTCAATAAGGTCTTCGAGCTCAGCAAAGGCAATTTCCGGCTCTATCTGCCAGAACTCAGCAGCATGGCGGGCGGTATTGGAGTTTTCTGCACGGAAAGTCGGCCCGAAAGTGTAAATTTTCCCTAGAGCCATTGCCAAGGTTTCGCCTTCCAGCTGTCCGGAAACAGTCAATCCGGCCTTGCATCCAAAAAAATCATCTTTATAGAAATCAGCCTCCAATATTTCGGGGCGTTTGGGCTTGGTCGGGTCCAAGGTGGTTACGCGGAACATTTCACCGGCACCTTCGCAGTCGCTACCTGTCAGAATAGGAGTATGTACATAAACGAAACCGCGCCCTGCAAAAAAATGATGAATGGCGGCTGAGAGCGTAGAGCGGATACGGAACATGGCATTGAAGGTATTCGTGCGGGCACGGAGATGGGCGATTGTCCGCAGGAACTCCAGCGTATGCCTTTTCTTTTGCAAAGGGTAATCGCTGGGAGCTTCTCCGAGTACTTCCAAGGTGGCAACATTGATTTCAGGCACCTCTTCATTATTGTAGGAGCAAACAACGGTTCCGGTTGCTTTCAGCGCAGCACCGACTCCCTGTTTTTGAGCCAGGGAGTAACCAGGGCAGGAGGCTTCATCCACAACCAACTGAATTCCCCGGAAAGAGCTTCCGTCATTGAGTTCAATAAAGCAGATACCTTTGGAACTTCTAACAGTACGAGCCCACCCGCAAAGAGTGATGTTTTGGCCTAAAAAGAGGTCCTTACCTTTTAAAATTTCGACAATATCCGTATGTTTCATTATCTGAAAAGTTGGAGTAAATAAATAAAAAAGAATGGAGAATTGAGAATATACCCCAGTCTCAACTCTCCACTTTTAAGTTATATTGGAGCTTAGATGCGAGGAGGTAATTTCTTCTCCACACGGATAGCTTCCAATTTCACGTATTTGGGTAAACCGCCTTCCATGGGAGGCTGAACTTCACCTTCGATCAGCGGACGTGCGTAATTAATGAATTTTTCATTAGGCATGAATCCGTCTTCAGTGATCCAATCGCGGGGAAGGAAATGTTCCACATTGGCAATCTCTTCCAGCGGGTGCAGGTCCGTCGTCCATGTATAGGGATTCTCTCCCGTCCGGACAATTTTGACCATGAAGCCGGATTTACCTTCAACGGCGGCTTTCACTGCAGCAACGCCACAGGCATAAGCTTCATCCACATCGGTTTGGCTGGAAAAATGGGAAGCAGCGCGTTGAGCATAACCCAGTTTCACAGTGCGGGTCTTGGTTCCCAATTTACCTTGAACGATTTTAGCCAGAGCTTCGGCTGAACCGGAAAGAACTGGATGACCAAAAGCGTCCAGATTGTTCTTATCAGCGCCCAACTCTTCGCCATTCTTATCCTTAAGTCCTTCACCGACGACCACGACGCAATACTTGTAGCGGCTAACAGTATCTTTGACTTTTGCCAGGAAAGCCTCTTCCTCGAAGGGAACTTCCGGCAGGAGAATGATGTGCGGGGCATCGGCCTCACAACGCTTAGCCAGCACAGTGCCTGCGGCAATCCAGCCGGCAGAGCGGCCCATAACCTCAACGATACAGCAGGAGCCATCGTCAGTTGCCATTGAGCCAACGTCAATGCCCACTTCCATGGTGCTTACGGCATTGTATTTGATGACTGAGCCGTAGCCCGGGCAGTGGTCAGTCTTGGGCAGATCGTTATCAATGGTTTTAGGTACGCCGATAACACGCATGTCATAGCCTCTCTTCAAGGCTTCGAGGTGAATTTTGTGGGAGGTGTCCTGAGAATCATTGCCGCCCGCATAGAAAAAGTAACGAATATCATGGGCCTTAAAAACTTCAAAAAGGCGATCCATATCCTCGGCAGCCTTCTGCGGTTTCTTCTTAAAATCAATTTTATAGCGGCAAGTGCCTAATGCTGCGGCAGGAGTATATTTGAGTCCTCTGATGGCACGCTCCTTTTCCTCATTAAGATCAGAAAGGTCTTCATTCAGAATTCCATAAATTCCATTGAGACCCCCATAGATTTCTTCAATACATTCGTGCTTGCCAGCTTCCAGAATGACGCCAGCAATGCTTGCATTGATGGCACAAGTCGGGCCACCCGACTGTGCAACTAACAGATTACCAATAATTTCAGACATATAAAATTGAGCTTACTTTCTCTGATGAACGAACTAGGCCTTTTAGCCGAACACGGCTAATCCGCAACATGGAAACATCCACACCGCTCAACAGAATGCCAAAAACAGCCCTCTGGGTCAAAAATAAAACCTTCAAATGAGGTGAAAGGCACAGTGCCGTATTCCCAACACCTAATACAGAAGAGAGAATAAAAGGAAAAAACCAATTCCGTTTTATCCCCCCGGTTTTGTAGTTGATACTAGAGGTCCCCTCGTTCACGCAGAAGCCAATACTCGAGACTGTCCACCAGGGCTTGCAAGCTGGCTTCGATAATATTTTCACTTACACCCACCGTGCCCCAGCTGCGGATAGCGTTCGTGGACTCGATGAGAACACGAGTTCGCGCGGCAGTTCCGGAAGAGCTCTGAAGGATGCGGACCTTATAGTCTAAGAGCTGAACGTTCTTTAGAGCAGGGTAGAAATCCAAAAGGGCCGCACGTAAGGCTCCGTCCAGCGCATTAACGGGTCCTTCTCCGTCAGCTACGGTGTGCCCCACCTTATCGCCAACTTTGACCTTCACAGTCGCTTCGCAAATACCGTTTTGTCCGTCCGAACGCATAGAGACATGGTAAGAGCCTACAGTGAAGGGAGGCGTGATTTTCTTACACGTTTTTTGAATCAGGAGAATTAAGGAAGCTTCTGCGGATTCGAACTCAAAGCCCTGGTGCTCCATTTGTTTAACATGAGCTAGAATCGTTTTAAGCTCCGGAGCTGAGTCATCCAGATGAATACCCAGTTCATTGGCTTTCATGACGATATTGCTCTTACCAGCCAGATCGCTGACGAGAACGCGGCGGCTGTTGCCAACACAGGCAGGGTCAATATGTTCAAAAGTACTAGCCAGTTTTTGTACCGCATTCACGTGCATCCCTCCTTTATGCGCAAAAGCGGAGGCACCGACCCAAGGTTGCCGAGGGTCCGGGCGCATGTTGGCTATTTCATCCACAAATTGGGAAATTTGTTTCAGTTTAGGCAGCGACTCTGCGGGGACACTCTCGAAATTCATTTTGAATGAGAGGGAAGGGATGACGCTGGTCAGGTTGCAGTTACCGGTTCTCTCACCGTATCCATTGATTGTCCCTTGTACCATTCGAACGCCTTTTTCCACGGCTGCCAGAGCGTTGGCCACGGCAAGGCCTGCGTCATTATGAGTATGTATCCCCAGCTTGCTTTTGCCTAAGTGAGGTAAAATTTTGCTGACAATTTCTGAAATTTCGCTGGGGAGCGAGCCGCCATTGGTATCACAAAGGACGACCCAATCGGCACCGGCCTCTGCGGCAGCTTTAAAAACAGATAACGCATACTCGGGGTCATCCTTGAATCCATCAATAGCATGTTCAGCATCAAAAATAACGGTGCGGCCTTGAGCTTTCAAATAGGCGACAGTATCAGCAACCATGGCCAAATTCTCCGCTGGCGTCGTTTTCAACACCTCTTTGACATGCAATAGCCAGCTTTTGCCAAAGATCGCGATGGCAGGCGTATGGGCTTCCACTAAAAGGCGAACCTGCTCATCTTCCTGAACAGGAGTTTTCTTGCGGCGCGTTGAGCCGAACGCGGTTAAGAGGGCATTTTTAAAAGTGCGCTGAGAGGCTTCCTTAAAAAATTCAATGTCGCGAGGATTGGAGCCCGGCCATCCTCCTTCAATAAAATGAACACCAAATGCATCCAGCTTTTCTGCAATTCTCAGTTTGTCATTGACTGAAAAATTGATTCCTTCGCCTTGGCTGCCATCTCTTAGAGTTGTGTCGTATATTTTTATTTGGTTATTCATTAAACTATTTCTCAGTCTTTCGCACGAATTCGAAAAGTGTTTCCCGCAGCAGTTTCTGAGGAACACTGTATCCGAAAACAACCTTACCTATTTTCTCAGCCAGAACGAACTTGGGATCTCCCGCCAGAGTTTTTTTATCGCGTCGGGTGGCTAAAATTAGCTGATCAATAGTTGCCTGCACATCTTCGGCCGGGACTGATACAGGAAGATTCGCAATTTTTAACAGATTAGCAATTCTTTCGGTCTCCGCCCTTGGAAATCCTAATAGGGTTTCAGAGAGTCTGCAAGCTACCAATTGCCCTACGGCGACAGCCTCGCCATGAGAATAAGTTCCGTAGTGGTATACTTGCTCAATGGCATGAGCCAGAGTGTGACCAAAATTGAGAATGGCACGCCGTCCGGATTCACGCTCATCGTCACTCGTTACAGCGGCTTTTAACTCACAGCAGCGGCGGACAGCCTCTGCCATCAGCTCCGCATCCAAGTTTAATATATCCTGCAAATGAACTTCCAGCCACCTGAAGAACTCGGAATCGAGAATGACTCCGTATTTGATGACTTCAGAGAGACCGCCGCTGAGCTCTTTTCGAGGGAGAGAGCTCAGCAGATTCATATCGCAAAGGACCAATTTGGGTTGATAAAAGGCACCAACCAGATTTTTTCCGCCTGGTAAATTTACAGCTGTTTTGCCACCTACCGAGCTATCCACCTGGGATAAAAGAGTCGTCGGTATTTGAACAAAAGGGATTCCCCGCATATAGGTGGCTGCGGCAAAACCGGTCAAATCTCCCACGACGCCTCCCCCCAGAGCGATCAAAAAAGATTTTCTCTCCAGCTTACTTTCCACAAGGAAATCAAAAAGGCGGCCTAAACTATTCAGGTTTTTTGATGACTCTCCTGCCGGGAATTGCCAGGAGCGAGCCTGATAGCCTGCCTGTGCCAGCGATGATTCACATTCTTTTCCAAAAAGAGGCAACGTGTTGGAATCGCCGACAATAACGCAGTTCTGGGGAGGGAGCACCTCTTTACAGAGTTCTCCTGTGCGTTGCAGAATTTTGGAGCCGATCAAAATTGTGTAAGACCTGTCTCCTAAATGGACCCGCGTTTTTATTGTATTCATGGTAGCGAAATAGTTGATGAGGTGGTTTCACCGGGCGGAATATGACTTTGAACATATTCCATTTTCAATTTTAGTAAAGGTTGGAGAGAGGGAATAAGCTTCAACAGCCGTTCGTAAATACTAAGCGCTTCGGTCCATTTTTTCTGGTCTTCCAATATGCGGGCAACTTCCATACCTGCCCGTTGAACGCAAAAAGGATCATATTCCTCCGGTTTGTTATTTTTTCCCTGGAAGACGTTCAGGTAATGCTCGAGAGCACTTTTCAACCTTTCGTCACGAACCTCTTGAGAGAGGGATTCAAGTGAGGAGAGATATTGATATAGAGTCGCCAGACCCAGTTCCGCCATAGAGCGCGTCTGAACCGAGGCTTGCGGCGCGGTCATCGCCAGATTATAAAACAGAATTGATTGACTGATGCGGTTCGTATCCGGCGGATCACCCCCAGCCAATTGAAAGTGACAGTTAGCAATGCGGCTCATAGCAACGGCCCCAAGCCGATTTGTCTGAGGAATTCTTGAGTAGGCGTTAATCGCTTCGGCAAAACGTGCGAGTTTTACCTGTGCATCTTCAGTGGAGCCCATTTCGCCAGTCAGAGTATCTCCCAAGAGCAATAATGCTTCATCAAGTCGATCCCCCGAGGTGATTTGTTTGGAAAGCAGAAGGTTCACCAGATCCAACAAATGTTTTCCTGCATCCTTGATTGAGCTTCGAGCAAAGGCAGAGCGGGCTGCCATCATTCGAGCATCCAGAACCAAATCTTCCAAAGGATTATCAGTGCCGGTTTGTTCAAAAATGAGCTGGTAGTTTTTTTCCGCAGAAAAGAAATCCTTACGATTATAATAGTAGTCGGCCACCCATTTCCTTGCCAGGATAGCGTTAACTCCTTTTGAATGTTCATTCAGATATAGGGAGAAACGGCTCATCGCCAAGTCATAATCGCCATTTTGCGCATATGCCCAGGCCAGTTCGAACTCAACCAGTGGATAAAGAGGCGAATCTTTTGGGAAAGTTTCCAGCCAGCTCTGGCCGGCCTTGGTAGCCTCCGGGAATTTTTTCTCGTAGAGCCAGGTTCGCGCCAATAACCAGGATACATCAGGTTTCATGGAGCTTTCCGGAAAAAGCTTCAGGGCCTCCTGAAATTGTATTCGGGCCTCCGCTGGTTTACCGATTTCGCAAAGATAGTTGCCCAAATAGATCAAGTCGCGTTCGGTAAAAGAAGCATTAGGATATTTCGTAAGCGCCGTGGCCATGCTGCTTTTGGCGAGTTCTTCATTTTTATTTTCAACGGCCGCGCAGAGTTGCAGATGAAGAGCCTGCTCCTGTATTCCGATAGGAATACCCGGTGCATTGGCATAGGTATCCATATAAGCCGCTATGGTGAGGGCGACGGCCGCAAAATCTTTCTGGTAAAACTGCGCCTCAGCCAGCTTTATCCTTGCGAAAGCATTGTCTTCAGAGACGGGCAGAGATGCAATGGCATTTGAAAAGCAAACCATAGCATCCAAAGGACGGGAGAGTTCCCAATAGCAAAGACCCAAGTTTAAATGTGCCTTTGGCAAAAAAGTGCTTTTGGGAAAGGTTGTAATCAAATTGGTGTAGTTGGCATAAGCGGCCAGTATCGTTTCGTTCTTCTGCCCACGCCCTGGCTCAAGCACACCCAATTGGGGGATTGCCTGATAATAATCCTGCATCTGCAAGTTCCCCAGCGTGGCCAGCAACTCATCACTGTAGGGCTTATTGCCGGACTCTTCATTAAAGCTTTTGAGCAAGCGGATGGCATCGTCTCGTTTGCCCATCTCAAGCTTAATGCGGACGGTATTCATCAAAGCCTGCCAGCGGTCTGAGAGGGGAATCAACTTGTTGGCAACGTTTCTTTCATATATAGCAGCTGCTTCCTCAATTTTGTTTTCCTGCCGCAGTAAATCACCCTGCAAAGCTAAACCCTGGTATTCCATGCTGAGCAGACCTGCATTTGTGGTTAAGGTCAAGAGGCTATTAATGTTCAGGGTAGCCGTGGCTGAATCCTTCTGTGCCAGATTCACTCGGGCAAGGAGGAAAAGCCGTTTCCATTGCAATTCGGGCGGAAGGTTGCTGGCTGCCACCTTTTCTAAAATGCCACGGGCCTTATCGAGCTCATTCTGAGAAAGATATAGTTCTGCCAGGAGGAGCCGCCCCTGAATGACATAAATGTTGTTGGGTTCTTTTTCGGCTACGGCGAGGAAAAGGCTGCCTTCTGCATCAAAGAGCTCAATAGCGCGTTTGGTATTGCCCAGCATTTTCCAGGCGTCACCCGTATAATAAAGGGCATTGGGGACCAGACTGGAGTTGGATTGTTCTTTGAGCAGTTCACTGAAAGAGGTTATTGCTCCCGGGTAATCTGCCAGTTTGAGTGAAGCCATTCCTACCCAATAGTGGTATTGGTCTTTATTAACGGAAAGAGTGGCTGAGTTGGTTTGAGTTAACAGGGAAGAGAAGAAACCGCGTGTTTCGGTAAATTTTTCCTGACGGTAGAGAGAAAGCCCCTGGTAGACGATAGCCTGGGACAAGTTGGTGGAAGTAGGGTAATTGACCTGAAAATCTTTGAACTCCTTTTCCGCACGCTCGAAAAGATTGTCATTGTAGGAGATAACGGCAGCATTAAATACCGAAAGCTCATCCGGAAGCTTGGGGGGTTCCGCGACAGGAGCCGGGGGCGCCTCTTGTTTCAATGGATTAGCTGTTGGCTCGGCGGGAACGGGAGCCTGCGGCTCCTGTGCTGCAATGACGAGCACACATGCCAATAGCAACAGGTAGCTGCTGATCACTCGCCTTATCATATTTCAAACAAAACTATTTTCTTAATGATACAAACTTTTCGACGTATTTGCCCAGAATGTCCGCTTCCAGGTTTACATAGGAACCCAGGGTGCGTTCTTTGAGGGCAGTTACTTCCATGGTGTGCGGAATAATCCAGATACGGAAAAAACCTTCTTCGACAGCCGCTACGGTCAAGCTGATCCCGTCCACGGAAATACTGCCTTTAAAGACAATGTACTTCATCAGTTCAGCGGGAGCTTCTATATCCAGAAGCCAATCCTGGCCGGTTCTTTCCCACTTAATGATTTTGCCGAGGTTATCAATGTGGCCGGTAACAAAATGCCCTCCCATTTCAGCATTTGCACGCAGTGGGCGCTCCAAATTAACCAGCGAACCTTCTTTGGCGTATTGAAGATTGGTGCGAACCCAGGTCTCGCGCAACAGATCGAACCAAAGCCACTTCTGAGCGCCTTGCTCGGTTTTCCGGACAAGCGTCAGGCAGCAGCCATTAATAGCTAAACTGGCGCCCACCTGGATGTCTTGAGCGCAAAGCTCGGCAGTAATCGCAAGCTCAATAGATTTATCTCCCTGTTTGATTTGCTTTACGATGCCAGTTTCTTCTACGATTCCCGTAAACATGGTATGTATTTTATTCTCAAAAAGCCTTCCCGTAAACCTGTAAATGGAGAATAAAGTGCCTTCTGAGCCTGTTGTTCTAAGGTTCAGGTGGCTCAAAAGAAAAATCTGAAGACTTTTCCTATACTCCTATACTTCAGGCGATGCGTTTGCTAGAGTGAATGTGTTGGTGGCAATATGAAAATACTTCCACTTTGCTGGCGGCGTTGGTGCATTCTGTACGGAAATGGAGGGTTTCCGGGTGGTGTGTTAGTTGTCGTCAGCTTAAGGGGAATAATTCAATATCAATAATATGTTTATTCAAAATTTAATAAGGTCTTTTCTGGTTCTTGTTTTTGTCTCTTTATCTACGTTGCTCCTTTCAGCCCAGTCTTTGACCACTAATGAGATGTCTTTTCGCAGTCAGTATCCATCGGGTGCTCGCGGCGATATGCGCGCTATCAATGTGGCTCAAACTTTAGTTGGCAATTACGGGTTTATTTCAGCGGAGCGCTCTGGGGTGCTGGTGGTTGATATCAGCGATCCGTGGATGCCTAAGATGTGCACGACGATTAACACTCCCGGCAGGGCCTATAACTGCAGTGTGAGCGCACCCTATCTTTTTATTGCCGACGGAGCGCATGGATTGCAAATCAGCTGTATCACCAATATAGCCTTCCCGGTCATGGTAGGTGAGTATCCCGCACGGGTTTTTACGTCGGATGTAGCGGTCAAAGAGGGGATTGCTTATCTGACGGACACCTCCTTCGGTCTTGTGGTATTAGATGTAAAAGATGCGAGTGCTCCGCGCAAACTTGCGGAGTTACAGCTATCGGGAGAACCGATGGGAATAACCATTTCCGGAAATATAGCGGCGGTCGCAACGGGCGGTAATGGAGTTCATTTGATAGATATTAAAGCCCCGGAGAGGCCGATTTTGATGTCGTCTTTGGATACTCCCGGTTTTGCTCTCGCTTCCTGCATTATTCAGGATGTGCTAGTTGTTGCCGATTTTCGGAAAGGGATTCAAATAGTGGATATTTCGAAGCCGGAAGCGCCTCGGATAATGGCTAATTACGATTGCTCTGCAGATGTCACAGGGGTCTGTGCTCATCCTCGGCTCGGCCATATCTACGTGGCGACAGGCGTTTCAGGAATATTCGTATTGGATATTACCGACATAAAGGCTCCTAAGTTAAGCCAAGAGGTAGAGCTTTCGGGCAGCACCAGAGGTGTGGCTTTGAGTCTGGACGGGGATTATCTTTATGCAGCCTGTTTTGATGAGGGGATGCGTGTGGTGGATGTGCGACCGGGAAGAAATTTTGGGGTCATTGGAGAGCTGGGTATCCCCGGCTCCAGTGAATCGGTTGTGATGCAAGGTGACAAGCTCTTTATTGCGGATGGTATGGGTGGCGTCAAGATACTGGACCCGAAGGACCCGTATCGGCCCGCGCTTATTTCCGAAACAAAAACCAAGGGTACGCCGCTGCAGGTTCTCCCCTTGGGGAGTACGTTGTATGTTGCTGACTACAGGGGGCTCACAGTGCTGGATGCTGGCGATCTGAAAGAGCCTGAACTCGTCGGAGAGATCGAAACGCCGGGTGAGGCACGGAGTGTCTGCGTTTACAAAAAGTTCGCTTTTATAGCAGATGGGAGCAACGGCATTCAGGCAGTTCACATTGAATATCCGGATTCTCCGGTCCTTTCTACGACCTTTAATACCGGGGCAACTGATACTCGTAAACTGTTTCTGAAAGATAAATATCTCTTTGTGGCGACCGACAGAGAGCTTTTGATTCTCAATGCAAGCAATCCGCGGAACTTGGCGAAAGTGAACAAGAACGAAATTTTGGGCAACTTCATGGATGTTTTTGTTTTGGGAGACCACGCCTATTTGGCCGATTATGAAAAAGGTTTGGTGATTGTCGATATTTCCAAACTGCAGAGACCCAAAGTAAGCTCCGTATGCAAAACACCCGGATATCCGCGTGGGGTTTGGGTTTCGGGAAACTATGCTTATGTCGCTGATTTCGAGAAAGGCCTTCAGGTCATAAATATAACGAACTCTGCGACACCTTTTTTGGCCGGCAACTACGAAACATCAGGAGATGCTCGGGGTGTCTTTTTCCTGGGGCGGTACGCCTTTATAGCGGATGGTCGTTCCGGAGTGAGAATCTTTGAATCTAAGATACGCGAAATCACCACTCCGGGGGAGAATGTATCCGATAGTGGAAAGAAGAAATAAGGCTTTCTGAGGATTTTTCTAAAATATAGAACTATGTAGCATGATCAGATTTTCGTTAATTCTTCTGCTTGGTTTGTTGAGCTTTGCAGTAAGTGGGTGCAACATGCACAAAGACCACTCGATGAGGAGCGGCAGTTATCAAGCCAGAAATCTCAAGGCTCTCTACTACCTGGATATTACCATATATAAGGAAGGGAGTTTGAGTCCTAAGTTTTACCTGGGTGATGTAAAGTTACTGAAAGGGGATTACAGAGGGGCTTTGAAAATGGATAATCCTACGTTTTCTGAAGATTTACTAGTGGAATTACTGGATGAAAACAGAGAGTTGCTGAGTGAGCACGAAATGAATTTTTGGCAACGTCCTGCTGATGATGATCCCAAGGTGGAAAAGTTAGTCATTTCAGAAGGTGTGAAACGCAGGAACCTCACCGTGGAGAATGTCATTGTACCCTACGACAGTCGAATAACCTGGATTAAGCTCAAAAAACAGTACATTCGATTTAACCAGGAAAAGATTAAACAAGACCTACCTGATTACTACCGACCGGGGCAGGAGCAAGACTATAATCCACTAATAAACAGGGAATAGCCATATTCCGCAAGTGGGGCCTAAGCTATTCATAACGTAAGGCCTGAATGGGGTCCAGCTTGGCAGCTCTCAGAGCAGGGTAGAGGCCGGCGATGAGTCCAATAACAGTCGCAAAAATCATTGAGAAAATGAGAGCGTCGGGCTTGATGACCGGAGCATTACTGGTAGAAACGTTCTGAATGATATAGACCAATCCGTAAGAGAAGGCGACTCCCATAAGCCCACCCAGTGTTGAGAGGACAACGCTTTCAATGATGATCTGAATGAAAACGGCTGCATCGGTGGCACCCATTGCTTTGCGCAGACCAATTTCCCGGATGCGCTCGCTAATGGAAGCAAGCATAATATTCATGACACCGATACCGCCAACAATCAGAGCAATAATTGCAATGAGTGAGCCGGACATTCTCGTATTTTTAATAGATTGCTCAATGGTTTCAGACTGAGTTTCCTGGGTGCTGAAGGTGAAGTCTTCGATCCCATTATGAGTAATCATCAAAATGTTACGGGCTTGCTGAAGGGCGGCGTCAAACTCCTCGTAATTCTTCACCTGAATATCGATATCGTCAATTTTTAGAGAGTTTTCCGCCATACGGAAGCGGACCAGCGCCGTTTTCAAAGGAATGTAAATAGTTGCATTTTTGCGATCGAAGGCCCAGCCGCCGCCTCTGCCGCGGGGCATCCCCCAGCTACGGCTCTGAGAGCCCTGGAATACTGCGTTAGTAAAAGCTCTTGATGCGACTTTGGGTTGTTTGGCTAAAGCCGCTTCTCTGGTCAGACGTTCAGTGCGGGACATCTCACTTTCGTAATGTTGAAACATTCCCACAATAGTGAAGAGTTGTTCTCCCAGGCGAATCGTTTCTCCCAGTGGAATGATCTCTTCTCCGATTACATTAGGATCTCCGAAAAGTTCGTCTCGAATTAGTGAGCCGATTACACAGACAGGGGCTGCTTTTTCACTATCCATTTGGGTAAACCAGCGTCCGTAAGCAATTTCATGCTGATTAATGAAAAGAGCATCCTCGGTAACTCCACAAACCTCTGAAGGACGGCTGCGATTGTCGCCTCTACTGACATAGCGCACACTAGCGCGGATTTCAGGGCTAATTCGCTTGAGAAGAGTCGCATTATTTTTTAGCGCATAGACGTCCTGCATCGTTTTGCCCGGAGCCATCTGGGCAAGGTGCTCTTGCCATACGGGGACAGATTGATCGTTGATGATAACTTTGTCCAAGCCCCCGGAGGCAATAAGACCCTCTTTCATTCCATTTTCCATTCCGTTCACGATTGCGGCCATGGCGACCAGGCTGGCAACACCCAAAGTAATGCCCAGCATCGTCAAAAGTGAACGAAACTTGTGGGACCAAATTTGTTTGAAGCCAACTTGTATAGAGTTCCAAAGGATCATAATTGGGATTTCTGAATGTGTAGTTTCATCTCCTGTTGTTCACAATTTAATCATAGCGAAGAGCCTCTATCGGGTCGAGCTTAGCGGCTTTGATGGCCGGTTGAATGCCGGCAAGAAGGCCCACCAACACACTGAAAGAGAAAGAGACAACCACTGCCCAAAGAGTGATTACAGGCTGATTATCCGTCGGGATCAGTATTTTAAGAAGTTCTACTAATCCATAAGAAACAAAAACTCCCAGAATACCTCCAATGATGGCCACAACAATACTTTCGATCAATATTTGAACGAAGATCGCAAAGGTGGTTGCACCGACGGCTTTTCTGACACCAATTTCTCGTACCCGCTCAGTAATGCTTGCAAACATGATGTTCATAATTCCGATTCCCCCTACGATAAGGGAAATGGCTGCAATGATGCCGCCGGACCAACGATAATTGTTCACTTGAGTGCGAATATTTTCATCCCAATTCTCCTGGGTTCTGAAAGCGAAATCTTCCATGGCGAAATGGGTGTTCATCATTACATTGCGAGCCTGTTGCAGGGCTGACTCGAGTTCTTCGACACTGTTGATTCGAATGTTCAGAGTGCTCAGGGTTGGATCGGGAATATTGTTTGTTCCTGCGGAGGCGCGGAATTTAAGCCACATTGTATTGAGAGGCATGTAAATGGTTGAATTCTTCATCATGAAAGCAAAGCCGCCGGGACCGCCTCGTCCCCAGCCGGTGCGCCGCTCCGGGCCAAGTCTTTCAGGTGACGGATTGGCAAGCTGGTATTCACGCTCCTTTTTTTGTTTCTCGCTTTCATAGCGAGTGAACATGCCGATAATGGTAAAAAGTTGCCCGTTGATGTTGATTTCTTCGCCGATAGGAATGATATCTCTGCCAGTCTCTTCGAAAGTGCCGAAAAGCTGATCTCTGACCTCAGTGCCGATTACGCATACGTTACGAGCCAGGTCGTCATCGATTTCATTAAACATTCGGCCATATTCAATTTTATGCACGTTCATATCCAGTGCATTTGGCCAGGTGCCGGAGATATTCCAGGGACGAAATACTTTTTTTCCACGGGAGACGACTCCACCTCGGTCCAGGTTCATTTCCGGTGTAATCAGCTTGGTAAGGGTGGCATTTTTTTTCAGCGCTTCCACATCGCTCATGGTGATACCGACGACCTGATCAGAAAGGTGGCTTTGGTTTGGGGGAAGTTCTTGCTGAACGACAGAGACTTTCTCAATGCCGCCGATGGCTTGCATCGCTTCACGCATTCCATTTTCCATCCCCTTAACCAGCGCCGACATGCCTACCAAGCTGGCAACACCCAGGATGATTCCCATCATAGTCAGGCCGGACCTGAACTTATGAGCCCAGATTTCTTTCAAACCGACGAGAATAGTTGCCCAGATATTCACAGTATGATTTATTTATTCAGACTTGTACCCGCAAGCCGATCATCCTCATTGGAAGAGATTTTTCCATCTCGGATTTCGATGCGCCTGGGAGTAACCGCAGCGATTTCAGGGTTATGCGTAACCAAAACGATTGTGCTACCCTGTTGGCTTAGTTCTCTGAAGAGCCTTAAAATATTTTCTCCGGTAATGGTATCCAGGTTACCGGTGGGTTCGTCTGCGAAAATAATTCGTGGGTTATTGATGAGAGCCCGAGCAATGGCTACCCGTTGTTGTTGCCCTCCGGATAACTGCATCGGACGGTGTTTGGCCCGATTTTCCAGGTCAACTTTTTTGAGAGCTTCCATTGTGCGTTCTCTCCGTTCTTTAGCCGATACACCCGCGTAGATCATCGGCACTTCCACATTTTGAGCCACATTGAGCTTGGGGAGCAGATTGAAAGATTGAAAGACAAAACCAATCTTCCGGTTTCTGATAGCGGCCAGTTCCATAGAGCTGGCGTTTTGAATTTCTATTCCATCGAGCGTGATTTTTCCGCGAGTGGGAGTATCCAAACAGCCCAGCAGGTGCATTAAAGTGGATTTTCCACTCCCTGAAGGTCCGATAATGGAAATGAATTCACCAGATTCAATCTTCAAGCTCACATCGTCCAGAGCTCGGATTTCTTCGTCGCCAACCTGATAAATCTTAAAAACATTTTCCAGCTCAACTAATGCCATAGTGTTCTTCTTTCGCAAGAAACCAAAGGTTAACGAGGTCCAGGGCCCCGACCGCCACCGCCGCCACCACCGGGCATTCCGCGCATCTGGTTGGTTCTGGCTGCATTTGCTGTTTTGGAAATTTCTTCCATAGAAGGAGGCTCAAGAGCGACGGTGTCTCCTTCTTGCAGACCATCGGTAATTTCCACAAAAGAAAAGTCAGCTACTCCAATTTTAACCGGGCGCTGCTCCCAGGATTCATTCTTTTTCACATAGACGAAACGCTCTCCTCCTTCAGTAAAAACAGCAGACAAGGGGACTGCGAGAACGTTGTCGGCCAAAGCAATGGGAATGGAAATATTGGCGGTCATTCCAGGGCGAACTCTCTCATCGGGATTTTCCAGGAGAATACGGCAGGAAAAACCTTTGATATTATTCTTGAGAGTGGCCTGAGGGGCGATTCGCTCAATGACACCCGTAAGTTTAAGTCCGGTTACCGCTTCCACTTGAATGCTTACTTGTTGACCGATCTTCAATCGAGTGACATCGGCCTGATTGATGTGAGAATCAATAACCATTTGGTTTAAGTCTGCCACAGTCAGACATTCAGTTCCGCCGCTGGCACCATCTGAGCCGGAGACTGCCTGCCCTACGGAAACAGGACGAGTCAGAACCGTGCAGTCAAAAGGAGCCAGGATTTGAGTTTTGCTGAGTCGTTCATCAATCTGGGCCAGTGCTTTTTCAGCACGGACAAGGTTATTGGTTGAAATCTGGTAGGTTGAAAGCGAGTTCTCATATTCCTCTTTTGAGAGCAATCCATTTTCGAAAAGCTGGTTAGCACGGGTATAATTGCGTTCATCTCTTTCCACTTGCAACCGCGATCCGTCAATATCAGTACATTGGGTATCCCTCTCTTTTAAAAGGGTCTCATCGTCCAGTGTGACCAGAACATCTCCTTTTTTAACATTATCCCCAATGTCTACCAGGAGGGCTTTAATTCGACCGCTGGTTTCAGGGATCACAGAAACTTGTTCGGCAGGGCTGATATCCCCGGCGGCTGTAATGCTAAGCTGGATAGAGCGCCTTTGCACCTGATGAGTGCCCCTGTCATGTCGTTGAGTTACAGGCTCAGCCTTGCCTTGCTGATGACTGAAATAATACCAGCCGCCACCGCCTAAAGCCGCGATCACTAAGATAATAATCCACTTCTTCATACAATAATAAAATGAGAGACACCAGCCCAGCCAGATTTGGAGATTATAAAATCACGCAAAACAGCCAAAGCCTTCAAGTCTGAGCTATAAGAAACGTCTATACTCTCAGACATCGGCGCAACATGATAGTCGTCCTCACTAGGAAAGAACACAAAAAACAGGTAAAAGTTGCGAAAAAGAAATATCATCCGGTAGATTTATATCAGCTGCGTATTGCCTCAAAAATATGCACACCGAACAGGTAACGAGGGCGGCCGCGGTTTTAACTCCACATAGAGATTGCAAAGGAGCGCTTTTTTGCATACATTCGAGAGGCCGCGCGAGCAGCAGAAAAGGGGCGTGAAGTCTCCTTATTGCAGCGACTGCCATTATAAATAAAGGCCGCGCGAGTAGCTCAATTGGATAGAGCGTCAGCCTCCGAAGCTGAAGGTTAAGGGTTCGATCCCCTTCTCGCGTACCATTTCAGAAGTGGAAGCGTGTGTCATTCGGGCGCACCCAGTAATAGCGGTCTTCTAATTTCTTCCAGGGAAACCATTCCACCCGACCATCGGTGAAAACCTGATTTGCACCCGCGGGCATTTTGCCTTTCAGATGGGTTGTTTTATCCACATTGTCGCCGTAAATCGTATCGTAGCGCATGGTGTCATCCATATTCCGCTGGCCAATCACGGCGTCAGTGAGTAGAGGGATAAAACGCGTCGGGGGCTCGGTTCCTATGGCCCAACGGCGGTGCTCTTCGGGGGTGAAAACCCAGCAGTTTTCGTTTTTGACACCCGCGATGCCGGGGATGAGCCACATATAGCTATTGACGCGAAAGTGGGGTGAGAGCTCCCAGCGGTTGCTCATATCCTTGAGCATCTCACGGGCGGAGGGGCAAAAATAGAGTTTCCGCTCCAGCCCATAATGTTCCAGGCGGTCTGTCAGGCGCCTGGATAGATCCCATGGCCAGTAACCACATACCCCCTCAGGTTCTCCCTCCAGGCGGAAGGGAGGTCTGCGCATGTCGGGAAAACGGCCCTCGTTATCATCGGCATAAAGGGTCAAGGCAATGCCGATATTTTTGAGGTTACCCTTGCATTGGACAATACG
>CAZSTC010000011.1:0-26350 GCA_964609795.1 uncultured Verrucomicrobiota bacterium
TTCTCCTATTCCCCCTTTCCCTTTTCGGTGCGCGTATTTTTGAGGCAATGCGCACTGTTGTTAAAAATAAAAAAAGTGTATTTAGGCCTTTTCAAGAACCTCCAATACCTCCTTTAATACCTCTGGATTGGCGTTTTTTAACAGTTCCGCAATCGTTTTTTTATCCGGAACTGTCGTTTTTATGTCCGCAAAGGCCGGGGCCTTTTCTGTGAACTCGCGCCGCATGAAATCTGGGTCTTCTTTTATGTAGTGCTCGTCGAATGTTTGGGTATATGAAGGTTGTCCTACGAATGAAGTGGATGGACTGATTATATTGGCTGGCGAACCGCATGGAATTTATTTTACAAATCGAGTTTTCACTTTCGGTGGAACTAACATAGTAGTGCAATTTGCTTATTCCGGTCTAGCATCTGACATAGAACGTGGCCATCAACTTTTCGCCAGTACGAATATGCTCTTTTGGGCAAATCGTTCCGGCAAGATTGTGAGAGGACCCAAAATGGCGTCAAGCATATCCGAGACACAAGAAAAGATAAATATGGAAAACTTCATCGAAGGCTGGATACGGACATCCCGTGAGGGCTCAGAAAAAGACCTGAATGAATTTCTGAAAACAAACTCCGGCGGTATTTTTCTCACCAAGCGATCGTTCCGCTCTGGCGGGAACAATTTTATTACAGCCTGGTTTGCTTCATCTCATATAATAAGTGACAGGCGGCAACTTTTTGCCAATACGAATATGTATTTTTGGGTAGATTCTCGTTTCGGGAATATTTTGGGAGAACCTCATAAATAGGACTACCTGAAGAATTCGATCAACAAGATCATGATAAAGTGAAAGTCAAATCAGGTTACAGGCAACCTTTATCCAGTACGAATAATCTCCCCCCCCCCGGCAGGTAGACCCTCTTGGGAGAGGGGTGGAAGAGGCCTATGAAACCAAATGACAAAAACACAGTGCCGTTATTGAAATAACAAAAGCGCCTGTGTTTCTGTCGTTACGCCTTTAAGGCAGCAAGCTTTAAGAGTACTTCTTATTTAAGCGGTGGAGGCTGTAGCTGAGACGGTGCTGAGAGTTCATCTTCGCAAAGTCGGGGGTACCATCAGCTTTAAGAGGCCAGAGAGGTGAGGTGGCGCCCACTGCAGAATCAAGCGGAGTTTTTTTGATCTCAGCCGTTTTTTGTACTGCCGGAGGGGTAGGGCGAATGGTTTCATTAACAGGCGAATCCTTGCGGGCGGGAATAGAAATGGTGCGTTTGCTTCCCTGAGAATCGTAACTCATGGATTGCTCCGTCAATTGAATATCTTTTTCGAGAACCAGACGCGGCTTGATCTTTTTGGCTTCCAGTAAAGCGTGGTAAGCATGTACTGCCTCCTCCGGGCTGATTACACCATCAGTAATGAGCCGAAGCATTTCAATGAATCCCAACTGGTGCTCGGCATTATTTATTTTACGGCCGAAGAGGGCAACACGAGCCCCATATTTCTGGGCATCATGAATGAGTTTGAATGCGTCGTAGGTGGTTCCTGCACTGCCTCCCAATACCCCGACAACGAGATTGGGATCATACTGCACCAACTCTTCCATAAAGCGAGGTCCGTGGTAAACAATTTTTAGAAAAACCGGTCTGCCTGCTTCCGTGACGCCTGCTAGCGTCCGAATGATATTATCGTTAATGAAAGCTCCCAGTTGATCAGCGGGGATTCCGGAGTGGACGTTCGGATCAAAAACCTCTAAAAAATATCTAAACTTCTTACGCTCTGCCTCTTCGCGAAACTCTTTAAATGCTAAAAGAGCCTTACGGTCGCGTTCTAAATCGTTCAGATAAGTGATAGAGTAGAGACCCAGGTTTGCACCGGGAAACTCAGAAGGGTCAGCAGTGGGGGCGCATTCTACTTTGCCACATTGGATGTAGTCTATTGAAGCGGAGCGAAAGGTCTCGGAGGGTTCCTTCACGTAGCTGCCATTGCGAATAGCCCAAACGTCGCTGGTATCATTGGCACGGGCCGCAGGGGTAATTGGAGAGTTTTTGAAGAGGCCCTCTTTAATTGCAAGCTGCTCATTGACACTTGCGGACATCAACATAATATCCACAACCTTTTGGTCAATGATTTCCCGGATGATTTCCAAATATTCAGGAAGACTCCGATAGCCAAACTCTTCTCGTGTCCAAACTTCAGGAGAGAATTGAGCGGAAATTTCGCCCGATTTTGCCAAGTATTTCCGAGAACCTGTGGCCTGGATACCAAAAGCCATATCGGCATCTTTGGCATCGGCAATAATGAAGGCTCTGGAAGAGCGATTCGAACGAATTTCCTTTAGCTTTGCATCCAGGGATTTAATCATGGGAGACTACTGTATTTTCGAAAAAGTTTCTTGTAAAGCCCTAGCTGAATTTTGCAATCCCAGTTTTTCGCGCGGCCAGAGAGCAATTTCGATCTGGTCCAGCACACCTTTTCGACCGATCACCGTAGGAATGCTGAAGCACACATTCTTGATGCCATAGGTACCCTGCTGCAAAGATGAGACCGGGAGGATGCATTGTTTATCCAATAAAATGGCATGAATGACTTCTCTTATTGAAATAGCCACAGCCCATCCCGCTCCACCTTTTTTTGAAATTACCTCAGCCCCACTTCCGCGAGTCCGTTCAAAAAGCTTGGTCTGCATACTGCTGCTCATCAGGGGGAGTCCCGTCAGGGGAAGCCCATTGACGCTGGCCGAAGACCAAATTGGAACCATGGAATCTCCGTGTTCTCCAAGGATTAAAGCCTTCACCTGGCTGGTAGCCAATTTCAGCTCTTGTGCTATCAGCGAAGAAAAGCGGCTTGTATCAAGCATCGTACCCAAGCCGATCACTTGTTGCCAGGGTAAGCCCAATTCACGCACGGCCATCTGAGTAAGAATATCCACAGGGTTCGACACCACAAAAACTATGGCATCTTTCTTGAAACCTGCAGTTTTGATTTCAGCTAAAATCTGTTGAAAGAGCGAAACGTTCCTGTTGATCAAATCCAACCGTGATTCGTCAGGCTTGCGGCGTAAACCGGCAGTGATCAGAAAGAGATCGCTGTTTGCTGCTGCATTATAGTCCCCAGCATAAATTTTCTGGTCAGCGCAGAGAGCTGCTCCGTGCAGCAAGTCTAGCGCCTCACCTTGGGCAGCCGATTGATTGGCATCCAGGAGCTGAATTTCGGAAACCAGTCCACCACATTGGAGCGCAAAAGCTGCGCAAGCGCCCACTCTGCCACCACCACCAATAACCGTGACTTTCATCTTGTTTTACCAGTTCGTTTATTAGTTTTGAATCTTGTTAACGATCATCTCAGTGATCGTTTTAATTAATTCCTCAGCCTGCAAATCAGGAGGTGTTGTCTCTTTATCCTGAGACGGAACTCCACAGACGACACCCGGATGCCATTCGCTATTATCGCAAAGTTCACATTCTTTCAGCTCGTAACGACGATCGGGGATTCCGAGTGTTTTTTTGATTTTTAAGAGATCCTGAACCTTATCGCGGGAGATGGTTTTTAATTCTGTACCCAACTGCGTAGCAAAAACAATCGTACGGCAATAAGCATCGACAATTTCCATCTTCCAATAGGCATCCTCAAGACCGGTGCCCCAGGTGACAACACCATGGTTGGCCATCAGAATAGTATTGTGTTGTTTAACCAGAGCTGCAACGCTCTTGCCCATCTCAACAGAGCCGGGAGTGGAGTAGTCAGCAATTGGTGCTTCACCCACCAGAATCTCCATCTCGGGAATCATACAGGTAGGCGGTTGGATGCGGGCTACTGCAAATGCGGTGGCATGCGGAGGGTGAGCATGCACACAGGAAATGGCCTTGGGTTGCGCTTTCATCATTTCCAGGTGCATTAAAATTTCGCTTGTCCGCTTTTTCACACCTGCCTTCTGATTGCCATCCAAGTCGACCAGGCACATATCTGTAGGTTTCAAAAAACCTTTGGAAACCATGGTGGGGGTGCATAATACCAGATTCTGAGCCACGCGAACAGAGATATTACCTCCGTTGCCATCCACATAATCGCGTTCCCAAAGTCTGCGCCCTATGTCACAGATATCGTTTTTAAGTTGGTTTAACTCGGGGGAGTTAAAGAAAGCCTCAATATTCAATACCTGGCGGGTGAGAGGGCTCTGAGCCGCATCTGTTGCTGATTCCGATTTTGCAGTGGTTGCAGTACCGGCAGGTTTAACCTTCAAAGCGTTTAGTAAGTCTTTGGCTGATGGGGTATAAAGTGCGTTAGACGGGAGGGTAGAGGGATCACCTCCATTAGCTATGAGTTCTGAAACATCTCGACTGCTGATAACTTTTTTCATGATTCAAACGGTTTGTAAAAAACTTGATCAATAATGGCCGTATTAATTGCATCTACAGGCGTTGGATTCTCGAATGGGGCTGCGGCTTCAGCTCCTTCGACGTAGCCTATTATATCTCCCATGCCAGCGCCCAGATCATCATATACAACCGGGCTGGGCCCCGGTGACAAAGCTGAAGACGCCATGTCATCTGATATTGCCTTTATAGTTTTGCGGTCACTGGGATTGATAATAAGCCATCGAGCGCCCTTGAAGGCAGGACAAGCAACGCTCAGAGTAACGCGACCTATAACTTTTCCCAGTTTCATAGAGTACTATTTATCTAAAACACCAATGATGACGTAACGAGCCGGGCTGCGCTGATCATTGACTCTGCTTCGAGCGGTTAGCCCGTCTGAGGTGAGATTAACCCGCTGATGTAATCCGGCACCGAGTTGATCAATTGCCACCAGTGGCGCCCCCAAGGGCTTGCCTTCAAAAGTCTCGGGTTGGCAAAGAAGTAATCTCTGCCCCAGAAGGCTCTTGTGCTTTTGGGTAGCAACGATATTTCCAACAACTCGGGCCAGCAACATCTTAGTAGATCCTTAAATTATCCACCATCACGCAGCGGCGGATGCGAGTGAAAGTACGCGGCGTCGTGATACCTTCACCGGTAGGTGTAGCGATTGAAAAACTGGAATATCCTTCACCACCACTGCCCAAGCCGCAAAGAGAAGAACCATTTTTAACAAAAATAGTCGTATCCAAAGCTCGGGCCATTGCCGTCATATGATTGACGTTATGAGAGTGAATGATCGCCGTATGCTTATAGTTGTGCTCTGCTTCAAGTGATTTTTGAATTCCTTCACCGACATCACGGACTTTTACGATGGGGATAAAAGGCATCATTTGTTCTTCTTGAACAAAAATATGAGAAGCATCAGTCTCAGCAAAGAGCATGGCAGTTTCCTGCGGAATGCTGACACCCGCCACTTTTGCTAAAACGCAAGCATCGCGTCCCACCAAATCACGGTTGACAACCATATGGGAGCAGCCGCCCCCTTGCCCTGCAGGGACAAAAGCCTCTTTGACGAGGCGCTCAACTTGAGCCTCGTTCAGCTTAACAGCACCAGCCCTGGACATCTCCTCCATAAAACGGTTGAAAACGCTCTCTACAACGAATACTTCTTTTTCACCGATGCATAGGAGGTTGTTATCATACCCACCGCCCGTGATAATTCCTTGAGCTGCTTTGGCCAAATCCGCTGTCTCATCTACAAGCACCGGAGGATTGCCGGGGCCGGCACAGATAGCACGCTTCCCACTCTTCATCGCAGCCTTGACAACACCAGGCCCGCCTGTGACACAAAGTAGTTTTACACAGGGGCTGTTTGCTATTGCCTGGAAAGAATCCAGGGTAGGGTGTTCAACGATCGAAATGAGATTTTCGATTCCCAGTTCATGGAAGATGGCCTCATTCAGCACTCGCGCCGCTATGGTTGCACAACGGGATGCGCCGGGATGAGGGTTGAAGACAACGGCGTTACCTGCCGCTACCATGCTGATGACATTGCAAGCAAGTGTGGGAATAGAATGAGTGCTGGGAGTAATGGCGCCTATCACTCCGAATGGAGTGAATTCCTCCATCGTGATTCCATGGTCGCCACTCATGCCATTGGGTTTAAGAAACTCTACCCCTGGCAGATTTTTAAGACCCAAAAGCTTATCTATTTTATGGTCCAATCGGCCAATCTTTGTCTCCTCCAGCTCAATTTTTCCCCATTCATTGGCATGATCTGTCGTTAACTTTTTGACGATGCTAATGACGGTATTGCGCCCGGCTACACCTTTTGTTTGAAGCTGTTTGTAGGCAGCTTCTGCGGCAGTACAGGCTTCTGTGGCATCCTGAAAAACGCCATAGTAACGCTTGTTGGCACAAGTTGTCCGGCTGGGGTTGCCGTTGACAGCGCTCATACTATCCAGTCGTGTGAGCACCTGTTCAACGACTTCCCGAATCAGTGCCTCGTTTACTCCTGACCCACTACTCATATTCTATAGTTCTCTACTTTTTGGTTGTGTAGACTTTCTTACCTAAGATGTCTACGGTATCAACAATTCCAATAATAACAGCATCTACCGGCGCCTGCTTTAGCCCTGGGGCCAGCCTGGCTGAACTCCCTTGGCAGAAAAGCACCAATTCTCCTTCACCAGCGCCCACGGAATCCACGGCAATGAACGTCGTATCCAGCTCTTTTAAAGAACCAGGATTCTTATCGTCTGCAACCACCGGCCGCAACACAAGAAGCTTGCGGCCCTCCATCGCGGGGTCCTTTTTTGTGGCGACGACGACCCCGACTACCTGGGCTAAATACATAGCCTATCGGGCTGTTGGCGTGGCAGTCGTTTTGGTCGATTGCGGCAATACTACTTGGATATCATCGTTAGGGCGCGCAATTACGTGAGCGCTGATGACATCCCCACCAGTGGATTTTACAGCGGCGACCCCCGCATCCACAGCTGCCTGGACAGCTGCCACATCTCCCAACACAACGGCTGTTACCATTGCATTTCCAACCTGCTTCATGGGACCGGCCAATTCTACATTGGCGGCTTTGAGCATCGCATCCGTGCCTTGTACAAGAGCGACAAGTCCACGGGTTTCCAGCATTCCTATTGCTTGTGACATAAATATTTTAATGAGTTACTAGTTAATTTAATAAAAAGCGTTTTACTTCCCTAGCAATGACCAGTTCTTCATTGGTCGGGATTACGAAAATTTTGACATTAGAATCAGCCGCACTGATTTCTACTTCTGCGTTTGATTTCGTGACAGCGTTCTTTTGTTTATCAAGTTTGATTCCAAGATTATCGAGGTTCTCACAGATTTGAGCTCTCAATTGCGGATTGTTCTCAGCAATACCCGCAGTGAAGGCTATGGCATCCACTCCGTTCATTTGGAACATACTGGCCCCTAACCAGTGGCGAGCCTGCCAAACCAGAACATCAATTGCCAGCTGAGCATTTTTGTTTCCTCGGCTCGCTTGTTCGGTTATCTCCCGCATATCATTGTACCCGCCTGAGAGCCCTTTCAGACCCGCTTCTTTGCAAAGAGCAGGTTCAATCTGCTGCAAAGACAAGCCTTTCTGGCGCATCATAAACGGGATAGCGAAAGAATCTAAATCACCAACACGATTGTTCTGAGGCAAACCGGATTGAGGACTCATTCCCAAACTGTTGCATATAGCGACTCCGTTTAGAATCGCAGTGATTGAGGAACTGCCCCCCAGGTGACAAGATACAACCCGCAAATTCGGTTTTTGCACAGGAGTTGCCCCCTGGTTTACATAGAGCATTCGCACTCGTTCAGCAATATCTGATCTGCCCAGTAGTTCAGCTGATCTTTCCGCGATAAACTTGTGACTGGCACCATGGAATCCCCAGCGCCTGACGCCCTCATCATACCAATCTTGAGGCACGGCATATCGAATGGCCGCTTCCGGAGCCCATTGATAAAAGGATGTTTCAAAAAGACCTATCATAGGTGTTGATGGCATCCTTTTTGCAAAAAGTCTTACACCGTCGATGTAGGGCGGATTATGCGCCGGGGCCATCTCACGATAAGCCTCCATGGCTGCCAGGACACGCTCGTCCATTCGGACACAACCCGTGACACCGCGGGCAATGACAGGCTTAAAGCCGACAGCCGCTAAATCCTTTTCTCCGGTGATATGTCCTGCATCCATCAACTCTTTCAAGCAGGAATTGACGGCTTCAGTGTAGTCACTTACCCGTTCAAAGCCTCCACGTGCCAACAGTCTCTCTTCATTGCCGCTGCAATCAAAGAGGCGGTACTTCAAGGATGTGGACCCCAAATTAGCAACCAGTATTTTCAAGGAGCTGCTAAGCGTTTGATATTTTTAAAAGGGAGCGTACGCCTATTGAATCCAGGTACCAAGCATCTGCACGTCTTCGTGAGGACGGGGGAAAACCTGAACGTTAATTACCTCTCCAATCTGCGCTGCAGCCGCTGCGCCAGCATCGGTAGCAGCTTTTACAGCAGCGACGTCACCGCGAAATACAGCAGCGACATAGCCACTACCGATTTTTTCCCAACCGGTCATTTTTACGTCCGCTGCCTTGAGCGCTGCATCACAAGCCTCCACTAACGCGCAGAAGCCTTTGGTCTCAATCATTCCTATAGCCAATTGTTGTGCCATATCTTTTTCTTTTTTGATTGTTACTTAATAAAAGCCTTAATGAGGTCATCATGCGGTCTCGCTATTACGTGAGAGCTGATCAGCTCTCCGACTTTAGCTGCTGCTTTTGATCCGGCCTCAACTGCTGCCTTCACACTACCCACGTCGCCTTTGACCATCACAGTGATCATGGCTCCGCCTATTGCGACTGTTTTTACCAGCGAAATACTCGCCGCTTTAGCCATCGCGTCAGCAGCTTCAACGCTGCCTACATAACCTTTGGTTTCCACCATTCCTAGCGCTTCACTCATAGATATATAGTTTTTGTTTTAGATCGTTAAAATTAATGAACAGAGATTATCTTAGTAGCTCACAAAAAGTTTCTTTATTCAACCCGGAGGCGTTACCTTCATCGGTGTCAATATGAATTTCCAGCTTAAACCCTTTGGTAACGCGAATGAGGACATTATCCAGCGTCAAGCCGCAGGGACCATGAATCCTGAGCTTCATTTTGTCACCGTTTTTTACCCCGTAGAAGGCTGCGTCATCCTCTCCTAAATGAGCGTGACGGAGTGCCCTGATAACTCCTTCCTTCATTTCAAAAAAGCCTGCAGGTCCCATCAGCATACAACCCGGAGTTCCCTCAATATTACCAGAAAGCCTTGCGGGAATATCAAAGCCAAGTGCGATGGCGTCCGTATAAGCCAACTCGACCTGGTTAAAGTTGCGACAGGGCCCCAATATGCGTAAATTAGAAATAATACGGCTTCGGGGACCAATTAGAGTGAGGGTTTCTTTTGCTGCAAACTGACCGTCCTGATAGAGATCTTTATGGATTTTGAGTTGGTAGCCCGGGCCAAATAATGCTTCAACAGCCTCTTGGGTGAGATGGCAGTGGCGAGCGCTCACGTTCACCACTAACGGATTCGGTGCCTTAGCGAACTCAGGCTGGCGTTTTCCCAGCTTTGCATAGACGAATTCTCTGACCATTCTCTCGATTGTCAGTTTGTCAGGTATTTGCGTTTGTTCACCCATAAGCACCGGAGGAAGTCTTTCAAAAAAGGGTGAAAGAGTCAATCATTTTTGCTTTTATTCTTGCAAATAATTCCAAATTCTTCCATCCTATTTTCATGCTAGCCGAAGAACGCCAGCAACGAATAAACGAGCATTTACGGGAGAAAGAGTTCTGCACTTTGAAAGAGCTCTCTGATATGTTGAAAGTTTCAGTCTCAACCGTAAGACGTGATATTAACTTTCTTAAAAGCACGGGGATACTTCGACGTACACATGGCGGGGCCCGTTTGAGTGAACAGGTAGAAATAGAGGGAAGTCATCCTTTGGTCCCTAATGCTACAGTTCGATCAGAACTTAAAGAGTGTATTGCCAGGTATTGCGCTTCACTGATAGAACCAGGGCAAACAGTTATTATGGATGGTGGATCAACCGTGTTCAGCGTGGCACGATATCTGGTGCCCAAGCATCCGATTGTCATTACTAACTCTCTGCCTATCAGTAATCTTTACTCCACCTATCGACAAGTCGAAGTACATGTGACTGGGGGGGTAGTTTATCCACGCCTGGGAGTTCTCACCGGCCCCAACGCTGTGGAAGGTTTTTCAAAAATTCACGCTGATGTCGCCATTATGGGCGCGGGTGGATTGGATGTACAAGATGGAGTGACAAACACCCATGCACTGTTGATCGACATGCAGTTGGCAATGATTAGGGCCGCTAGGAAGGTGATATTTTGTATGGATTCAACCAAACTGGGGGCTAAATCTCTATTTTTTCTTTGTTCTGCGGACCAGGTTCAAACACTTGTCACCAATGATGATGCTAACCCTGCTATTGTATCAGCGTTAAGAAAAAAGGGAGTAGATGTCCATTTGGTTTCGTGTTAGAGCTCTATTTTCGAAACCGCGATGAAAATGAATCAAAAAGTGTGGGACTGGTTAATTGTCACAGCGTCCAATGATTTGCAGGCGGCCGCCTACCGATCTCTCCTGAAAGCCAGGGAGGGCTCTCCACTTCTGGCTTCATTTGAGAGATGGCAGGTTATACCTGATCCCGCTGGTCAGCGTGTAGGAAGTGGTGGCAGCACAGTTTTTTGCTTAATGGAAATTGCCTCAAAAATAATGAAGGAGGCCTTTTTTCCAGTTGATTCATGGGAGAAGTTGGGAGAATTGCTGAGCTCTCAACGAGTTATGATTATCCACGCGGGTGGGGATTCTCGGCGCTTACCAGCCTATGCTCCTTGTGGAAAGCTTTTTGTGCCGATTCCCAATTGCCATGAAGTTATTGAGGAAGCCTCGGGTTATTCATTTTCGCTTTTTGACCGCCTGTTGTCCGATTTGGCTCAACTTCCTGGCGGCAAGGAGGGGCGGGGGCAGTATCTAGTGGTATCGGGGGATGCTCTTCTTCTCTACAATCCCAATGAGATTCGTTTTGAGTTTTCGGGTTTGACCGCAGTGGGCGTGAGCAGGCCGCTAAATGAATGTTTAAGACACGGTGTTCTTTGCGCCGATGCGGATGCCCGTGTGCGTTTTTATCTGCAGAAACCAACGCGCCAATTAATGGAATCTTCGGGCGCACTTCTCAATTCAAACCAAGGTTTGCTGGACGCAGGGTTGATGAGTTTTGATGCCCAATTTGCAATAAAACTCATGCAGAGTCTCGAAATACAGTTCAGTTCAGAAAAAAAGTTAAAGTGGAATAATAGCTTTCTTTCACTGACCATGGAAAAGGGCTTGGATTTTTATCGAGAAATATGTTGCGCCCTGGGGACAGAATCCAGCTTTGGGCATTATCTCCATTCTGTTCGTCAAAGCGGAAGCTTCTGGCCAGAGGCAGAATTGGATAGCTTGTACAGAGGCCTCAAGGATTTGCCTTTTTATTGCCAAATTGTTTCATGGTGTGACTTCCTCCATTTTGGCGCATCGGCTCAACTGATATCCAGCGCTCAAAGCTTAATTGTGTGGAACTCGAAAACCAAAGAGGAGGCAAGTCGGGAATTTGTTATCAATAGCCGTCTTCGTAGCTCAGATCTGCTTGTGGGTAAATCTTACTGGATAGAGGGGTGCCAGATAGAAGATCAACTGTTATTGGAAGGAGAAAATGTATTAACAGGTCTAACGATTCAAAAAGCGCAAAGGTTTCCGCTCGGATGTTGCTTAGACATAAGTGAGGGCGTTCAGCCTAATGGCAGCTCTTGTTGGTTTATTCGACCCTATGGGATCAATGACAGTTTTAAAGAGAGTCTTAAAGGGAAGGGGACTTTTTGTAATCTGCTGCTGAAAGAATGGCTGGCAAAATCTGAAATAGAGCCTGAATGGGTCTGGGATAATTTTGAAGAGGAAGAAAAATGCACGTTGTGGAACGCTCGTTTATTCCCAGCTCTTGGAAATCCGGCCGATTATCAAGATTGGCTTTGGTATTATGAACCCGAGAAAGCGCACAATAACCCCTCTCTTATTGATCGTTTTCTGAACACACCTCGATATGATTGTTCGACCATAGCTCGACTAGTTGATTTGGATAAGTTTCATGTTCGCAGACTGGTATTGAATTGCTCCGGTGAGGACCGAATCACTAACAAAACACAAGATGAAAAATAGTCTTAAAAAGATCAGAAAACTGAAAGGGTGGACTTTAAAGGAGCTTTCAGAGCGCTCGGGTATTCCTCTCTCAACTATTGGTAATTTTGAGACGGGAAGAACCAGGGTTAGTCCCAAAGTTTTAAAGAGGCTCTCAACCTCTCTTCGGGTGTCTGAAAATCAAATTCTTTCGGAATCTTTAGAGTTTCAAAAAGAGGGAGATTTTGCCGGGTTGCTTTACGAACGAGAAAAGCCGGCTTCACAAGCCAAAGACGTGCCGGTTGTATCTTGGGCTAGAGCAGGCGGGGCTACTGATTATGAGGATCTCTGCACACAAATAGATGAATCCATACCGAGTAATTGTCGTGATGAAAACGCATTTGCTCTTATCATTGAAGGTGATAGCATGGAGCCCTACTTTTTAGAGGGGGACCGTGTTTTGTTTTTGCCCAACTCTGAACCTCGAAATGGAGATTTCGTAGTTGCTCGTTTTGCTGAGGATCATGGCGTTGTTTTCAAGAAGTTCAAGCGCACGGGTGCTGATGGAAACACCATTGTTTTAGAAAGTCTGAACCCTGATTATAAGGATATTGTACGGCATATATCAGATTTCAGATTCATCTATCCTGCAGCGAGTCAAATACGCTTTTTGCGCAGATAAGAGGGAATATTTTCGACATTTTTTATGATGACCCAGCAACGGTTCAACCAAATTACTTCACAATACCGTTCCAAAAAAATAATGATTGCAGGGGATTTTTGTCTGGATCGTTACTTCGAAATAGACCCTGCTTTAGAGGATGTATCTTTGGAGACAGGCTTGCCTGTTTACAATGTTGTTCGCACCCGCTCTCAGCCCGGTGGTGCCGGCACAGTTTTAAACAACCTGCTTGCATTGGGTGCACATACGTTCCCTGTAAGCGCCTGTGGTAATGACCCGGAAGGATGGCAGCTGACTCAGTTGCTCAAAAATGCAAAGAGTTGCGATTTACAAGGCTGGTGTGCCTCTGCGGATATCTCCACTTTTACCTATAACAAACCGCTCATTGTCTACCCCCAAAAAGAACCACGTGAACTAAACCGACTGGATATAAAAAATTGGCGCACGACGCCCTCTGTTTTGCAAAGAAAGATCATTTCAAACTTTAAAAAAATTCTCCCTCATGTCGATTTTTGCGTTCTGATGCAGCAGGTTGATAAACCGGAAACGGGAGTGCTTTGCGAGAGGGTGTTAAAGCGCATGGCCTTACTTTGCCGGGAGCATAATGTTCCTTGTATGGGGGATAGTCGATTAGGTTTGGGGCATTTTCCTCCTATGATTTTTAAGATGAACCGCAATGAACTGGCACACCTTTCACTTCAAGACTTGTCCACTATGCAAAAAGTTAGAGAGTGTGCATTAACCATTGCGCGAAAGAATGAGTATCCGGTGTTTGTCTCTCTTGCGGAAGAAGGCATCTGTGCGGCAACACCGGAAGGAGATTTTTTCCACGAGAATGCGTTTTTGACTAAGGGCCCGATAGATGTAGTCGGCGCAGGCGATGCCGTTACTGCTAACTTGTCACTTGCTCTCTGCAGTGGCTCAACATTGTCGGAAGCGTTGGAACTGGCTATGTGTGCCGCATCAATTGTTATCCATAAGCTGGGAACAACAGGTACTGCAAGTGTGAAAGAATTGCGTAGTCTCACCCGAGGAAAGACCCCTCTGTAATGTTAAACTTTTTAGTTCTTTATTTTTTAGTCTCTTGACGTATTCTCTTGCAAGTTGGTATGAAGCAGCGATCAGAAAAGTATCTAACATTAGGACGTGAAGTTTTTGAAACTGAAATAGAGGCGCTTCAGTCTCTGTCTCGTGAACTAGGGGAAAGCTTCGACACTGCGGTAGAGTGGTGTATTGACACCCTCTCTCAGCGCAATAAGCTCATTTTAACGGGGGTAGGGAAATCCGGCAATGTGTGTCGCAAGATAGCGGCGACACTTACTAGCACCGGATCCGTTTGTGTGTTGATGGATAGCGTAGATGCAATGCACGGTGATTTAGGAATTGTTAATGACGGAGACCTTGTTTTTGTTTTCAGTTATTCGGGTGAGTCCGGTGAATTGATTAACCTTTTGCCGGCATTAAAACGGTTTAGCGTAAAAATTGTCGCAGTAACCGGCAATACCCAATCTTCGCTTGCTCAACACAGTGATTTGGTGCTTTCTGTGAAGGTTCATCGTGAAGCTTGTCCTTTCAATTTGGCGCCCACTTCCAGTTCGACTGCGATGATGGTAATGGGGGATGCCTTAGCAATGACCGTTTTGCAAGCGCGTGGATTTACCCGCCGTGACTACGCTAAGTTTCATCCGTCAGGTGCTATTGGACGTTCGCTTCTCTTGAAAGTCAAAGAGATCATGAGAACCGCAGAGCGCCACCCCATATTGCTGGAAAGCTGTACAGTGAAAGAGGGAATTCTCAAAATGACCGAGGCAAAAGCAGGCTCGCTTACGATCGTGGATGAGGCTGGAAAATTAACCGGAATCTTTTCAGATGGAGATTTGCGTCGCTATATGGCTAAAGATGAAAAGATTTTGGAGCGAGCATTGAAGAGTGTCATGACTCGAAACCCGATTGTTGTTCGCGAAGAGGCTCTTGCAGCTGAGGCGCTGAGGATTTTTAACGAAAAAAATATCGATGATCTCATTGTCGTGAACGACAAGAATGAGCCGAAAGGTTTGGTAGATAGCCAAGACCTGCCAAAAATAAAAATGATGTGATCACTTTGGCGTTCGAAGAATTAAATTATGATGAAGTCTTATAAAGAGCTGTGGGCTTTGGATCCAGAAATCACTTTCTTAAATCACGGCTCTTTTGGTGCATGTCCTACGACCATTTTGGAAATGCAAAGCGAAATGCGTCGTGAACTGGAGGCAAATCCTATGGATTTCCTTCATAGAACGTTGGAGTCCCGCCTGGATGCAGCTCGCCAAAGATTGGCCGATTTCATTGGATGTAAATTTGAGAATCTCACATTTGTGCCTAATGCAACTTCAGGTGTCAATGCTGTGCTTCAATCGATTTCGTTCAATCAGACCGATGAAGTCATTGTCACAAATCATGAGTATAACGCGTGCAGAAATACTCTTAACTTCGTAGCTCAGCAACGAGGCATTAAGGTTGTTGAAGTTCAGATACCTTATCCTATTCAAAGAATTGAAGAAGCGGTAAATCCTATTCTGGAAGCAATCACATCCAGCACGCGATTGCTTTTGTTAGATCACATTACCAGCGCTACCGGCTTTATTATGCCTATAGAGCCCATTATCCAGGAATGCAACAATAGAGGCATCGAGACCTTGATTGATGGAGCCCATGGTCCCGGGATGGTGAACCTGCAATTGGAGAAACTGGGTGCGACGTATTATACCGGTAACTGCCATAAATGGATTTGTTCACCTAAGGGCTCAGCTTTACTTTATGTACGCTCTGAAAAAATAGAGAGCATTCGGCCTACGGTTATTAGTCATGGATACAACACACTCCGCTCGGATCGTTCCAAGTATTTAATTCAGTTTGGCTGGACCGGCACACTTTGTCCTACACCTTGGCTTTGCATTCCTGAAACAATTGAATACCTGGGGAGGGTAATTCCAGCCGGATGGACTGCTATTATGGAGCGGAACCACCGTTTGGCGTTGCTGGGGCGTGATATAATTTGCCAAGCTTTAAATGTACACCAACCTTGTCCTGATGAGTTTCATGGCAGTATGGTCACTATTCCCATTCCTCCAGATCCAAAGGGGCGACCTCCGGCTTTGCCTAGATTTGAGGCACTCCTCCAAAACGAACTTTGGGTTCGGCACAAAATAGAAGTACCGATTTTTTTCTGGCCTGATCTGAAAAACCGCCATTTGCGCATCAGCGCTCAACTTTATAACTCTATAGAAGACTATCAAAGACTAGCCGAGGCACTTTTAGAAGAACTGGCTGGAGAATAGGCATAAGCTTTTATTCATTCAAAGGCTCAGGGAAAAGAGGAGTAGCAATATAATGTTTTTTGTTCTCTACATCCAGATAGCCAATGCGGGCCTGCGTTCCCGGATATCTCTTTAAAAAATCGATTCCCTTCTTTTCTCCCAATAGGCAGATAATGGTTCCCAACGCATCACTGTAAGTGGCTTGGTTATGGATAACAGTTGCGCCAACTCTATGAGTAAGGCCCAATCCCGTCTTCCTATCCACAATGTGGGAGTAGCGTTTCCCGTCAATAACGACAAATTGGTTTACGTCTCCGCTGGTGGAAATAGCTGCATTCTTGAGAAAAATTACATAAGTTCCGGCGTCTGGATCTTCGCTGGATTCGGTTAGAGTTTCAATTTGTATTCTCCATCCATTCTTTCCAGGCGGCGGAGCACTGACGGCAATATCCCCACTGGCAGCCACTAATGCACTTTCGACACCGTATTCTTTTAGAGTTTCTAAAGCGCAGTCCGAAGCAAAGCCCTTACCTATGCCACCTAAATCCAACAACATTCCAGTTTGTCGGAGTACTCCGGATTGCCTACTTTTGTTGAGGATCAGCTTTTGATAACCACAACGAGATTGTGCTTCGGCTATTTCTTCGGGAGTGGGCAACTGTTGCATTTTTCTTGTAGTGCGCCAGAGTTGAGTCAGGGGGCCCAGAGTGGGATCAAAAGCACCTCGTGTTTCTCTAGCAAGCTCTTTTGATATCCAGAGGACTTTAAAGAGTTCATCGCTAAGGGGAATCTCTGAACCAGTTGGCGCTGAAACAAAGTGATTTAACTCACTATCAGGATCGTAATCGCTTAAGATCTTGTTTAATTTTGCAATGCGTCCAAAAGCAGCCTCAGCTGCCTGATTAGCCAAGTTTTCATTTTCGTGATAAAGAACGATGCTGAAAATGACACCCATGTGTGGCTCAGTATATTCGAATCGTTCTAATTTTAATTGCTGACTCCCAATGGCAGATGCTTTCTCGTGACTAACCTCCTGGGAGGGATGTTTACAAGAAGAAAGGATGATGGCAAAAACGCAAATACCCAAGCAACACTTCAAACTTCTAAAGATAAGTTTCATATTAACCACGGTAAGAGCAACATGACGTCGCCGTTTCAGAGATAATAATTTCATTCAAAAGGGGGAGTTCTGGTTTCAATCGTTCCCATATCCACCGGGCAATATTTTCACTGGTTGGGTTTTCCAGCCCGTGTATTTCATTAAGATAGCTATGGTCCAGAATTTCTAAAATAGGCAGCAACGGATTTTTTATAGCTCCAAAATCCATCACCCAACCTTGCTCTTCGTCTGCATTACCCATAATAATGATTTCCAAACGGTAACTGTGTCCGTGCAGGCGTCCGCATTTGTGTCCTTGAGGAACGTTAGGTAGTTGATGGGCTGCTTCAAATGTAAAAATTTTGCTTAGCTTATGCATTATAAGTTCTTTCCCAAAATGATTTGTAGGTGAGTTCGTCGAGGCCGGCCATACCTCCTTCGCGAAAAACGCAGGGTCGATGCATGACTCCGGCTGAGCAAATCCGAGGGACTCCCCAAAAAGCCAATTGCCGTGCAGCAGGAGCAGATTCTTCTGGGGTAAGAGCTAGGCCCACACAGCCAATCTTGCTACGATGTGGCTCTAAAACGTGGAGAAGTTCCTCAAGCGTGGAGACGGGTTTAACAAAGACAAAACGATTTCCAAGAGTGATAGCGAACTGAGGGTCGATGTCAAAAATAACACTGCAGCCCGGGGAAACGGCACTCCCATTTTCAAAAACCAATGTATCAGGGCTTAATTTGGCCCGCATTTGATAAGCGTTGCGATAGAGGTTAATTTGCCTAATGCTATCTTCATTGTAGTGAGCCTGGGGAAATTCCACATTTAAATCCGAGAGTTCGTCTAATAGCAATTCAGCGATCTTTTCGGCGTCATGTTCATTTCTGTCTTGAACGAAAATAACATGGGGAGCATGGGGGTAGAGCTGGTCCCATGCGGTAATATCATTGGCCAAATTGCGAATCAGTCTTCCCAAGCCGTTTTGTCTGATATAATCCCTACTTATCCATACAAATCCAAAATTTCGATCTTGCTTGAGAGGTGCCCGTAAATTGTAATCCCAGGTTCGAAAATATTCGCATCCACCTACCAACGCATCCTGATGAGGAGCCATGAGTGACTCGTCTATTACTTCAATGCAGGCAGCCGCTTTACTATCGATCTGATAAACGGAATGGGCAAAAAGTCGTGCAACATCTAATGTTTCTCGCGAGCACACAACCCATTGGCTCGTTTTCGCCAGCAAGCACTTTACCATAAAGATAATCAGTTGGGAGGGAACACTCTGCTGGTAATGCGCTCCCACCAGACGAAAACTGAAATGATGAGAAGAATGGGCTGGAGCTTCCTCACTCTGTAAATGGCGTTGCCACCCGTCTAAAGCATTTTCATTACCGAGCTCGATTCGAAGAAGCTGGTAAACGCGCTCACGCGATAGAGTCCGAAACACTTCGTCTAATCCGTGAGAAAATATCTCTCTAGAAAAACGGATTTCTCCACCGCAATGTTTCAAAAGTTCACAGCGATAGGGAAACATATCGTCCATCCAAAGCTTGGCCAGTTGTTCAACTAGCGAAACCTGCTGCTCTATAGTGCGAGGATGAAGAAAGGATGTGGCGTTGCGCTGCAACGCGTCAATGGCTTCCAAGACCATGTTGGAAGATAGAGTTGCTTCTGGTGGCATATCACATAGAAAATAATTTGGTCTTTGCTCGTAGTGCATAGAATTGCCCCATAGTTTAACTTATTTGATTTACTTTAAAGTCCCAGGATCAGGAAGGAAAAAATCGAAATCCTTTTCTCTATTACAGATCAGTTTTCCATCCGCCAGTTTCAGCTCAGCAACTTGAATGGAAGAGCGTCGTTGAGCATAAGGAAGTACTCCATTTTGATCCAGCTTTCCGGCAAGATGCTTTTCGCGCCCAGGGTGTGTGAAATAAAAAACATAGGCTTTTTCTTCATTTCCATTGCGGTCCTTTACAACAAGGACATCACCATGAGCTCCTGAAGGCTTGTCGTCAGTTCGCTTGCTGGGTTCATCCAGAATGAGCCCTTGTTTATCCCAGGTTTTACAGTCCTCAGACCGGTAAACTCTCATTCCGTGCCATTCATCGGTTAGCATCCAGTAGGATTCTTGGAATCTGAAAACTTTTGGCCCCTCGTGGCCAGATCCTCCAATGGCAGGATTTTTTTCTATTTTCCAAGAAAAAAGATCCTCGCTTTCAGCCGTCATGGTAACACTTCCTCTGCTTTCATCTTTATACCAAATCCTCCATTTTCCGTCCTGCATTTGGCACAAAGTAGCATCAATAACGCTGGGAGAGTCAATTTGAATGAATCCGTAAAAATTCCAATCCCATAGGTTGGTGGAGGTATAGTGGGCCAGTTTTTTTTCCCCGCCCCAGTGGCTGTAAGCACCTTGAATATAAGCAACGAAAAGATGATATTTTCCCTGATGATATACGACATCCGGAGCCCAAAACGTGTTCCTTCCCGGCTCAATATTGAGATCCAAAGCGCCACGATAGACCCAGGTTTTTCCGTTATCTTTTGAGGAAGCTACGCCGATGTCGCACCCATAGCAGTAGGCTACATCTGGAACCTCCTGGTTGGCGCGGCGGGCTGTATAGAGCATCCACCAGCTTTTTTCTTCTTGGTTCCAAATAAGTGCAGGGTCTGCCGCTCCATCGTACATGGGATCTCTATAGAGGGGAGATGGAGCCTGAGTGAAAGAATCCGCACCCTGAGTATTGCCCAAAAGAAGCATTAAAGACAGAAGGCTGAACACTAAAAGAGTTCTGCCGATATTTAATTTGAATTCTTTCACAACACTCATTCCCGCACATTCTTCCTGATTGAGAAGCTCAGGGAGAATATAGCAGATATTGCTGAATAAGAAAGCTCAGAAATTATAAGAAACTCTGCATGTAACAAAGAAAAAATGCAGATTGAATAGCAGTCTCTTTAGCCCAGAAAACGAATATTATTGCCTAATGCTCTGACTCGGCTTTAGGTTTCATATCCCAAAGAAAAGAACAGTACTCCTGCAAGTTTGTTTCTCCATCTCGTATAATAACTCTCCATGCATTAATACCTTCAATTTTCAAGAATGTTTCTTCTGGAATGTTGACTTTTTTCCATTTGCTCCAAATCGATTTTTTTGGAGTGAGTTTCTCAGTGACGGCAAACGTATTTTCGCCCTGTTTCGAACCACGGACTTCTATAACGATATTTAAATCATCAATATCTGAAAGAGTGTTTCTCCATAGAACATCGAACCGAACAGTAGAGCATTTTTCTGGATTAGCTTTTAAGAGGGCTTGGTATCGATCGCGCTCGAATAAACTGGGGCTGAGGGCATGACGTCCTTCTTTGTCTAAATAATGAGGGAGGACTTTGAAGATTTTCACCGAGCCTGCATTCGCTGGTAGAACACAAAACAAGGTCATCACGAGCATCACACAAAGTCGGCAAAAAATTGTTTTCATAACTTTCCAACTTGTTAAGCGACTGTCGTATTAAAGACGGCTTCAATCTGTTGCTGTATTTCCTCAGCAGCCATCCTGGGGTCTGCTGCAGAGCGGATCGGACGGCCAACAACGACATAATCGGCACCATTAAAAAACGCATCCTGTACAGTAACTACGCGTTTTTGATCATCCTTTGCCCATACGTTGGAAGCAGGCCGAATTCCCGGTGTTATTACCAGAAGTTTTTCATCCAGGTTTTCACGCAATTCTCTTACTTCCAAGCCGCTGGATATTACTCCATCGCATCCTAAAGTCAATGCCCGACGAGCCCTTGATATTACTAATTGCTGAACATCGCAATTAAAACCAAGGTCTTTCATATCCCCTTTATCCAAACTGGTCAGTACTGTTACCGCCAAGATTTTTGTATCCCCTTTGACAGAAGCCGCGGCACTCATGATATCGTCGTTGCCGTGAACTGTCGCAAAAGTGACATTGCGAATCTGTAGCTGTTCGACCGCATTTTTTACGGTTTCTGGCACATCGAAAAATTTCAAATCTACAAATATTTTCTTCTGCAGATTTTGAAGCTTCTCAACGATCTTGAAATATCCACCGGTCATAAACAACTGTAACCCCAGCTTGTAAAAGCAAACCGAGTCCCCTAGTCGATCTATCATCGCCTGAGCTTCCTCGATGCTGGGCACATCCAGAGCAAAGATTAAACGTTCCCGAACCGGTATTTGTTTAGAAGATAAAAAATTTTTCATTCGTAATGGTCATCCATGGTATGACAAGGGGTGCAATTCATCTTTGTGCTTACCTTAATGCCTTCTCCTTTTTGACCATGGCAATCGATGCACCTTTGATGCTCCTTATTCTGCAGATTATTATTCACAGTCGCATTATCCGCATAACGATTCAGAATGTTTACAGCCATAGCCGCAATGTCTGCAGTGAGTCTTTTGCATCTATCACTCCTAAAATCCGAAAAAGGAGACTGCCCAGATCTGCGGCACCATGCTGTTTGGGAAACATGGCAAAGTACTGAGCGGGATATAGCTTGAGTCATGGGTTCAAATTTTGAATTTTCAGGTTTAAATACGGGAAGTTTAGCCGACTCGTAGAAACTGCAGAGCTCCGCCAGAAGAGCATCGACCGTAGATCTCTCTTTGATGAATAGACCAAATGCGGCACCAGCGCCGTTGAGGGCACCGCACAAGGAGCCTTGGCCTCCCAAACCACCGTGTCCATACTTCATCATGTGGCAAGGAAAATCCCGAAGTGCTTTGCTTAAGAATGGATTGGAATCCACTACGGCTTCAGCCATGGAACTGCAAATAGATTTGAACGAGGCATACATGCAGCTACCTTCTGGATAGAGCTCATAAGCACGGGCTGCAACCTTCTCGGGGTCCAGTTTGACATGCTTCCACTCAACATGTTCACTTTCATTATTTGCACCTTGATCAGGTGATCCCGCTTTGACCATAAATTTGCCGCTTAAATATGCACCTGCAACAAGCCCTGCCGCTCCAATAACTTTTCTACGTGATATTTTCTTCATACGATCGCACAATTCCTAAGAGGAAGTGTCAAACTTCGTGTAGGATAGCACGGATTGATGTTTTTGCCAGTCCCTAATTCAGAGAATTGTCTATTCGATGGGGAGGTTCAGTCCATTTTTTTGGGCTATCAGCATGTTTCGCAGGAGCCCATCTTGTTTTGCCCTCAGAAGGGGACTTGAAGCAAAATTTTTTTTGAAACTGGCGTCATCCATTTGCTCCAGTTTTTTTGTGGAAAGAGGAAGTTCAGAAATGTGCGATGTAGGGGCATTTCGGGGAGATACCACCTTATTCCAAGGGCACGCTTCTAAACAGCGGTCACAGCCAAAAAACCTTGTTTCCATTGCGGAGTGATACTCCTTTGGAATATCTTTTCTATTCTCTATCGTCATGTAAGAAAGACATTTTCGAGAATCCAATACCCATGGGGCAGTAAGCGCCCCGGTAGGGCACGCATCCAAGCATTTTTGACAACTTCCACATAAGTTTTTTTCAGGTGGATCTGCTTCTATCTCCAAAGTGGTCAGTATTTCTGCCAAAAAAAACCAGTTCCCCAGTTTTTTACTTATGAGGTTGTTATGCTTTCCAATAAAGCCAATTCCGGCTCGTTGTGACAGGTCGCGTTCAAGTATGGCTCCTGTGTCCAAAAAAAAGAGTGATCTTGCTGCCGGCGAGGTAAGGGAATTGACGAACCCAGTCAGTTGCTCAAGAGTCGGTTTAAGAGTTTTGTGATAATCCGGAATTCTTGCATATCGGGCTACACAAAATTCTATAGAGTCTTCCTGAGCTTCTCCTTCATAATAGCTTTTTGCCAAGCAAATGATGGTTTTTACTCCAGGTAGTATTTTTTCGGGGTTTAACCTGAGCTCAACACTTCTCTCCCGTGCTATCCATTCCATTTCTGCATGGAACGAATTATCGAGCCAAGATAGAAAATGTTTTCCTGTTTCCGGCGGGGCTGATGTTGTGAACCGGCAATCGTCAAAACCGAGGCTCTGGGCCTGAGACCTGATTTTCTCCTTTATCTCTTGCACAGGATGTTATGCGGGATTGAGAATAATTTAATAAAATTTGAAAAACAATCTGACTGACGGAGCGTCCTTGCGTCATCACTTCCATGTCGGCAGTCCGATAAACAGGCAGGCGCTTTTCAAGTAAAAGTTGAATTTGTTCTAGCGGATTATTTGTTTGCAGCAAAGGTCGATTATTGTTGTGCTTAACTCTCTCGTATATGAGCTCCGGAGGTAGACAGAGATGAACAATAAACGAATTTTTTCTGAGAATTTTCAGATACTCAGAATTTGCACCTAGACCACCACCGGTAGCAATGACTGAGTTTTTTAAGTGGGGGAGTACGTTTAGAACCAGTTTATTTTCCAGGGAGCGAAAGCCTTTTTCTCCATGATTCTTGAATATGTCAGGAATAGAGCAGCCAACTTGCTCGCATATGGCCTGGTCTGTATCAAAAAAATCATAGTATAGTGCAGCGGCCAAAGAGCGCCCACAGGTGCTCTTACCGACCCCCATAAAACCAATGAGGGCGACATTCGAAAAAGTACGCCGTTCTAAATCCGTCTGTTCCATCAATTACTCAGAATTCAATTTTTTGGCCAATGCAATAGCTGCCAGCATGGAATATGGAGATGCTATGCCTTTCCCCGCAATATCAAAAGCCGTTCCATGATCGGGAGAAACACGCGTGAATGGCAAGCCTAAAGTCCAGTTAACACCTGAATCAAACGCAACCATTTTTAAAGCTGGAAGTGCTTGATCATGATACATGGAGACGACAGCATCCAATTCACCCTGCCATGCTTTTTTAAGGAGAACATCTGCAGAAATGGGCCCTAAAACCTCTAGCCCGTCACGAAGGCAATTGTGAATCGCCGGTTCTATGAAGAGCGCTTCTTCATTACCCATTTTACCTCCTTCGCCACAATGCGGGTTGAAGCCAGAAACACCGACTCTGCATCGTTCGAGTTTCAGCCGTTTACAGGCGTCAGAAGCAAGGCGTATAGCGTTTTCTATTTTGAAAACAGTAAGAGAAGCTGCTACCTGAGAAAGGGGAAGATGTGTTGTTGCCAAGGAGATTCGAAGCCACTCACCTTTGGGACCAGTGCCCAGAAGCATCATAACTGGATGGGGTATTTTAGAATATTCCGCAAGAAATTCGGTTTGACCGGTAAAGTTATCGTAACCCGCACGGATAATCTCCTCTTTGCTGATCGGAGCGGTGACTAAGGCTGTCGCTTTACCGGAGAGACAGGCGGCGGCTCCTGCCTCAATCCAGGAAATTGCGTTGAGGGCAAGGGAGTCTCCCAAACAAACGGAAGAATCTTCCATAGTGACGTGATTCAGGGGGCAGCCGATACCGAGCTTATCGTTCAGTTCTTCCAAAAGAAAGGGGTTGCCGTAGATTGTATATTCCCAGTTGTCCTTCTCTTTTAGTAGGGCGGCGAGTGCTTTAAGAGTGATCTCAGGACCCACGCCGCGAGGATCTCCCATTGATATGGCCAGTCGTTTTGGTTTCATGCTCCGAAAAGGTCACGCCTGCATAAACAATGTAGATATAATTTCATTACATCCCCACACAGAATGTTATTGGCATTTGTCAACCTCACAAATGGAATTATACAGCGGAGAGAGTCTTCAAGGCAACGTATTCCCAGTGTGTAGACGGATGCAATAATAACTACTCCATCAGTCATTTTTTTAGAGGAGCTTTATAGAGAAGGCATTATCCCCGGTGGCGTTTTTTATCGAAAAACGGCTTTGAATCTCCTGAATATAGTTGTATCTTTTTCTACAGCACTACAGGTTGTAGCTTTAGAATATTGGCTAGTTTTTCCATCACTGTGTGCTGAGCAGCAAAAGAACGTAAAAAATCAGCTTTATGGCAACCCTTAAATCACAAAAAAAACGTGCATCAAAGAGTGTTCAGACGTTTAAACCTTCTGGAAAATTTTTGAAGATAGACAGAGTTTTTAGTTCCTCCAAAGTAAGCCCTTTTGACGAGGTGGAGTGGGATTACCGCACTGCGGAGATTAACGATGATTCCGGGAAAGTTTTTTTCCAGCAGAAAGATGTAGAGGTTCCTAAGTTTTGGTCTGAATTGGCAACAAAGGTGGTTGTTTCCAAATATTTTTATGGTGAAAATGGAACTGAAGAGCGCGAAAAGAGTGTTCGCCAGCTGATTCACCGTGTGTGTCGAACAATTGCCGATTGGGGTGTTAAAGATGGCTATTTTGGAAAAGCTGATGGGGAAGTTTTTTATGATGAGCTCTCCTGGCTCTGTTTAAATCAATACGGCTCATTCAATTCTCCGGTATGGTTTAATGTCGGTCTATATCAACAGTATGGAGTTGGTAAAAATTCGGCTCAGGGCAACTGGGTTTACGATCATGTGACTAAGACAGTCAGAAGAGCTCAGACACAATATGAAAATCCTCAGTGCAGTGCATGCTTCATCCAGTCAGTAGAAGATAACATGGAGTCCATCATGAACTTGGCTTGCAGTGAAGCAATGCTTTTCAAGTTTGGCTCTGGGACAGGTTCGGATTTAACTCCGATCCGGTCCAGTAGAGAGAAATTAAGTGGTGGTGGGCGCCCCAGTGGTCCGATGTCCTTTTTAAAAGTTTACGATCAAGTAGCCAATGTTGTTAAATCGGGCGGAAAAACTCGACGGGCTGCTAAGATGAATACCCTCTATGATTGGCATGGTGATATAGAGGAGTTTATTGAGGCCAAGCAGATAGAGGAGAAAAAGGTATGGGCTCTGATCGCTCAGGGGTATGATGGTTCATTTAACGGTCCTGCCTATGGAAGTGCGATGTACCAGAATGAGAATCTTTCCGTTCGTGCTACCGATGAATTTATGAACGCCGCCATTGAAGGTTTGGATTGGACAACCAGAGCGGTAAACGGTGGTGAGGTTCTGGAGACTAAAAAGGCATCTCATTTGCTTTATAAAATAGCAGAAGGAACCTGGATTTGTGGCGATCCTGGTATCCAGTTTGATACAGCAATCCAAAAATGGAATACGTGCAAGGGCAGTGACATTATTCGTTCCAGCAATCCCTGTTCCGAATATCTGTTCTTGAATGATACCGCTTGCAATCTTTCATCTTTGAATTTGATGAAGTTCAAGGATG
>CAZSTC010000011.1:26450-47705 GCA_964609795.1 uncultured Verrucomicrobiota bacterium
TCGGCCAAAATCTCGTCAATTATGGGACCTTTCCCGGGGTATACGAATTCTACTTATTTGTCGCCAAACCAGCCTCGGGCTCCGCACAATATTGACTCCATGATGGAAGTCATTCGCCAACACCGTTCGGCTGTTGAAGATATCGCTCCCAACAAAGACTTTGCTTATCTCAAGGATGATGCCCGCTCTGTCTGGCAAAACGTCATAGTTTTGGGTGAAAAATACGGTTTTCGCAATGCTCAGACAACAGTTTTAGCGCCAACAGGAACCATCTCTTTCATGATGGATTGTGATACCACTGGGGTGGAGCCGGACATTGCGCTGGTTAAATACAAGCTGCTTGTCGGGGGTGGAATGCTTAAAATGGCAAATAGAACCGTTACTGAAGCCTTGGGCCGCTTGGGATACCAGAAAGATTTAATCGCAAAAATTACGGCTCACATTGAGAAGTATGACACTGTGGAAGATGTTCAAAACGACTCCGGAGAACTGGTGCCTTCTGGTCTTAAGCCCGAACATTTAGCCGTTTTTGATTGTGCGTTCCGACCCCAGAATGGGAAACGCAGCATTTTACCTATGGGCCATCTGCGAATGATGGCAGCGGTACAGCCCTTCATTAGCGGGGCGATTTCTAAAACCGTTAACATGCCCAACGAATCCACGGTGGAGCAAATTAGAGACACCTATATCCAAGCCTGGAAGATGGGTCTGAAGTGTGTTGCTATTTATCGGGATGGCTCCAAGTCTTCTCAGCCCCTGAACACCGGCAAAAAGAGTACTCAAATTAACGAGACGGACCTCCCGGACAGTGAGACCTTAGTCGCACGTATAGCTGAGCTGGAGGATACCATTAAAAAACTTGAGGAAAGAGCTGATCGGCCCGTGCGTAAGCGTCTTCCTTTCACGCGGAATGCTGTGAATCATAAATTTGAAATAGCAGGCCACGAAGGATACTTAACCGTGGGACTCTATGAAAACGAACAGCCTGGAGAACTTTTTATCACTATGGCGAAGGAAGGTTCTACCATTGGCGGTCTTATGGATTGCATCGCGACACTAACCAGTATTGCCCTTCAGTATGGGGTCCCGTTAGAAGATTTAGTTAGAAAGTTTTCGCATCAACGCTTTGAACCCTGGGGTCTTACGGCTAATCCACAGATTCGAAGTGCTTCAAGTATTATAGACTATATTTTCCGTTGGATAGCGTTGCGGTTTATTCCTGAATATCGCGCTCAACATCTTCCCTCTATCGAACAACAGGGATTGGCTTTGCCGGGAATCCAGGAGGAGCTGAAAAAAGCTGCAAACCGTCCTGTACCTGATTTGCCCCTAAAGGATGTTGACGGGAATCATCCGAAAAACTCACAAAGTTTGAATAGTCTAATTTCTCATTTCCAGAAAGACGCACCTTTATGCCCATGTTGTGGGCATATCACCGTACGAAATGGGGCGTGTTACAAGTGTCTTAATTGCGGTGAGAGTTTAGGGTGCAGCTAAAAATAGAGAGAGCTCATTCCTGAGAAGTGGAATTGAACAAAAGCCCAAGATGATAACATTATCTTGGGCTTTTAAAATCTAGCCTTGTGAGGAAAGGCGCTGAAAGAATTGTTATTTCACTCGAGTTTTTTTCACCCTCAGCAGTGCTGCTGATTGTGCTAAGGCGGCCTGAGCAGCCGCTACTTCTTCATCGGAAAGTTGCTGTTTGAGACGAGCCTCTGCCTGTTGTTGAGCCAGCAGAGCCTGTGCTTCATCAATGCCATCAGCCTGTATCGCCATATCTGTAAGCACACTGACATTATTTTCAGATATCTCAACAAAACCATCTCCGACCGCCAGGAAAAAGTTTTTCGCACCTTGCTGAACAGAGAGCTCACCAGCACTAATCCGGGTAGCAAGAGGAATATGTCCGGGGAGAACTCCCAACTCGCCTTCAATTCCGGGCAAAGTAACAGAGTTTACCTCTCCAGACCAGATAACTCCCTTAGGTGTGACAATCTTTAAGTTCAACAAGGAGGCCATGTCTAAAACTATTCTTTATTTTTCGTAAATCTCATCAATTGTGCCTTTCATCAAAAAATTCCCCTCCGGCACGTTATCATGTTTACCTTCTAAAATTTCCTTGAAACCCCGAACTGTTTCTTGAACAGGAACCTGCTGACCTGGCGTCCCTGTGAAAACTTCTGCAACTGTAAAGGATTGGCTGAGGAACCGCTGGATTTTACGGGCACGGTTCACCGTAATTTTATCCTCATCGCTTAACTCATCCATACCTAAAATAGCTATGATATCCTGCAAATCTTTATAGCGCTGCAAAACTTTTTGAACGCTGCGAGCTACTTCGTAATGTTCCTCACCAACGATCTCCGGAGCCAGAGCCTTTGAACCTGATGCCAGTGGATCTACCGCAGGATAAATGCCCATTTCGGAAATAGACCTTTCCAAAACTACCGTAGCATCCAAGTGGGCGAAAGTAGTAGCAGGAGCTGGATCAGTTAAGTCATCTGCAGGAACATAAACAGCCTGGAAAGAGGTAATTGAACCTTTTTTCGTTGAGGTAATTCTTTCTTGGAGTTCACCCATTTCTGTAGCGAGAGTCGGCTGATAGCCCACAGCACTGGGTGTACGGCCCAAGAGGGCAGATACTTCGGAGCCCGCTTGAGAAAAACGGAAAATATTATCTACGAAAAGAAGAACGTCCTGGTTTCGCTCATCGCGGTAGTATTCTGCAATTGAAAGTCCAGAAAGTGCCACTCTTAAACGTGCTCCGGGAGGTTCATTCATTTGACCATAAACCAGCGCAATACGAGACTTGTCCATCTCCTTAAGATTAATAACACCAGACTCGGCCATTTCATAGTAAAGATCGTTTCCTTCGCGAGTGCGCTCGCCTACGCCAGCGAATACGGAATAACCACCATGCAGTTTGGCAATATTATTAATAAGCTCCATGATGAGCACTGTTTTACCAACGCCTGCCCCACCAAAAGCTCCGACTTTACCCCCTTTAAGGAAGGGGCAAATAAGGTCAATGACCTTAATTCCTGTCGTCAGAATTTGGGGCGAAGTCGTCTGGTCCACCAACCGGGGAGGCGGACGGTGAATAGGATAACGTTGCTGGGTAGTAATAGGAGAGCCTTCATCCACGATGTCTCCTGTAACATTCAGAATGCGGCCGAGCACGCTATCACCCACGGGCACTGAAATGGGGGCCTCGGTATCTATGACCTCATAGCCGCGCTTTAGGCCTTCAACACCGGACATAGCCACCGAGCGAATCCAACTACCCCCTAAGTGATGTTGGACTTCCAGTGTAAGCGACTGAGCTTTACCATTCACCGTGAAGTCTACTTTCAGGGCGTTGTAAATAGGAGGAAGCTTTTCGGGAAACTCTACGTCCACAACCGGACCGATAATCTGAACTATTTTGCCTTTATTCATGGGTGAAAACCTTAATTCTTTCTACGAAAGTGATGAAGTTGCCGAAGCGATTTCTAGTAATTGGTTGGTAATGCCTGTTTGTCTTAGCTTGTTATAGTGAATTGTGAGCTCTTTAATAAGGCTGTTGGCGTTATCAGTGGCGTTCTTCATAGAGACCATGCGTGCACTGAACTCACAGGCTCGCGTTTCCAAAAGAACATGATAAATCAGTGTATTCATATAGTGAGGAAGCAAGCTGTCATAAAGAGCCTTGGCTGAAGGCTCAAAAATCATGTCACCATGCTGGGAAGAAGATAAACTATCACCCTCTTGTAATTCAGCTTTTGCACCACCAATAGGTTTGAGCTCAGTTATAGGGAGCAGTGGAACGCAGGTGGGTGTCTGAGTCATCGTGTTTTTAAAAGTCGGGAAAAGAATACTGATTTTGTCAGCCTCTCCGTTCAGGAAGAGGGAAACTGCCATTTTTACAATCGCTCTTGCTTCTGAATACTGCGGAGTATCCTGGAACGAAAATTCGCCAACTAGTTTGCGTTTGGTACGGTGAATAAACTGAGAGCCTTTTCGCCCCGCCGTAATGAAAATCGTGTTAGCTGGATCAAACTTGCAGGCTTCACGTATGAGGTTGGTATTAAGACCACCGCAAAGCCCCTTGTCGGTAGTAACAAGAATCACCGCTTCCCGCTGAATAGGGCGCTTTAGGGTTAGGGGAGAGGCTTCCTCATCGGCGGCAAGATAAGATTGGATAGAGACCAGCATATTATGCAGTGTGACTGCATAGGGCCTTCCATTTAAAGCAGCTTGTTGGGAACGGCGCATTTTGGCCGCAGCAACCATCTGCATAGCTTTAGTAATCTTTGCAGTGCTCGCGACAGATTTAATCCGTCGCCGTATGTCCCTCATGCTGGCCATTTCTAGTCTCTATTCTTTTATTTAGGGCTTCCAAGTTTCTCGAAAAGAAGAGGCGACATTCTTGATTTCAGCGACCAGGGTATCATCCAATTTCTTTTCTTTCCCAAGTTTTTGAAGCAGCTGTTGCTTTTGAGTAGATAAATACTCCGAGAAATCAGCTGCAAATTTACGGATTTGTTCCACCGGGACGCCATCCATAACGTTATTTTGGACCGACCAGAGCAAAACGACTTGGATTTCCACAGGGATAGGAGCATGTTGACCTTGTTTGAAAAGCTCCGTAATACGTTTTCCTCTTTCGAGGCGAGCCATGGTTTGGGGGTCGAGATCGGAACCAAATTGTGCAAAAGCGGCTAATTCACGAAATTGAGCCAGTTCCGTTTTAATGCGTCCGGCAACCTGTTTCATGGCCTTGATTTGTGCACTGGAACCAACACGGGAAACGGAAATACCCACTGAAATTGCGGGGCGAATTCCTTGGTAAAAAAGATCAGTTTCCAAAAATATCTGTCCGTCGGTAATAGAAATAACATTGGTCGGAATATACGCAGAAACGTCGCCCAACTGCGTTTCAATAATAGGAAGAGCTGTTAAAGATCCTCCTCCATGTTCTTCATTCATTCGAGCGGCTCGTTCAAGAAGCCGGCTGTGCAGATAAAACACATCGCCCGGGAAGGCTTCACGCCCCGATGGACGTTTTAAAATCAAGGAAACCTGACGGTAGGCGTTTGCATGTTTAGTGAGATCATCATAAACAATCAGCGCATCCATGCGGTTATCCATAAACCATTCGCCGATGGCAGCCCCAGCAAAGGGCGCCAAGTATTGTTCAGTTGCAGAATCCGAAGCTCCGGCCACGACCACTACAGTCCAGGGCATAGCACCGGCTTCTTCCAAGGTGCCAATGACTTGGGCCACATTGGATTGCTTTTGGCCTATTGCTACATAAATACAATAAAGAGGCCGATAGTTGGTATCTCCAGCATCCTGAGCGGCCTTATTCAAGCGAGCTTGGTTTAGGATTGTATCGATGCAAATAGTGGTTTTCCCTGTTGAGCGGTCTCCGATAATCAGTTCGCGTTGTCCTCGCCCAATAGGAATCATGGCATCAATCGGGATAATACCTGTCTGCACCGGCTGGTTTACGGACCTGCGGGTAATAATGCCCGGCGCAATTTTTTCTACAGGATAGAATGCATCGTTTTTGATGTCCCCTTTGCCATCAATCGGTTGGCCTAAGGCATTGACAACTCGTCCTAACATTCCTTTCCCAACCGGAACCTGGAGCAGACGTCCGGTCCCTTTTGCCTCTTGGCCTTCAGAAACTTTGGTATAGTCACCCATGAGAATGGCGCCTACGCTGGTTTCTTCCAAATTCATGGCGATACCTGTCACGCCATGGCCAAGATCAATCATCTCATTCATCATCAGGTCATCCAGACCTTCGATCTTAGCTACACCATCGCCAATCTCGCTAACAACACCTACATTTTGCTGTTTGGCTTCATGACGGACATTTGCGATCCGTGCTTCAATTTCTTGTAATATGCTGCTCATGCCATCTAAAATGAGTTTACCAAAAATCTATCAATTAATTATTCAAGTATGCTTTCCAATCGTGCTTTTAGACTGGCGTCCAGCACCTTCCATCCAATTTGCACTCTCAAACCACCGAGCAACTCGGAAGACTCGCTGAACCTGAAATCCAAAGGAGTACCTGGTGCCGTTTTTCGAATTACTCCCGATATATTTTCTCGTTCGTATTCGTTCAATATAACAGCACTCTGAACATGCACTGCTCTGCGGGCCATTTCCAAGCGGATTCGCTTTTTAAGATGCTCAAGGATAGCCCTCCACGCACGGGGGCGTTTCTCGATGAGAAGATCAATTGCCAGCAAGGCGCGCCGAGAGTCTAACGTTCCAAGTGTTTTGCATGCATTAAACAGGATGTTTGCCTGGCGTTGCGTCTGCTTGGATATTTTCATTTTATCAGAATCTCAGCAAAATTAAGTGTTTTGCTCTCTAGTTCCCAGTTGGGAGAGAGCTTCATCACTCAAACGTTTTTGGTCTTCGGCAGACAATGTTTTCCCTATCACTTTTGCCGTAGTATCTACCACGAGACGACAAACTTCCCCTTTGAGTTGATCTAGCATTTTGGCGTAGTCTGCCTGAGCGGCTTCCTTAGCCTTGGCAATGATTTCCTCTGCAGCGACAACCGCTTTTTGAGACTCCTGCTCACGGAGTTGTGCGGCAAGTGAACGTGCTTCGACAATCAGAGATTTGGCCTCATCAGATGCCTTAGTGAGGATTTTTTGCCGTCCGTCTTCAGCCGCTCTCAACTCCTCTTTGATGCGCTCGGAGTCGGCGACGCTTTGGGCGATTCTTTCTTTTCTTTCTTCCAACAGCTTAATAATGGGCTTACTCGCAAAAAACCACAACACTCCTGCTACAATACAGAAGTTAATGGCTTGGGCAAAAAACTGTTGCCAATTCAACCCAAACCGCTGGGCTGTTTCTGTGGCGGTTTGGCCTAAATCTGTAATTATATTTCCTATAATCAATAGCTCCTGCATCTCTTCCTCCCGATGAGCGACACCCGATTAAACCGGACGCAGCATTCACAATAGGTTCGGCTAATCAACCGAATGCTATTTACTAACCAGGAACAAGGCGAAAAATACGATACTTTCAGCAAAAGCAATCGCCAAAATGGCCATCACAAGTATTTTTCCAAAGGCGCCCGGATTACGCCCAATAGATTCGGAGGCGGATTTACCCACCAAACCAATACCTAATGCTGATCCCAGCGCTGCCATCGCGACATGTAAGTTGCCAGTAATCTCGGCTAACATTGAACTGATCATATAATCTTATCTTTTTGTTCGTATAGGGACTCCTTGCCGAAGCACCCCAAATAATTATTATTAGTGTTCCGCGCCCTCATGGTTTTCATGTTGGCACATCGTTGCTGTAAAAACGGCGGTCAGTAAAGCAAAAACCAGAGCTTGAACTAAACCGACCAACGTTTCCAAAAAATAAACAGGTAAAGAAGCAAATATACCCAGAATAGGCCCCATTCCTATCATGCTTTCCAACATAACTTCGCCCGCATAGATATTGCCGTAGAGACGGAACATCAGCGAAACGGGACGGAAGCAAATAGAGATAACCTCTAAAAAACCGACCAGGAAAAAGATAACCGTCAGGAACAGGAACAAAACTCCCGTAATGCCTTCGCCTTTCACCCCAAAAATTTCTTTAGCAACCCCTTTTATTCCGTTGAACCTAAATGCCCAGATTGTCCAAAAGAAGAAGAAAAGAATGGCCATGGCCGAAGTCATATTCAGGTCAGCGTTTCCTCCCCGAAGAAGGGGAGTTTCAATTATAAAATGTCCGCCTGCGTCGCTGCCCCAGCCAATTGAGCCTACACCTGGAATTAAGCTGAACCAGTTGGTTGAGAGAATAAAAATGAAAATGGCTGAGAAAAACCAGAATGTCTTGAGGAGTACCTTTCCTCCCAGAATGCCCCCTAAAAATTCATACAACCCCTCTACTATTGCTTCCAGGAAATTTTGCATTTTCCCTGGGACGAGTTGCATATCTCGAGTGGAAATTCTAACAAAAAGGATGATCAGCAAGGTTACCACCCAAGTAATGATCATTGAGTTTGAAAGAGAGAAGCCGAAAAAATTAAAGACCGGGACGGCAGCAGAAGGGAGGTGGTGGCCCTCCTCTGAGCCATACACCTGCCCTGTAGCCAAAGTAAAAATGGCGAAAATAACCAATATAACGTAACGACACATTACTCAAACGAGCGAACACTTATTTTTCCACAATGCCGTATCCACCCAACAGGATGGTAATTCTATGGAATTTTGGAATGATGTCCAGATTTTTTTTACTATTACACTTGGCATGGTTTTTTCAATTCGACGTTCTGTGGTTTATTGCTTTTGGCTGCTCATAACATCCGTAGAATTCAGTTGTAGTTATTTTGTGTGGTTGCAATATCGATACAAAAGGGCAATAATTATTCGTGAGAGATGGTGGCGGGTAAACCATGTCTCGTATTTCATCTTTCCCTAAGTATTGCCGGCAATGCAGGTGTAGGATTCATGGATAAAATTATTATTCACGATGTGGAAGTTCGAATGCGCGTAGGCACTGTAGAGGCTGAACGTAATTGGCCACAGAGACTTCTGGCTACCATTGAATTGGAGCACGACATGACACAGGCCATGCAAACCGATGACCTGCACTTTGCTATTGATTATGAAAAAGTAGTCAACCGGCTTCGTGAGTGGGGTGCAAATAAACAGTGGAATCTTTTGGAATCTATGGCCAGCGATATAGCTGATATGATTCTCGAAGAATTCGCCCCTTTTTCAGTAAGCGTACTTCTCAAAAAATTCGAACTGCCCATGACTGCGGCGGTATCCGTACACATAGTAAAACGGCAAAAACCTTTAAAAATAGAAAACTAATGAAGACGCATTTCATAACATTTTTTTTCGGCTGCGTCTTTGCTCTCGGGCTGATGCTTGGCGGAAACATTCAGACGAGGGGAGATATCCCGAGTGCGATTATGCCCAATGAAATCCCTCTTGAAAAAATAATGAACCAGAGGCTTGGGATTCCCAATTTTTTCAGGAAAATAAATCAACGCAGTACCAATATTACGATTGCTTATTTGGGTGGAAGTATTACAGCCGGAGCCGGAGCCTCTGATGATCAAAAATCCTATCGAGGGAGAGTGACCTCATACATTCGGTCTAAACTTCCAGATTTCGAAGTGAAGGAAATAAATGCGGGCTTGGGTGGCACGGGCTCTTTTCTGGGTGCTTTCAGGGTAAAACGAGATTGCATGAACGCTCACCCCGATCTTGTTTTTATTGAATTTGCGGTCAATGATGCTGGAGAAACAGAAAAACAGTGCGTCGCTTATTTGGAAGGAATTGTTCGTCAGATTTGGACATCAAATCCCGAGTGCGATATCGTCCTGATTTATACGGCAACAGAAAACTGGTTCAACATCTACAACAAGGCTGGTGATTTGCCAGCGAGTGTCAAGGCTCATGAAAAGGTAGCCGATTACTACGGGATTCCCAGTATCAACGTGGGGATTGCCGCGGAGATGATGGTGGAGAATAAAAAATGGGAAACAAAAGATTTTTCATTGGATGGAGTTCATCCCACTGATGCTGGTTATGCGCTTTACGCTGATATGATCGTGAGGTCTGGAGAGACAGCCTTATCTCAATGGAAAGCGGACTCTCCTGAAGTTCAAAGAGTCCCCTTGCCCAGTCCAATTTCCATGTTGCCTCTTGAGCCCGGTAACTTAATTCCTGTGTCAAAAGCTATTGCAGATAAAAATTGGAATCTTGTTTCGAAAAGTCCTACCGGTTATTTCTCTAGCGTGTTAGAGTCTGATGTTCCGGGAGCCGAATTAACACTGAATTTTACAGGTTCCTATCTTGGCTTTTTTGATGATTTAGGTCCGGATTGCGGCACTATTGAATATTCAATCGATAGTGGAAATTGGATAACCTTACAGAATTTTGATCAGTGGGCTAAAAACTTTTATCGGCCCCATTGTCGCAAGCTGGCTGAAAACCTTTCACCTGTTCGAGAACACACACTGAGACTGCGTATTGCTGATGCACAGCCTCAGGAAAGCAAGGGTAGATTTTTTCGTCCAGGCTATTTTCTTGTTGCCAGTTCAGAACCCGCGTCAGTTGACCCTGAGATTATCGCAAAAACTTGCCCACTTTTCCCAAAAGATGGGATTCCTGAGGGCTGGAAAGTGACTGCATGGAATGATGTCTCTTTACCAGGTCCTGAAGGTGTAGAGTGGGTCGTAGAGGATGGCGTATTGCATGGCGGCACCCCTCGCGGTACCTGGCTTATCAGTGAAAAGGCGTATGGTGATTTTTATATCGAATTCGAATTTTTGCTTCCTCCGAGAGGGAACAGCGGTTTTGGCATACACTTCCCCGGACTGGGAGATCCGGCATTTGAAGGGATGGAGATTCAGATGTGTGATCCCCGGTACTACACCGATTATGGCTATACTTACGAGCCGCATGAACTTGCCGGGAGCGTTTACAAAGCGATTACTCCCCGGGTTTACATGTACCGGCCCGAACAATGGAATAAATATCAGATTACCTGTGTTGGAAACAGGATTCTGATAGTATTAAACGGGAAAACTGTTGTGAATGCAGATTTGGCAAATGAAAAAAAACAATTGCAAAGAGGCCTTCCGCTGAGCGAGCGCCCCCGCACTGGGCATTTGGGATTTCAGGAGCTTAGCAGAGGTGAAGGGCAGGTTATGATACGCAACATTAAAATATTTGAGTTTGAATCCTAACAGCCTACCCAGTAACTACAGTTCTAACCTTGAGAGAGAATAGGACGCGTTAGCCCAGATATTCTCTGCATAAGCTTTCTCCCGACAAGATTGGAATTTGCACTGGCAATTGGAGAATAGGAACAGTATCTTTTTTACATGATGAACGCGCACCGTAGTGAATCATTTTTTAAGCCACTATCCAAAATTACGATATTAGCTATTTTCTCTATTTGGAGCTTTGGCTTGTTTTTTCCTCTTAATGCAACTGCTGCACAGTGGGTAAAGACCATTGCCAAAAACGATTCACAAATACCGGATGGAACCGTTGTGCTAAAAGATGTTCCTTACGTAACAAATGGGCATGACCGCCAGAAACTTGATCTTTTGGTTCCGGTGTCAGAGGGAAAACTCCCGTTGTTAGTATGGATACACGGGGGCGGATGGGAGGCTGGAGATAAAGCGGAAAGGATATTTTATCGTTTTTTGAACCAAGGTTTTGCTGTAGCAAGTATCAACTACCGTTTCAGCCAGCATGCCGTTTATCCGGCCCAAATTGAAGACTGCAAGGCGGCAATACGCTGGCTCAGAGCTCACGCAGAAGAGTTTGGTTTGGATTCTGAAAAAATTGGTGTTGGCGGAGCTTCTGCCGGCGGTCATCTAGTGGCATTGCTCGCTGCTACGGGGCACACTCGAATGTTTGATAAAGGTGAATATCTTGAGGTATCCAGCCGTATTCAAGCTGCGTGTGATTTTTTTGGTCCAACGGATTTCAATAATTATGATTTTCAGGACACTATTTTTAAAGATCCCGATAATTCTCCTCTCGGTAAATTAATGGGTGGGCCCATGACCCAAAAAGCAGCGCTTCTCCCACTTGCGAGCCCTTTATGTTTTGTTACTTCTACTCATGCGCCTATTATCATAATTCATGGAAACAAGGACAACCTAGTTCCTCTAAATCAGAGCCAGAGATACCTTGATGCTTTAGCGCAGGTGAATGTGGAGAGTACTCTTTTAATCATGAATGATCAGGGGCATGGGTTTGAAGGAGAAAATTATTGGAGAGATATCTCTATATTCTTTGAGAAAAAACTGAAGCCCGAAAAACGAGTCGGTTACACAAAGTTGCTTTTGATCCCCTGACATGAGCAGTAGTGGTAAAATATGGATATGGATAATTTAAAAAAACAAATGAAGGAATTGGCGAGCCGTGCCAAGGAAGCGTCCCGCGCATTAGCGTTGCTCAGTACCGAAAACAAAAACAGGTGCTTGATCGCTATGGCTGACGCTATTTTATCGGCTGAAAATGAAATTCTCAAAGCCAATCAACAGGATGTTGAAAACGGGGAAAAAGCAGGTTTATCATCTGCGATGCTGGACCGTCTTACTTTAAGCTCAGGAAGAATTTCCGCCATGGCCGCGGGAATTAAAGAGGTGGCAGCACTGCCAGATCCGGTCGGAAGAGAGTTGGACTTCAGAGTTCGTCCGAACGGGCTTGAGTTAAAAAAAATATCCACTCCTATTGGAGTGATCGTGATTATCTTTGAATCTCGGCCGAATGTGACAGCAGATGCTGCCTCTCTTTGTTTTAAATCTGGGAATGCAACAATTCTCAGGGGTGGAAAAGAGGCTGCAGCTTCCAATCAGGTTATCTCAAAAATTATGGTGAGGGCCGCTCAGGCTGTTTGCACAGATTTTCCTACGTATGCCATTCAAGTTGTCTCCACCTCAGATCGACAGGCAATTCCGGAGTTACTCTCGTTGCGTGAATTTGTGGATCTCTGCATTCCAAGGGGAGGTGAGGGGCTGATTCGCGCTGTCGTGGAGTGCTCACGAGTACCCATTATTAAGCATTATAAGGGAGTTTGCCATGTGTACATTCATGAAAATGCAGATTGTCAAATGGCCAAGCAAATCATTGTTAATGCAAAAACTCAGCGACCCGGGGTTTGCAATGCTGCTGAATCTCTATTGGTCGATGAAAGCATTGCCTCTGATATTCTACCTTTAGTTGGAAGCGACCTTTTGCAAAAGGACGTTAAGCTGTATTGTTCTCCCCAGGCGAACAGCATTTTAGCTCAAGCGCTCCCCCAGGAACTCTCAAAAAATAACATCCTCCCTATCGATAAGAGCGCTTGGGACCATGAGTATTTGGATCTCTCTCTATCCGTCGGAATTGTCAAAAACCTGGATGCAGCAGTAGCCCACATTAACCGATATGGCTCGGGACACTCTGAGAGTATCGTTACAAATTCAGAGGAGGCGGCACTGCGTTTTCAGATGGCTGTAGATGCAGCAGCCGTTTACTGGAATGCCTCTACTCGCTTTACGGATGGAGCGGAGTTCGGTATGGGTGCTGAAATCGGCATCAGTACTGATAAGATCGGAGCAAGAGGCCCTATGGGTTTAGGAGAATTAACGGCCTACAAATGGTTGATTTGCGGAACGGGACAAATTAGAAAATAGAAAAAGAATGATAACTGAATTCAAAAAACTGCTGGGACAGAATAATGTCCTTACTGAAACCGAAGATATTCTCCCTTATGCTTATGATGGGACGCCTGCTCTGTGGCAGATGCCCCGAGCTGTTGTTTTCCCTCAGACGGCTGAGCAAATCTCCACTATTCTTAAGTATGCCAATGAAAAGAACATCCCCGTAGTCACGAGAGGAAATGGCACCGGCCTGAGTGGTGGAAGTCTTCCGTTGATGACAGGAGATTCTATAGTGCTTTGCACGACTCAAATGAATCGATTGCTGGAGCTGGATTCACAAAATCTGACCATGCTGGTCGAAACGGGTATGACCACTCAGGAGATTTTTGATACAGCTTCTAAAGCTGGTTTCTTTTATCCACCTGATCCGGGCTCAATGAAGACTTCGAGTATTGGAGGCAACATAGCCGAAAACTCCGGAGGTCTGCGTGGGCTGAAGTATGGAGTTACTCGCAACTATGTGATGGGGCTGGAAGTGGTGCTGCCAACAGGTGAAATTCTGTGGACCGGAAATAAGTGTGTGAAGGATGTGGCCGGTTTCTCATTGAAAGATCTTTTTATAGGCTCTGAAGGTCTTCTGGGGGTCATCACTAAAGCTTTGCTGCGGCTGGTTCCGCCTCCTCAAGCTCGAAAGACCATGCTGGCTGTTTTTAAAAAAATGGATGCGGCAGCACAGACAGTTTCAGATATCATTGCTGCCAGCATAATCCCGTGTACGCTGGAGTTTTTAGACAAGACGACTATTGTGTGTGTTGAAAGCTTTGCCCGCATCGGTTTGCCTCTGGATTGTGAAGCGATCCTTCTCATGGAAACAGATGGTCATTCGGTGATCGTTTCCGAAGAGGCGGAAAAAATGTGCGAAATTGCCAGGAATAATGGTTGTGTAGATGTCCGAATTGCAGCCAACAACGCGGAAGCCAAGCAGTTGACTGAAGCACGGAGAGTATCACTTTCGGCTCTGGCAAGAGTGAGTCCTACCACCATATTGGAGGATATTACTGTCCCAAGAAGTGAACTTGCCAATATGGTTCGCTTCATTCAACGCGTTTCGGATAAATACCAGCTTAGGGTTGGCATATTTGGGCATTTTGGCGATGGAAATCTTCACCCCACTTTTTTAACGGATGAAAAGAACGAGGACGAAATGAAGAAAGTAGAAATGGCTTTTGACGAAATATTCCAAGAAACTTTACGCGTCGGCGGCACTGTGACCGGAGAACATGGAGTTGGACTGGCAAAGAAAAAAGTTCTCCCCGGGGCCCTGGGAAATGAAGCTATCGATGTAATGCGTTTTCTTAAAAAATCTCTAGACCCCAAAGGTATTTTAAACCCAGGGAAGATGTTTGACCTATAAATACTGGCTAATTTTATGACGGGAAGGACTGGTTAAAATGTTTAGAATTACACGTTTTATTGGCCGTTGGGTCATCCGGCTGCTACTGCTCGTCATTTTGCTGGGAGTGCTTTGCTACGTTTTTAAGGACCGTGCTCTGAAGTACTATATTGATGTTCAGTTGGCTAAAGTAACGGGACTGACGATAGAGGCAGAAAAAGTGAATGTAGATCCCTTAAGTAGGACTCTTACTCTTTGGAACATTGAAGTAAGCCACCCTTTTATTATGAAGGCAAAACTCTCAAGTGTAAGAGCTAAAGTGTCGGTCTGGGAGCTTATCTTCAAAAAACTACATTTTGAAGAATTAGAAGTTAATGTAGAAGTTTTTCAATCTGTAGAAAGTTCCGATGGGCTTTCCACTGAAATCTACATGCGAAAATTGGCTGAAAATTTGAACTTGGGAACGGGGGCTTGGGAGTATGCTGGCGTCGAAAAATTTTACCTCACGATAAACCGCCATCAGAAAGTCAATTTAGAGACACCTGAAAAAATTAAAAGCTGGCGAGACCTAAACTCGCATGTCACCTTTGAGAATGTCGCCACCCCGAGAGATCTGTTAGGGATTTTAAATACAATCCTCTATGGGGAATTGGGGCCTCAACGCATATGAGTTTAATTAAAATAGAATCAATTCCCCTCAACTGCATTTTGTTTTTCAATCCCAGGTTCGACCGTTTCTAAAGCTGTTTTAGGTGAAGATAAGGGCTCAGGAGAATCAACACTTTCAATATCATTATTGTTTGACGGGGAGTCAATGCGCCAAAATTGTAGTTGTTTTCCAGCCCAACCAGAGGAATCCCATCCGGCTGTATTCTCCAGTCGATAAATAATGACTTTCCTCCAATCATCAAGGTAGCTGCTATTTTCTTCAGGTGCATTGCCCTTAAAGTATAGAGCAGAAAGATTGGGACAGAATGAAAAAGCAAAGGGATAAATGTGTTTTAAACCTTGTCCCATTGTCGCCCGTTGGAGTGAATATGATCTGGAAAAGGAACCCTGCGGAATAGCCTCCACCGCATCAGGGATTGTTACCTGAGCCAGATTAGTGCACATATAAAAAGCATAGGGCTCAATCTTATTAACCGTTGAAGGAATCACAATATTTGTAAGACCAAAGGAACGGGAGAAAGCAAAGGTAGAAATTTTTTTAACACCTTCAGGGATATTGTAATCAGTTAATAGTCGCTTTTTATTTTGAGAGCCGGATTGTGCTTTCTCGCCTTTATTTGAGCGAGGATAACGAATCAATGATTGCATTGATTTATCGAAGAGAACTCCATCGAGTGAAGAGAAGTGTTCGTTATCTGGATGTACTTCAAATAACTCCAAAGAGGAACATGTTTCAAAAGTCTCTTCCACCATGTTGAGGTGTTGGGGGATGAGCAAATTCTTGAGAGATACGCAGCCCTCCAAAGCAGTTTTTCCAATAGAGACCAAATCGTCTCCCATCCTAAGCTCCTGTAAGTTTGCGCAGTTGAGAAATACTCCCTCATTTAAGGTTTGGACTGAGTTTGGCAAAATCACGGAGACCAGGTTTGAGCACCCATCGAATGCGTAAGGTCCAATATGGGAAGTGAGACTTCCTAATGTAATCTGTTCTAATGAATGGCAGTGACGAAAGGCTCCGTTTGAAATGTGGGTAAGACTTTCCGGGATGTCTATGTAAGATAAAGAAGTGCAGTACATGAAAGATGAATCACCCAAACGAGTGATGCTTTCGGGGAGCCAAACATTCTCTAGATCGAAAGCACAAAAGAAGGCTCGATCTGCAATTTCAGTTACAGGAAGTCCGTTTATAGTATCGGGGATAACAAGATTTTTTTTTCGTACCTTTTTCTGTGACCGTTTTTTTGATGAGTTCTTGTCGGCTAAATCTTTGTATTGATAGCCTAAAATAGAAACCTGATTTGAATTAATTACGGTGTAAAGAAGTTCTCTTTCCGAGATATAGTTTTTGGGTTTATTGAGAGAACCGTCTTTCTCTACAGAGTTTTTTTCCAACTCTACTTCCAGAGTTTTTATCGGTATAAGATTTCCCTGCTCGTCATATTCCCATTGAGTGACATGTGCTGCCCCCTCATGCTGAAGATCCGCAAAAGCTTCCAAGCCATCACAAACATTGACAATCTGAATGGATTTAAGGGCATCGCATGAAAGAAAGGCATATGAACCTAATTTATTAAGGGAAGAGGGGAGCTCTATTCGAGTAATTGAGGAACCTTCAAAAGAGTGGCTCCCAATATGTTCGATCCCTTCAGGCAAAAGTATATAATTCAGATTCTTACAGAATATAAATGAATAGGGATCAAGGGACACTGTGCCAATAGGAACTTCATAATATAGTCTTTTATTTCCTGCGGGGTATTGGATAAGCCTTCTAATTTCTTTGTCAAAAAGCACCCCATTTGTGCTGGCGTACTTCGGATTGAGAGGGTCAACCAGAATATCTCTCAGGGAGAGACATCCGGCAAAAGCACCTTCCCCGATCCGAGTAATTGTGTGTGGAATGAAAATAGAACGAAGTTTTGGATGTGCGATAAAAGCTCTTTCAGAGATACCTACCACAGAGTTGCCTTCAATTTCTGTGGGGAGAGTCAGCATTGTCTTCCCACCCGTGTAGGAAAGAATGAAAGCCCCTTCATCGGAAAGTCGATAGCTGTAGTTTTCTGCCTGAATTATCTCTGATTCGGCGTGTACCGTTGAAAAAAAAGAGCACTCGAGAAAACAGAACAGAATAAAGTATCCAATCTTTTTCATAAAACAAATTTTAAAAATATGCCTATTCCTCGATTCTTCCACCATTACCCCTCAGAGCTCCAACGATGGATCGCTTTTTGTTTTTTTGGTCACGCTGCATTTTTTTCAAAATTCGCTCGTTGTATTGATCAATACCTGAAGGGTGTCCTGATATTTTAAGTTTATTTTGAAAAGCAGCTACTTCCACTAATCGCCCCATGTCCCGTCCTGCGCTGACTGGCAAAACCACGTGAGGCACTTTTACCCCCATTATTTCAACTGTCTGATGTTCTCCGCCCAAACGGTCAATTTCTTCAGTTTCCTCCAGGACCGAAAGCGTTACGACCATATCCAAGCGCTTGCGGGTGCGGATACTCTTAATTCCAAACATATCGGCAACATTGATGATGCCAATACCTCTGACCTCCATAAAATCCTTCATTTCACATGTGGGAGCGGCAACCAGCTCTTTTCCCTCTGAGAGAAAAATTTCGGTAACATCATCTGAAACAAGGCTATATCCGCGCTCTAAAAGTGAAAGAACGCACTCACTCTTACCAATACCGCTTTTACCTTTGATTAAAACACCGACACCCAAGATATCAACCATGCAGCCGACCTCAAGTTTGCGGGGCGCAAAGAGTTCGTCCAATGTATGAGTGGCCTGGTTCACGAAGCGCATCGTGATCAACGAGGAACGAAAAATCGGTATTTGTTCTTTTTTCGCGGCCTCTAAAAAATCGCTTTCCGGATGGAGTGATCTGCAAAAAACAAAACAGGGTATGTGGTATTTGAAAATATTCTTGTAGCATTTGCCCCGCTCTTCAGGAGTAAGGGACTTTAAATAACTGCATTCCGCTCGACCAAAGACCTGGACCCTCCGATGTGGAAAATGTTTCGTAAATCCGGCTAATGCGAATCCTGGCCGGTTAACCGCGGGCTCATGAATAAGACGGCGCAAACCCTTCTCGCCACATTCAAGGTTCAGCGGGTTTAAATCGCTGCAGTGCTCCAGGAAAGTGGCGACTGTTATGCTCGTAGCTTTTTGCATAATTTTTTGATATTAGAGGTCAAACTCAGGCCCCAGATATACTTCTCTGGCTTTGGGGTCTTTCGCTAAAAGTTCAGCGTTCCCTTCCAATAAAATTTGGCCTTTATGTATAATATAGGCCCTATCAACAAGGTTTAAAGTTGCACGGACATTGTGATCGGTAATGAGAATACCCATTCCTCGATCTTTGAGCTGACGTAAGATTTTTTGCACATCATAAACCGCAATAGGGTCTATCCCGCTAAAAGGTTCATCCAGGAGTAAAATTTTGGGACTCGTGACGAGGGCGCGTGTAATTTCCAGTCTTCTTTTCTCTCCGCCGCTCAAGGTATAGGCGAGGCTTTTCGCCAATCTTCCCATGTCCAACTCATCCAGGAGCAATTGGAGGCGGCTTTGCTTTTCCTGATGACCGATATTGCAAGTTTCCAGAATAGCCAGAATGTTTTGCTCAACAGTTAACTTTTGAAAAACGGAGGGTTCTTGTGTGAGATAGCCAATTCCCAATCTGGCCCTTTGGTGCATTGGCAAATGAGTAATTTGATGTTCATTGAAAAAGACATCACCTTCGTTAGGTTTTACCAGTCCGACCACAATATTAAAAGTTGTGGTTTTCCCTGCGCCATTAGGTCCCAGGAGCCCTACAATTTCGCCGGAGTTTACGTTAATAGAAATGTCGTCTACTACGCGTCGTTTTTTGTAGGACCGGACTAAATTCTGGGTATAGAGAACAAACTGTTCTTTACGCTGGACTTGCATATTATTCTGGTTTTTGGCCATCAATTCTGAAATTTGAGACACCTTTAAAGACGTTAGCTTTTCGGTCCCAAATCATCTTATCGGCATAAAGAGTGCCTCTGGGCATTTTTGCAACGGGATATCCTGTTAATTCAAGCAGTTGAGTTGCTGTATCAAAAACAGCTTTTTTGCCACTTGCAACCACATCCTCTTGTTCCATTATCACATCTTGCTCCGCCACAACATTGACAACGCCCCCCGTCTTTTCATCAAGCTGAACCTTCATTGTTTCAGATTTCATCTGCTGTGTTTTAGGCTCAGGTCGGGAAGTCGTTTGTATAATATGTACTTTGCCGGTTGCTACAATGTTGTCTAAATATTTGGTCGTCTCTGGTTCCTCTGTTTTTTTATCTTTAAAATTCAATAGCAATTGACTCATCGTCATGTGTGTAAAATCAGTCTCTTTTGATTGAATTTCGACATTCACCTTATCAAAAAAGTTGATCTGCTTTTCATCCACATTCATGCGGGGGCTATTAATCCGAAGCTCATGAGCTTTGGTTTTGACCGTGTCTTCAGGGGGGAGAGGAGACGAAACAGAGTTTGTTTCAGCTTGCGGCCCGAAAAGCTCCAAAGGTTGGATTTTCCCTTCGACAGGAACGACAACTTTTACATTACCTACTGCCTGTGCAGAGCGAGGTTCTGCCCACATATAAAGTTGGTCTGATTCACCTGTCAGCCGGTCTGAGGACCATCTTGTGTGTTCTTCAAAGATAGCGGTGGAGTCAGCCAGCTTGTAAACAGCTTTCTGAGTTTCTATTCGATGATCTTTCTGAGAAATTTTTACATTACCAGTGGCCTCAATCCATTCAATTTCCCGATCCTGCGCTTCATTTGAAGTAGTTTTTTCAGTGTTCTCCGCCACTTCACCACGAGCTTCTTTAAAGTGAATATGAAGTGAATCGCAAAAAAGCGAAGCATCCCCGTCCTGTACCCAAACTTTGCCAAATAGGGTAATTCGATTGCTGATTGAATTCAAATTATCTGAACGGGAGGTGAGTACTCCTGTGTTTTTAGAGTTACTCAGCGCCATTGGAACTCCAATCATTCCACTTTCATTCAGTTGGTTTTTGTCCAGTTCCAGCAGGACATTACCTGCCGCGGAGAGTTCTTTTCCATTTTGCCTCAGCGTGACATAGTTCGCGCTCCCTTTTTGGGATTCCCCTTGCCATGAAACATTACCGGAAATAGCAAGTTCATTTTGTGTTCGCACATAGACGAACTGGTCTCCGGATGCACTGAATTTCTGATCGGGTTTATCGACATTAATACGAGCATTTCCCTCCCCAATGACCTGCTCAAAACCGGTTGAGGTTCCCGCAGAAAAAAATTGTAATTTATCGCAGCGGAGTCGAGTTCCTTCTTCACTGACGTTTACGTTTCCAAGATACTGAACATTGTTTTCTTTTTGCGAGAATGTGAACTGGTTGGAGGTTACTCTAACTTTGTTGGAGGATGACGAAAGATTGTTCGTTGCAAAGCCGCTCACATCTAAACCAAAAAAATCTGAGCTCACTTGATTCGATATTACCAGAATGGAATCAGAATGTGACCATGAAAATCCCTTCCCTTGAATGGACATGGATCCATCGGTTCGGGACAACCTCAACGGGGCTGTTGAATATACAATTTTTTTAGAGATTTCATAGGAGCACTCGCTTGTCGTGACAAGAGTGTTCGTTTTCCCATCCCTGTCATAGCATTCTATTCTTAACCCAGAGATTGCTACGGTATCCTTTCCTGTCGGTTTTGCTTCCTGTCCCTTCAGTAAAGATCTGAGTGGAGTTTTTTTGCCTGGCAGGGCAGGGTAGTATTCGGGAATTTGAAAACCCTTAATTCGCCCTCCTAAACGGCTTGAAAAAGTGGTGTTAGTCGTTTCAGGGTAAGCAATACTTTGCTCATTAAAGAAAAAGAACAATACCAGTACGACCGCGATAGTTGCGGCTGATTGACTTTTTCGAATCCGTTCTTTAAAATCCATTTCTACAGCTGAGTTTTATTCGTTCAGCACTGCTCCTATTATAGCCAGAAACATCTAAATGACCAGTCTTTAATGAAGGACTGTCGTGTAGTTAGCAAAAGTGGAAA
>CAZSTC010000012.1:0-47169 GCA_964609795.1 uncultured Verrucomicrobiota bacterium
AAATCGTGTACAAAACACCCTCTAATTACATACCATCAAGACGCGCTCTTTTCTCAAGGCTTTTCTCTCTCTTTCGGTGTGCCCTATTTTTGAGGCAATACGTTCTCAAGATTTCCGGATTCAACGCTTATTTTTGCTAGACATCATTCTAAAAATCTTATATTTCTCCCTCGTTGTCATGGCGTTTCCAGATCATTTCTATGAAGAGCCGAGAAAGGCTCTGTTGCCCCCCAGGCATCAATCCAACAAGGATGAATGCCATTTTCAAGAGAAGTGGATGTACCCTTTCTGGGCACACCAACGTCTTAAGGTTGATTTCCTGCAAACAATAGATGGAACTCCAATAAAAGTTCTTCACCCTGGTTTTAGTAATTTAGAATCCGGGCCTGACTTCAAAAATGCTTTTATTGCCATCGGGGATAATCCTCCAAGACAATGTGATGTCGAATTAGATATCGATGCTTCAAACTGGCAGCAACACGCGCATCATCTAAATCCAAGTTTTAAACATGTTGCCCTGCAGGTGGTTTGGAACAAGCCAAAGGACTTTCTTTCTGCGGACGGACGAGCTATTCTGCATTTGAGAGAATTCCTAGATTCCCCACTTGAAGAGCTCTTGGAGTGGGAAAACTCCGATGAGGCAAATGATATACCTGACAACACCCTTGGAAAATGCGCCTCCTTCTTCCAGAATTTCAGTGAAACTGAATGCAACTCACTCTACAAACAAGCGGCACTTATTCGGATAAAAAGCAAATCGCTCTCTATTGCAGCAACTGCCAGAATATATGGCTGGGAGCAAGCTCTTCTAATCCATCTATTGCGAGGCTTAGGATACAAACAAAACGCCTGGCCAATGCAAAAACTAGGGGAATTAATGCCTTCTTTGAATGTTCCTTTGGAAAACATGCAAGCCCTTTTGCTGGGAATTGCGGGTATCATCCCACAGAAGCTATCTAATTCAGAAAAAGATTCATACATTCTTCATCTTTGGAGCGTATGGTGGCGCCACCAATCCAAATGCACAGAAACTATTTTCCCCGCCGGCATCTGGAATTTGAGCGGAACACGACCAAGCAATCACCCCCAAAGAAGAATTGCGTTGGCTGCGCACTGGCTTATTGACTCAAGCCTTATTCAAAAAATTGAAGGTTGGGCACTGTCAGATTTTCTTACAAAAGATTCTGTTGAAAAACTCGCAAAAATTCTCTCTCCTCAAAAGAAAGATGATTTCTGGAAATATCATTATACTTTGAATTCGAAACGGTTAGAAAAACCGATCCCCCTTTTGGGAGAAGAGCGTGTTAAAGATTTATTTGTAAATGCGATTGCCCCCTGGTTTTGGGCCAGAACCAAAGGTAATCCCACCCGTAAAATGGAAAATCAGATTCTCGAACGCTATTTCCAATGGCCATCCAGCGGGGATAATGCACATCTGCGATTGGCGTTGGATCGCTTTTACGGGAATTGTTCTCCCAAGCGTTTGAAATATGCTTTCCAACAACAAGCTGTTCTGCAAATCAATGCCGATTTCTGCAATAAAACCAACCCTTGCTGTCACCACTGTCCCCTGGTGGATTGCTGGCAGGCGCTATTAAAAATCTAAAAGCCGATACTGTTCCAAAGCAAAACTGAGTTTAACAGATTGAAATAGTAAGGACATTTTGCCAGAATTGTGGCGTATGAAAAAAATTAAGAGATTTCTTACATGGTTGCCCGTTTTAACGATACTGTGCGTGTTTGCTATTAGCATATCACAAGGTGGATGTCGTGTTAAAAATCCTACCATTAAAGTTGAAAAATATAGCCGAGCCATCCGAGTTGCATGTGTTGGAAACAGCATCACATGGGGTTCGGGTATTGAGGATCGGGATCAAAATTCTTATCCTGCAACAATGAGCCGGATTCTTGGCAATAAGTTTGATGTGCACAATTTCGGTGTACCGGGAGCTACCTTGCTCAAGCATGGTGACCATCCCTATTGGGAGACTTCAGCTTTTAAAGAAGCCCAGGAATTTAATCCGGATGTGGTCATTATCAAGCTCGGAACTAATGATTCAAAACCCCAGAATTGGAAATTTAAGAACGAATTCATGTCTGACCTGAAGGCCATTATTTCCAAATTCAGTTATCTCCCTAGCAAACCGCAAGTTTGGCTCTGCACTCCATGTCCGGTCTATGGAGAAGGCCAATGGGGAATTACGCCCAAGGTTGTAGAAGATGAGATAATCCCGGCTATTCGCCAAGTTGCTGAAGATGGCCGCATCCCAGTGATAGATATTTACAGCGCGCTTAATCATAACGCTGAATTTTTCCCTGACCTGGTCCACCCCAATGCAGAAGGAGCCGAACGTATGGCTCGCACTATCGCCGGGGCACTCACAGGCATTGAATAAAATCAAGTACAACGAGGAGGCTAAGAACGTTTAACTTCGTTTGAACAAAAAAATGAATTCATTCACTCGTCCTCCGATGGAGCGCATGCTCCGAATACACCAGATTATCCGAGATACCGATTCGGGGAAGGGGCGATTCCGCAACCCCTACCCCAATGCAGGCGATATTGCCGAAATATTGGAAGTATCGAATAAAACGGTTTTGAGAGATATAGAATTCATGCGGGAAAGGCTTGATTTGCCCATTGAATATGATCCCGGTAAGCACGGGTTTTACTACACAGAACAAGTCGTCTCCTTCCCTACAATCCAAATCAGTGAGGGAGAACTTTTCTCCTTACTTGTCGCGCGTAAAGCCGTTTCCGCTTACCAAGGAACCTCTTTTGAGGAACCCCTCAAAAATGCCTTCCGGAAATTAGCCGATTCCATGCCTGATTCAATCAATGTTCATTTGGATGACTGGGATCGCTCCATCACCTTCCATTCTTCCACAGTTTCTATCGTGAAACTTGAATCTTTTAACCAATTGGCTCAGGCAGCAATCCATAAAGACCAACTCTTAATTTCTTACAAAAAGCCAAATCAAAAAGAGCCAACGGAGCGTCTCATTGACCCTATACAACTGGTACACGTCGGCAACGAATGGTATCTCCTGGCCTGGTGTCACAAAAGGAAAGAGTTTATCACCTTCCATTTACTGAGAATACAAAAAATCGTTAAAACGGGCAAAAAGTATACGCCCCACAAAGGTTTTTCTGCGGAGGCTTATTTGCAGGATAGCTTTGGAATTTATAGTGGAAAAGACGTCCACCAAATAACGTTGTGGGTGCACAAAAATGTTGCAGATTATTTTCGCGAAAAGAACTGGCATTCTTCCCAACAAAATGAGGAACTCTCCTCTGGGAATCTGAGGGTTCACTATACACTCAATTCCCTTGAAGATATTCAACGCTGGATACTCGGCTGGGGTGGTCTGGTTGTTGCGCTGAAACCCAAAGAGCTAAAAGAAAAAATTAGAAATTCGGCTGATAGTATTCTTAACGCCCACACTTCGAAATAAATCAAAACCTCAACTAATCGTCAGGAGCAAAACTTCATCTGCACCTTGGAAAAATCAGGGGTATATAATGTCGTCTTTTTTGTTTGTTCTCCTAAATTTATATGGCCATCGTCTCTTTTTTGGGTATGCTGGGAGCGTGGAAATGAAACAGTTTGATTTTCATATTTCCGGGCTTGGCGCTTTTTCATGCTCTTTCATTTGCGCCTTTTTTTTAATTACAGCAACGGGATGCAAGGTAGACTCTCAAAGTTCTACTACATGGACTCCCCCAAAAAATATCCAGATTAATACTCCTTACTTCATTCGGACAATTGAGAAGAACGGAATGGATGCTATTAAGCAGGATGATCCTGTCATACGGTACATCGCCACGGCCCGTTATCCGGAATACGCCTCCCTTTCCTTCACTCCACTCAACGAATATATTCAGGATTACGTTCACGAAAAACTGGAAGATTTCTCCGACGTGATGCTCACCGGCAGTTACCAGGGTGTTTTTCCCGAAGATAGTGTTTCTGAAATGAGTATCGATTTTACTCTTTTCCATTATACTGCCGCGTTTACCAGCATCCTCTTTGAAGGGTTTGAGAAAACTCCGGCCGTCCCAAAAGGTTTCAAATATTATAAGAGCATGAACTATGATGCTCTTAATGAACAAGTGCTGCTTCTGGAAGATTGCCTATTGGGAAGTGAAGAGCTTGAAAAATTCTCAGAGATTGTCGGTCAAAAAATTTCAGAACTGAACCTGGGACTTACTGAAGAGCAAATAAAAAACGCTACTGATCCCGGCAAGCCTGAAAACTATGAGCTTTTTATTATCCGACCGGGTGAGTTTCTGATTTTTTTCCAACCTTTTCAGCTTGGCCCAAAAATCAGAGAACAGAAAAGGGTAACCGTATCTTTTAATGAAGTGAGTGTCCAACCCTTCATCCTGGACATCATAGCCTATCACTCCTGGTTAGAGTTTAACGGGAAATAGGAAGCCTCTGTTTTTATCTATTGACTAACATGAATGCTGATCACCCCATGAATAACGAAGAAAATGCTATGCCAAATGGCACGGCACACGATTTTCCGCCTCTCCAAAAAGGTACTTTGTATCTGGTGGCGACGCCCATCGGCAACATGGAAGATATTACTTTAAGGGCTATTAGAACACTCAAAGATTGCGATGTTATAGCAGCCGAAGACACTCGCCGCACGGGGCTCCTGCTTCAAAGACTGGGATTTCGAAAACCTCTCCTCAGCTATCACACTTTCAATGAAGCTCGCAGGGAAAACGGATTAATTCAGCGGCTCAAAGATGGACAGATAATAGCCCTGGTTACAGACGCCGGTTCCCCGGGGATTTCTGATCCAGGTCAACGCATTGCATCTGCGGCGATAGAAGCCGGTTTGAGGGTTGAGTCGGTCCCGGGGCCTTGTGCCTTTATTGCTGCACTCTCATCAAGCGGACTACCTACAGATCGTTTTTATTTTCTCGGGTTTCTACCTCACAAATCAGGACAGCGGAATAAAGCTCTGTCATCAGCACTTGCATGCCCGGGAGTCGTCGCTCTCTACGAGTCCCCTTATCGTATTGAAAAACTATTGCACGAATTACAAACCCTAGCCCCTGAAAGAAGCCTCGTTTTAGCCAGAGAGCTTACAAAGAAATTCGAAGAATGGTTTCGCGGCACCCCAGCAGAGTTGATTGAAAAAACCAGCACGCGCTCGCTCAAAGGCGAATTTGTCGTACTGATAGGACCATCTAAAAGCAACCCTCCGGTGATCGATTCTGACTAAGGGCCCTGGTCTTTTGCCTTTTGGAGTTCGGTGGGATTGTCCAGAATCGGTCGAGCCTCTGTAGGGAGAATAGCCTTGTTCAATGATGGTTCCTGGTTTGTGTCATTTGGAGGCAACACGATGGGTTTCAATTGTTCCGGATCAATCTGAAGTATCCCCTCGGAGCGGAGTTCTTTATACTTTTCAAAAGTGAAATCAGAAGCTTCTCGAATCGCCTCTGCTATTTGTTTTGGGGTCATCTCTGCTAGGAGAAAATTTCTGTTGCCCTCAGCAGTTTGATCTCCTGCCGCCGCTGCCAGCGTGCTCCACTTGTAGGCCTGCACCAAATTGGTTTCGCCACCAGTTCCCTTAGCATAGAAAACACCTAAGTTAAACTGAGCAGAAAGATTACCTTGCTGTGCCGCCTTAATAAGCCACTTTTCCGCCTCAATCAGATTTTTCTCAACTCCCCTACCCTCTAGGTAATATACTCCTAAATTGGCTTGGGCTGAGGGGTATCCTGCTTCAGCAACTTTCTGAAAGAGCTCAAAAGCTTCCTTTTCATTCTTTTCCAATCCTGTACCCGTCGCATACATTGTGGCTAGATTGTATACTGCTTCCGGAATACCTAGCTCGGCCGCTCTACGAGTGTACTCTGCGGATTTTTCCAAATCTTTATCGACCCCAATCCCTTTTGCATAGTGAACAGCCAAGTTAAACAGCGCATCCTCATTACCTGCCGCCGCTGCTTTTTGAAAACATTCCACGGCCTTTGCAACATCCTTGACCCCGCCTTCGCCAGTTACATAATAAACGCCTAAGTTGAACAAAGCGCGATGGTGTCCTTTATCGGCGGCTTTTTCAAAATACTCGCGCGCTTTATTTCGATCCTTCTCGACTCCATTGCCCTCATGATATTTCACTCCCCAGATGAACCACTCCTCAATCTGTGCCCGCTCCGCAACCTTTTTGATAAATTCTTCAGATTCCGCCTCACTTTTTATTAATTCTTCATCTGCCGTGGGCGTTTCAATCCTTCCATCAGTAGGTAGAACAGATTCGCCTGGGTCGGCTTGAACTGATTCAGAAGCAGCCGATCCCGATGTAATCTTGTCCTGTTCAGATGGGCCTGAAGGCGTGTCAGACTTTTTTTTACAGCCACCCAAAACTAATGCGAGCGTGACCACTCCTAAAAAAAGAAAAATAAGCGATTTACCTCTAATGCAAACCATGGTGGGAGTTTCTCATAATCTTCAAAAAACAGCAAGTTGCAGTTATGGGAAAACACCCTCAATTTGGAAAAACGAAGCTCGGCTTCATACGCCAAGGAGGTGGGGGTGAGGAACCCCTCTGAAGAAACGTATCCAAGCCGAGCTAAATATACTGTCAGCGCTCCATCCAAGCGCTGAGGTCAGTATAGTTTTTTCCATGAAAATGTCAACCTCTAATTGGGGCAAATTTGCTTTTCGCGTTTTTGTAATAATCTCAATCAGAGGAAATAAAACAGCCACCCCATTAGAGAGAGAGGGGGCCAGACGGAAAACACCCTTTTCTTCCATTTTCTTTCAAAAAAGACTCAAAAACTATCCATCTTGATCAGAATTTGGCTTGAACGTTTCCCTAAAAAAAACGACAATGCAGCTCAACGAGATTGGTGTTATGTCACGAATTAATACTTCATACGAACTGGCAAAAGAGCAATACGCTGCTTTTGGTGTAAATACCGATGCTGTCCTAAAGAAAATGGCAACCGTCCCCATTTCTCTGCACTGCTGGCAGGGTGATGATGTGGGCGGCTTTGAGGCTAAGGGCGATTCTCTCGGGGGCGGTCTTGCTGTAACCGGTAATTATCCCGGTAAGGCCCGCACTCCGGATGAATTGAGAGCAGATGCTGAAAAGGCTTTCTCTCTTATTCCCGGGAAACATCGCTTCAATTTGCATGCCTGCTACATTGACACTGACAAGAGAGTCGAACGCAATGCAATTAAACCTGAGCATTTTAGCACCTGGATGGATTGGGCCAAAGGTTTGGGAATCGGAGTGGATTTCAATCCAACTTTCTTTGCACATCCCAAAGCTTCAGATGGGCTCACTCTCACACATCCGGATAAAGGCATCAGAGATTACTGGATCGAGCACGGAATCGCTTGCCGCGAAATCGGAGCTGCATTTGGCGAAAAGCTAGGTTCTCCCACTGTCACAAATGTTTGGATACCCGATGGCATGAAAGATATCCCGGCAAATCGTAAATTCTTCCGTGAACTTCTGGTGGACTCTCTGGATAAAATTTTCGCAAAAGAAATTAATCCTAAGTACAACCTGGACGCGATTGAAGGCAAGCTTTTCGGCGTTGGTCTTGAAAGCTTCACTGCCGGCTCCCATGAGTTTTATCTAGCTTATGCTATAAAAAACAACAAGCTTGTTACCTTGGACAGCGGTCACTATCACCCGACCGAAACCATTGCTGACAAGATCTCCAGCATATTCCCATTTGTGGGTGAAATTCTTCTGCATGTCAGCCGCCCTGTCCGTTGGGATAGCGATCACGTAGTCATTCTAAATGACGACCTGTTGGCAATCGCTCAAGAGCTGGTCCGTGGAAATTACTTGGGCCGCACACATATTGGCCTTGATTTCTTTGATGCCAGCATAAACCGTCTCGCAGCTTGGGTTATTGGAACACGGAACATGCTCAAGGCTCTTCTCACAGCAATGCTTGAACCAAGCAGCATGTTGGCTGAATTTGAGAGAAGTGGAGATTACACTTCCCGTTTGGCAATAATGGAAGAACTAAAAACACTTCCTTATGGAGCCGTTTGGGATTATTACTGCCAGACAAATAATATCCCTGTGGGCACGGCTTGGCTTGACGAGGTCAAAAAGTACGAGAAGACTGTACTTTCCAAGCGCTAATTGCCCGTTTTAAACGAAGGGAAATTCGCCTAAAAACGAGTTTCCCTTTTCCCAAACATCGTATGGTTCGGGAGTTTCCCTTTCTTTAAAAATTTTTATAGTTATTGAATTATGGATGCTACAATTAATTTATCTGATCCTGCAGTAAACCCCGCTTTGGGTATTATTATTTTCATGCTGGGTGGCTTAGCAGGAGCCGTATTCTACTTGCCATTTAAAAAGGTAACTCAATGGGCGTGGGAAAGCTATTGGTTTATTTATGCCTTGTTCGGTCTAGTCATTGTCCCCTGGATTATCACGGCAATCACGTCTCCCAATGCTCTCTCTGTACTCAAAGAAGCTCCGGGCAAAGAAATTTTCTGGTGCTATGTTTTTGGCGCTATGTGGGGATTCGGAGGTTTGACTTGGGGTCTCATGATTCGCTATCTGGGGGTAGGTTTGGGGCTGGCCTTGGGTTGTGGTATCTGTTCTGCTGCCGGAACATTGTTTCCCCCTATCTTTAAAGGCCAATTAGAGGCGTTGACCGCCACCAGTAGCGCTCAAGTCGCCTTGTTCGGCGTTGTTGTTTCTGTGATCGGAATTGTCCTGATTGGCGGAGCTGGTATCTCAAAGGAAAAAGAACTCCCGGAGGAAGCCAAAAAGAAAGCCGTAGCTGAATACAATTTTAAAAAGGGAATTATCGCTGCTTTGTTCTCCGGTCTGATGAGTGCCGGTATGGCATTCGGCCTAAATAGTGGCGCTGAAATACAAAGATTAGCCATCGCTGGTGGGACTTCCCCTGTATGGCAGGGAATGCCCGTGTTGGTCGTTGTGCTGCTGGGTGGTTTCACGGTAAATGGCATCTGGTGCATAGCTCTGAACGTAAAGAATAAGACCTTGGGTGACTACACCAACATTAAAGCTCCCCTGGTTTGTAACGTTGTATTTGCCGGTATTGCAGGTGCAATTTGGGTCATGCAGTTTGTCTGTAATAAAGCCGGGGAACCCTCAATGGGGGATAAGGCGTATGTCGGTTGGGCTGTGCTCATGGCATCTTCTATTCTTTTTTCCACCATTTTGGGCATCCTTCTTGGAGAGTGGAAAGGGACTGGAAGTAGGACTAAAACTCTCTTGGGAATCGGTATAGCCGTACTGCTTGGATCCTCAGTCATTACGGGATGGAGCGGCTACCTTAAAGGGGATAAGAATACTCAGCCTGAGGAAACTTTGAATGCTGAAATTTCAGCTCAGGGCAATGAAGAAACAACCCGATTGGCCTCACAGAATGTTCAAACAGAAGCTGAGGCAATTAACAGTACAGTCAATGCCGCCGCAGAAAATAAAACCGGTGGAAATATCACAATCATTAAAGCTGACCTTTCCGCAACCAATGCGCTTCCGCCTAAAGCGCCCTCTCCTGCGCCGGAGCCGATCGAAGGAATTGACTCGGACAGAAAGTAAACAGAATCAAAATCAGTATGAAGCAAAAAGTATATTTGGGCGTTGATTTAGGTGCCGAGAGTGGCCGCGTAATTGCCGGCCTCTGGGATGGCTCTAAGTTAACATTGGAAGAAATGCACCGGTTCGGAAACGGCCCCGTGCTTTTGGGGGATTCCATCCGTTGGGATGTCATGCGCCTCTGGAGCGAAATCCAACAGGGCATGTCGATTGCCGCCAAAAATTTTGGTGGAAGCATCGTTTCTATCGGCGCGGACACCTGGGGTGTGGACTTTGTTCTGTTGAATAAAGAAGAAGAAGTTTTGGGAATGCCCTACCATTACCGTGACGCGCGCACGAATAATGCCATGGAAGAGGTATTCCAAATCGTTCCCAAGGCAGATATTTTTTCGGATACCGGATTGCAGTTCATGCAGTTCAACTCCCTCTATCAGCTTCATGCGTGGAAGAAGCACTCCCCTGCCATCCTTAATTCTGCCGCCACATTCCTAATGATGCCCGATTTTCTACATTGGTGCATGTGTGGAGCCAAGGTAGTGGAATTCACAAATGCAACGACCACGCAGTTTGTCAACGCCACCAAGCGCGATTGGAGCAAAGACCTCCTGGCCAAATTGGATATCCCTAGCCATTTCCTTCCGGATATCGTTAAGCCCGGTACTCATTTGGGAAACTTGAGAGCTAATCTGGCTGAAAAAACGGGCCTTAAAAATGTAAGGGTCGTGGCACCACCAACTCATGACACGGGGGCCGCCGTTGCTGCTATCCCCACCCGCAGGACCGGTTCTGCTAACTGGGCTTACCTGAGCTCTGGGACTTGGTCTTTGATGGGTGCAGAAATCCAAAAGGCTTCCTTAACACCGCAAACTCTGGCTCATAATATGACCAACGAAGGGGGCGTAGATGATACTTATCGTCTGCTGAAAAACATTATGGGAATGTGGTTGGTGCAGCAGTGCAAAAAGTCCTTTGAAAAAGAAGGTAAAAATTACACCTATGCGGAGCTGGAACAGATGGCGACTAAAGCTACTGCTCTGAGGTCCATCGTGGATCCGGATGATAGCCGTTTTTTGAATCCGGTTGACATGCCCAAAGCTATGCAGGAGTACTGCAAAGAAACCGATCAGCCCATTCCTACAACCGAGGGCGAACTGATGCGCTGCGCTCGTGAAAGCTTGGCTTTAAAATATCGGGAAACCATGTTGGCCCTCAATGAGCTCACCGGTGAAAAGATCGAAGTTCTCCATATTGTGGGTGGCGGATCAAAAGATTCCCTGCTTAACCAGATGACGGCCGATCTCTGCGAAGTACCGGTAATGACGGGGCCTGTCGAGGGAACCGTGATCGGTAATCTCCTAACTCAAGCAAGAGCCGATAACGAATTAGGCAGCTTGGGAGATCTACGCGAGGCGGTAAGAGCCTCTTCAGTAGTTCGAACCTTTGAACCCAGCAAATCCGCTCATTGGGATGAGGGTATCAAATGCTTTGATAAGCTTAAAAAACTACGCAAAATTTAGTTTTCAGGAGACATAAGAAAGAGGGGCGCATGCCCCTCTTTCTTATGTCTCGTTTCTTATTAGGATAGCCTACTTTTTATTCCCTAAACCCAGTTCTTCACGGCAGTAGCGAATGCTGGCTTCCAACTGGGGGATTTGGAACTCTGGGGTCCAGGCGTTGTCAGCCGCTTTTTTGGGCTTACAAGTCTTAGCAACTTTAATCAATCGAGCCAAACCTACTCCGTGCAGTTCAGGCCATAGCTTTAAATGATCTTCTTCCAGATATGGCATTTCATAATTAAAGCCACTAATAATCTCCAAAATACAGGGGACTTTTGGGCAGAGTTTCCGGAGTCGTTGCATATACTCTTCCATTCCGGTATACCCTTCTCCCATAGCGGTCCATTGACAGCACAATCCCTTATCAGTCTCCCAAACGGCAGAATCCCTGATTCCCGTCGCTTGGACATAAGGAGCTAAAACTTCCAGATTTGTCATTGGATCCTCCAATGCCCAAACCGCATTGCCTGGATCAATCGTTACCCCCACAAAATCCCTTCCAGCCATTTCCACCAAACGTGCCAGCTCCCAAGCCTGCATATCTCCGGCATGGTTTTCTACGGCGATTTTAACCCCTGCATCCAGTGCTTGAGTGCGTACCCTTTTTAAAACATCCACCATATCGCGAATGGGCGTCCAGATACCGCCTTTTGAATATCGATCATCACGAGAGCCCAAAACACAGCGCACAACAGGGCTTCCCAAATAACCGGCTATTTTTATCAAGAGCCGCAAAAAATCCTCGGCCGTTCCGTACTTATCACTGAACATTTTTGAACTGGGGCAAGCACTCAATCCACCTACATAAAGGAAGAGGCCCAAGTCGTCCGCCTTTTTCTTTAAATCACGAAAATATGATTCTTCCAGGCTTTCATATACTTCTAAATCTGAGAATAGAATACAGTCTACTTTCTGAGACTCAGCCCATTCCATAATTTTCCCGGCTTTCCATTGAGTCGTTTTTATTGAAAAATTATCAAAACCTAACGGAGTATTACTGCCTTCTTCTGCCTTCACGTTCTCAACTGAATGGCTAAGAGCAGCTCCGTTAAACAAGCCTGCTGACACCGACAAAGCTACAGCACTCTTAACAAAATCTCTGCGTGAGTTCTTCATAATATCGCCCAAATTAGTAGCACAAAACATTTGTGAAAGAAAGTTTTTCTCGAAAAAGACTTTACCTTCGTCGGGTAAAATTTAGACTTTGACAGACGGTATCTGTTGGTAATCTATGCAAAAGACTTTTCAAAAGTGGCTCATGGCCTTCATTGCAAGTGCGTTTCTTGTGACGTTTGGCGTATCCTTTAGCATCCAAACTCGCATTGCCAGAGAAAACGCGCTTCTATTAATCGGGTTAAAAATAGAGGACGCAAAGAAGCAGCTCTTAATCAATCAAAACAATCTTCAAAAAATCCGCGCTGATTCTGATAAAACCGCTCTGGCAAAAGCTCGCAGTTTTGCCTGGATGATACATCTGTCACCCTCGATTCTGACTAATCAGAACGCCCTTCAAACAACTGTTCAGAAACTGGGGGCAGATGAACTGGTTGTCGTGGATGATAAGGGAATTATCACTGCGTCCTCCGTGATAGAATATTTGAACTTTGATATGGCCTCCTCTAAGCAATCGGCCGAATTTCTAAAGATATTGCAGGACCCCACTCTAGAAATTGCTCAGGATCCCCAACCAAAAGGCTTCGACGGAGTGATAATGCAATACGCAGGGGTAAAACGACTGGACGCTCCAGGCTTTGTACAGATTGCGTATCATGCAAAACGGCTCCAGGAAGCCATGGAGATTGCTACCATAAAGAATCTTGCACCGGGATTTCGTATTGGAAAAAACGGGAACATTTTGATTATTCAAGATGGAGTTATCAAAAGCATTGCAGACGAAAAATGGCTCAACAAATCAATCGAAGAATATGGAATTCCCCCAGCCCAGCTTAATTCAACATCTGATGAAAATGGCTTCCTTGCTGAAATTTCAGGTATTATGACCCTTTGTACGTTTGAGAGATTTAACGGATACACCATCCTGGGCACTCTGCCTCAAGATGAGATGTACCTCAGCCGCAATAGCAATGCAGCTCAGATCGTCCTCTTTGACCTACTCTTATTTGGACTAATATTTACTCTTATCTCCATCCTTGTGCAGCGTCTGGTCATTAACGGTATTTATAGTGTAAATCATTCTCTTTCCAGAATTACCAAGGGTGATTTGCGTGAAAAAGTACATGTTGAAACAACCCAGGAATTTCGGTCCCTCTCAACAGGAATCAATGCTATGGTGGCAGCGCTCAGGCAAGCAATAGCGGATGCAGCCGCCCGACTGAATGCAGAACTTGAATTTGCACGGGCTATCCAGCTTTCGAGTCTTCCAAAAGTGAATGCCATTATGGACATAGCCAAACACCAAAATAACAAAAGTTTTGATCTTCACGCCATCATGTTTACAGCAAAGGAAGTAGGTGGAGATTTTTATGATTTCTTCTTTATTGATGAACGTTATTTGGTTGTCATTATCGCTGATGTTTCTGGTAAAGGGATCCCAGCCGCTCTTTTTATGATGACTTTAAAGCCTTTGATTCGGGGCTATGCTGAGGCCGGTCTTTCGGCAGCCGATGTTTTCACGAAAACAAATAGTCGTTTGTGTGAAAGTAGTGACAGCAAGATGTTCGTCACAGCCTTCATGGGAATTTTGGATACTCAAACAGGAAAATTCACTTATGTAAATGCAGGCCACAATCCTCCCTTAATCCGCCGAAAAGAGACTGGTTTTGTTTTTATCAAACCTCGCCCGGGCCTTGTGTTGGCAGCGGTTGAGACGATCGAATATAAACAAGTCGAAATACAGATGTTTCCAAACGATATGCTCTTTCTCTATACGGATGGAGTCACAGAAGCTTTAAACCCTGCACTCGAACTCTTTTCTGAAGAACGTCTCCTCAGAGCACTTAATAGAATTCCATCAGACGCTTCTCCTGCGGAAGTTCTCATACATATTAAAGCGGATGTGGACGAATTTTCTCAAAATGCCCCACAGGCGGATGACATCACCATGTTGGGATTGGAATACAAAGGCCCTGCAACTTAATATATTCAGTCTGGACAAAAACCTCCTCAAAATTATAAGCTTTGCTCCTGATGAAAACGTTCATGTCGATTATCTGTGGATTGAGCGCCATTGCCGTGGTAATGGCTCTTGCTTTTTTCCCCGTCTATCAAGCGCAAGGATCAGAGCAAATATCAAAAAAACAAGAAACACCGATTCCAGGCAAACAAGTTTGCCAATCAACCCAATCTTTAAATTACCTCCTCTTTTTACCCGAAGATTACACTGAGGAAAAATCACAAGCTGAAGAGGCTAAAAAATGGCCAGTGCTCGTTTTTCTACATGGTCTGGGTGAGCGTGGTGATCGTTTAGAGGACCTTGCCAAATTGAAATTGCATGGTCCGCCCATGCTGGTAGAACAAAACACAAAGTTTGAATTCATCGTTGTGTCGCCACAATGCCCGACGGACAGCTGGTGGCCTTGGAATGTGGATAAACTCAATGAAGTTTTGGACCAGGTATTAAAGGATGTGAAACAGGCAGACTCGAAAAGAGTATACCTAACGGGACTCTCCATGGGTGGTTTTGGTTCTTTTAGCTGGACTATCAGAAACCCTGAACGTTTTGCAGCCGCGGCTCCAATCTGCGGTGGTGGTACTTTCCATGAAGCATGGGGATTGACGTCTCAAAAAGCTGCGCATTTGCGTTCCTTACCGTTCTGGATTTTCCATGGGGCATCCGATTCAGTTGTCTCCTCTGAACTTTCAAAAGAGATGAGAAAAGGCCTTCAAGCTTTTGGTGTAGAGAAAATCAATCTCACTATTTATCCTGGGGTAGACCATAACTCCTGGACCCAAACCTATTCCAATCCAGAGCTTTACCAGTGGTTTCTCAAACATTCCAGATAGTAGTATAGTATCCTGGTTTTAGTCTTTACATAGTGAAGTTCTCCATTGTTATCCCTGCCTTCAACGAAGAGGCACTTCTGGATGAATCTCTCAGTAAACTGAAGCAGTCCCTTGATGTTTTTTTAGAGGAAGGGCACAGTTACGAATTGATTCTTTGCGATAACAATTCGACGGATCGGACTGCACAAATTGCCCGCAGTCATAATGTCCAGGTTATCTTTGAACCAGAAAACCAGATATCAAAAGCCAGAAATAAGGGAGCTTCTATTGCAAACGGAGACTACTTCATTTTTATTGATGCAGATTCATTTGCATCTAAAGTGCTTTTCAAAGAATTTTTAGAAAAGATAAGTTCGAAAAACATCTTGGGTGGCGGTGCACTTGTTTATATGAAAACCAATGGCATCGTCTCCTTTATGGCACTCCATTTGTGGAGGTGTGTCAGCAGATTATTTCGTTGGGCTCCTGGTTCATTTATCTTTTGTAGAAGAGATGTTTTTGAAAAATTAGGTGGTTTCAGTACGGAGTATTATGCTTCAGAAGAAATCGATTTCAGTAAACGGTTAAAGAGAGAGGCACGACGCCTGAAAAATAACAAGGCGCAAATCGTAATTCTTAAAAACTCTGTTTACACATCAGATCGAAAGCTGCATCTTTACGGCGTAGGCGATTATCTTAAGCTAGTATTCAAATACCTTTTGAAAGGCGAAAAAATACTCAAAAAAAAGGATAATCTACCCATCTGGTATGATGGCAAGAGATAGCCTACACCTCATTTAACAGATGCTGCTGGTCTAATATCCCGCTGATCCGCTCTTGTTCATCCAACGAAATTAAACCCGATTGAACTCTGGACCATCCATGCCAGCGCAGAGGTCTCCATCCGGCAGCATAGGCAGCTTGCCGCAAAGCTGTTGTTTTAACTCCGGGATTAATTAAATCTGAAATCTCATCGTTCATCAGGAAGAACTCATAAATAGCCACTCTGCCACGATACCCGCTCTGTTCACATTCCAAGCATCCCCTTCCCAACCACGCACGAAGATCCTGCCGGGGAACAGCCAGAGCCTGTTTCATTTCTTCCGCGATTTCAATGGGAATATTTTCATCCTGTTCTTTGCATTGCACGCAAATGCGCCTGGCCAACCTTTGAGAGATGCAACAAACCAATGAAGAGCCTATTAAAAAAGGTTCGATACCCATTTCCAGTAATCGAGTAATAACGCTGATGCTATCATTAGTATGCACGGTGCTAAAAACCAAGTGCCCCGTCTGAGCTGCACGAACGGCAATTTCTGCTGTTTCCACATCCCGAATTTCACCGATAAGCACAACATCCGGATCGTGTCGCAATATAGCACGCAATCCCGATGAGAAAGTCAGCCCAGCCTCTTCGCGAGTTTGTATTTGGCAAACACCCTCCAATTGATACTCAATAGGATTTTCTATTGTTATGATTTTTCGGCCCGTATCGTTCGAGTGAGCCAAGGCAGCATAAAGTGTTGTTGTCTTTCCGCTGCCTGTAGGACCTGATATGAGAACGAGCCCCTGAGGCAATGAGGTCAACCGTTGGACCAGTTCTTGCTGCCGTGCAGCCAGTCCAATTTGCGTCAGGTCCATAAAGAGGCTTTGTCGTCCAAGAATACGCAAACAAACAGCCTCACCATGACGAGTAGGAATGATGGAAACACGCAAGCCATATTCTTCATTCTCGCTCTTCATCGCAATACGCCCATCTTGCGGTATCCTACGCTCTGCTATATCCAGCCCAGCCATAACTTTCATCCTCGAAACAATAGCTTCATAGACTTTGCGTAAATCCAGAGGCACAGGGATATATTGCAGTATTCCGTCTATTCTGTAACGCAGGCGGATAGAAGAGGGATAGGGCTCAAAATGGATGTCTGTGGCCCCCAATCGCAGCGCTTCAAGCAAAATCTGATCCACGAAAGAGATTGTCGAAGTTTCAGTGGGTGCCCCCTCTTTTTCCTGATCTTTGATATCAAAAACCACCTCTTGATTTGAAATCTGTTTTTCTCCCTGGTCTGAGCGAAGTTTTTGGATAGTATCCACACCCAGGCCATAAGTCTTCCGAGTCAGGGATCGAATCATGCTCGGAGTGCTTAGAACAAAATGAATGCGTTTGTTGGCTAAAAGGCGCAGAGCTCCAGTCTCGTTTAAACTGAGTATCTCGGAGGAGACCACCGTTAAAGTTCCGTCTTCCGTTTGGGCTATCGGCAGTATCCGATAATGCAAAAGTGTTTCAAGTGAGATCGTGTTCAAAATCTCCTTGGGTATTTGCACTTGAGTCAAATCCACAAACTCCATTCCGCTAAGCTCGGCTAAGGTTTTCATGGTATCAAGCTCTGAGACCAGATTGAGATCAAGAATGGCTCTGTGATCACTTATTCCGAGCATCTTCTGACGACGTCGAACAATCGCATATTGTGCAGCGGTCAGAACATTCCTTTCCAACAATACTTGCGCGACGTCTTTGCCTTCTACTCCAAAACCTTCCATTATCTAAATGCCTCCTTAACTCTTCTTAAGCGGGACCTGTGGGCCCTGCGGAATATCAAATGGCAGCTCCAGTGTCATTTCCGAAACCGAATTCTCTCCCGTTTTAAGCAGAAGTTTTTTTGGGTCAATTTCCATCAAGTATAAATCTTCAACTATAAGGTCCCCCACCCTCTGTAATTTCACGGCATCATCAACACCCAAATAAACAAACTTATCTCCGTGTGTTGTGGTGAAAAAGCCTTTGTAATGCAATTGATGAGCCTTCGTTGTTGGTGCGGGAGGAGGAGGAGCCGGTGGTGGTGGGGGCGGTGCTGGCACGGGATAATAAAACGGATTGTTGGAAGCAATGGCAACCTTGAAAGATTCCATATAGGTACTGTCAAAAAGTCTCTTCAAACCAACAGGCTCCGGGTCAGTCATTTTATTTCTAGGAGTAGAAGGAACTCCTGCTTGAGGCAGTTCTGAGGAGGCCCAGAGCCATATCCCAAAAAACAGAAGAACAACGGGCCAGCTCAAAAGAAGCAGAGAACGCAACAGCCTTTTATCTTGAAATATGTTCACTTTTTCACCTCCGGTAATAAACTGAAAACAGAACTGACGATGGCGTTTAGAACAACATGATCTGGATTATCGGGAGATATGTGCAACTCAAAAGGACCTAAAAAAAGGCTGTTTTTGAAAACAGTATTTTCTCCATTATTTTCCAACGAAGGTTTCTCTGCTGCATCTTTACCGGGAGGATTCTCAACTGGAGGCTTTGCCTGCACCTCCGGGGCCGCCTCCCCTTCATTATTCCCAGAAGGTTGCTGCGGACCTTCTGCCGCAGCAGCCAGCCCCTCTAAAGGAAGGGAAGTATCTTTCGCTATAGCCTCTTTTTGAGCAACTGGTGCTGGCGCAGACGCCGGCGGGTTGTTAGTTATAATCGCTTTTCCGCCCATCTCCGCCTCCATCTCCTTTTCCAGAGATGGAGGAATGGAACCATCAAAGTCTCGAAGAAAGCTCAGCACTGATTCCATACTCCCGACAAATCGCACATGTACGGGAATCTCCCAAAAAAGCACTTCCTGAGGTGGCTGATTTGTCGTGGCGGTTTGAGAGGAGGAATTAGGCCCTTTGTTTGAAGCTGGTGTTTTATCCTGACTTTGTGCAATAGCAGCTTCATCAGGAAGCCGATAGTACTCCTTATCGGGTTGTAAAGAAAAAGACTGGATAAGTGTAGGGCCGGCATCAATTAGGCTATTCAATACCCGGTCACAAGCTTGAAGTCTGGTCCAGAGTAGTTGAGGGTCGGGCATTCCATAATGATACTCAGGTAAACCGGTCAAAACAGAAGGATCTAAAGATACTTTTTTCTCTTTAGCTTTCGCATCTAAATCAGAGGAAAGTTCATTGCGCGCTAAAATGAATTCAAAAGTTTGAAATGGGTCATGAACCCGTTTTTGTATTTCTTTGGGCAGCCGCAACAGCTTAATCTGTCGCAAATACGCTTGTCGGAGCAAGTTAATCCTTGGCTTAATTTCAACCAAATTGGTTTCAACACTGGAAGCATCTACCCCCACCAGGTAAGGAGAATTATGGTTTAACTCCATCAAATCTCTGTAGCTCTCCTGAACTTCCGCCTCCAAACGTTTATTTCTGTCTAAAAGAGGAATAAAGACAAAGATAAAAAAAAGTGACAGTAGTATGCACAAAGCAAAAATAAATTTTTGAATCCTTAAAAATGTCCGTTCTCTTATCATCTGCTTTGTATCGATGTTTGGTTCGTGATTGGGCTTTGAAAAAATTTGTACACAGAATTCTCAGAAAGAAACCCCTTTGTTGTGAAAATTGTACCAAACCGATCTCCCCCCACCAAGTATTTGGGGTCTATATAATTAGTATTGAAAAAGCTCGGTAATAGGGTGTCTGCATAAGCAATAAAAAAGAGATTTGTCATTTCATCTCTAACTGTTGTGAGAAACAGCTTCTGTGGATCAGGACTTCTATTGGTCAGGAGGCAAAGTTCAGAAATATATGTGTATTTACCCAAAGAAAGTTCCTCTTCATCCCCCATTTTCAAAACCGTGTTTGTGTGATTATCCAGAGAAGGACTTCCTTGGGTGTATGTGTGTTTATCAGCCAGAAGAAGGACCCACATTTGATTTGTGGACGCAACGACCATATCTTGCTGAAACTTTAAAATGTTAAGCGCATCCGTCGTCCGCTTGCGCTTCCGAAGAACCGGGGCGTAATTGAAGAGCTCCCGGTCACGAGTCTGATAAACTGAAATAATAGATTTGGCTTTTTGAATCGTTGCCCGATTATCCTCAACTTTTCCAGAATTTTGAAATGAAGCAATAACAGCAGATGTAGTTAAGATAAGCAAAACAAGGAAAAGAACCGGCATTAACACTAAAGCAGCTGCCAGGGCTCGGAAACGCACCTGATTGATCTTGTAAGCATCTAATAAAAAGTTTGGCGTAAGACTTCCTGAGTCCGGTGCCACTTTCAGTGTTTCCATGCCGGCCCCCAAACAGGCAGCATAACAAGACACCGACAAATCTTCAGGAATCCCCGGATATTGTGGCCACGGCAAGAACGTTCCACCACTTTTCAGGCACAAATAATCAACCAGGCCAGGAGTTAACGATGCTCCACCCGAAAGGTATATGGGAACACGCAAAAGCGGCTCCCTGAGCTGTTCTTCCGTGACATGTGTCTTGCGAATAGTCTCTGCAGAACGAGCCAGTTCGATAAGCCAGCTCATAAGGTCTTTAAGCCACCGTTTAACTGCGGTTTGAAAGATTGCATTAACGTATTCTCCAGCTAGATAATTGTGTTGGCGCTTCAGCAGTTCCGCTTCTTCAAAAGTGCACCGAAGTGCCTTGCTCAGATGCTGCGTTAAATACTCACCACCAATCGGAAAATTTGCGGCTAAAACACTCTGTTTTTTATGGATTACCAAGGCGTGTGTACTAATTGCGCCAATATCTACCAACACCAAAGTTTCATCCTTGACTTCTACCTTTCGGATAAAACCAGACGCCGCCGCGTTTAAAGAGGCCAATACACTGATAATTGGAGCTTCAGCATTGACGAAACGCCCAACTAAATCGTTAATACTTTGCTCTTTAGCGATGGATGTGTAATATAAATTAGATGTTTTATTCTTCCCAATCAGGCCAAAAAGTTTACGATATCCAATTACAAACGAGGAACTTGTCATTCCCGGAGTAGTAACAGACCTTAGATATTGTTTTATTTCTTTTGGGGATGCTCCATCCAATTCTTCGGGAACATGAATGGTCTGCGAGGTTACCTGGTTTTGGGGAACCAGGACCGTCAAGGGATAATCGCCCAATTCAGAAATCACTTTCCCCAATTGTTGATTTACCTCTTCCTGAGTCAGAAGAGCATCTTCCTTCAAGTCGATTTTGCCGAATTTTACGACCTGGATATCCTTGCCTGTATTTCGGACCAGCACATACTTAATCTGCTGAGTCCCCAAATCCACGCAAATACACTGAGGCATTCTTATAGAATCCAAGACCTCCTGCACTTCGTCTTTCAAGAGTGCAAACAAAAGAGGGATAATATGCCATCTCTCCTTTTGAATCTTTAAAATAGTCCGTTTAAATCGACTCATAGCAATAGAGATTTATCGCCTATTGCGGAATAACAAATTCTCCCGTATCAGAAATTACTGTTGCTGTCACAAAAATGAGCAAATAGCGCGGTTTATCAATTTCGCTTCGTTTCCTGAAGAAATTCCCAATAAGTGGTAGTGAACTGAGTACTGGCACACTTTCCGAAAAAGTTTCCTGTTTCCGTTCCATTACCCCTCCCATTGCAACTGTCTGTCCAGATTTTACAGCAACACGGGTACTCAAAGTTTGTGTGTTTAATTGTGGTAGTTTAATGGAAAACGATTTGAAGGGCTTACCATCTGAATCATAGTCAGTAATGCTGGTAAATTCTGTCATCTGCACATCCGAGTTCACCTCCGGGTTAAGGGCTAGCAGAATCGTTTCTCCGTCTCCGCCAATGCTTGCCAATACATCCAATTTTACACCGCTGTTGAGTTTAGTTGGACTTCCGCTCGGAACCAGGGTGGAAGATGACCTGTTTTCCAACACCTGTTGAGTTACAGTGTATTCCTGATAATAGTACTGAACTTTTCCGTCCTCGATGGTCGCGGGAAGATTATTGACAGCGACGATACGAGGGGAACTCAAAGTCTCACTCTCTCCGCTCTGCTCTATAGCATAGAGGGTTGCATTCAAATCGTCGGTCCCAAATATTTTTGTCCACGTTTTTGTCAGTCCAGCCCCCAAGCCATAAGTTGCTCCCATCCCTGTGTAATCCACCGCAGTCGGAATACTCGTTTGTGCCACTGTCGACCAATCCACTCCCAACTGGAGAAACGCAGCTTCACTCACTGTGATAAAACGAGCTTCGATATACACCTGCTGAACCGGTTTATCAAATGCCTCAATAATTTGTTCCAGAGTCGCCAGTTGTTGGTAAGTTCCCCTTGCAATAATAAGGTTTCTTTCTCTATCTATCTGAAATTGAGAGCCTTCAAAAAAAGTCGAAATAGCCGTCTCAATGGACGGCACCAAAGGGGCTCCGTCACGAACAAACCGCTCTCTAACCTCATTTTGAGTCGTAGTAGTGACATTGTTGGCTGTCACGGATGTGGTCGTTACAGAAGACGCACCAAATTGGGCGGGTAAAATAAAACCATGCTTCAATTTAAAACATTTAACCTCCTCCAATGTCTTGACTTTCGCAGGATCACTTCCATCACTGATCCATATTACATCCGTTCCTATCTGGAAATTGACATTTAAATTCTGGCTGACATACTTCAGAAACTTACCAAGCTTCCAGTTTTGGACATTCATCGTAAGCTTGGTATTCATTGCAGCCAATGATTGATCGGCAACGAAGTTGATGTTTTCAGCTTTTCCTATGTTAAAAATGATGTCATGTAGAGAAACATCGCTGACCTGAATAGTGATGTCTTTCTCCAGAATGATGTTCATTTTTTCCACCTCTGTATCCAGGGGGTACAAATTTTCTCTGGATTCAATCACCTTTCCGAAGGACTCAGGAATCAGAGGAGAGTTTTTCATCTGCTCAATAGATTCCCGCAAATCCGCACGGGGTTGGAGTCCACCCGTTTTTTTATTCAAAAAGACCTCCTTCAAATCTGGATTGGTTCGAGAACCGCTGGCACTGATATCGCGCAATTGATTCTCCAGTTCGCTCTCTTTTCGAGCGGTATTCTCCTTTTTAACCCAGGTATATACCCTCAAAACCGTTGTGTCATTCGGAGCCATACTCAATAGAGCTGCAGCGGCGGATTCCGCTTCGCTCCAGCGGTTTTTTCTAGCTAGAGAAAGTATTGCGTCAATTTCTTCAGTATAGTCAGGAGCTTCTATTTTGGAGGCTCGTTTGCGGGCAGTACTTTTGACTTTTTCAGAGCCATCTTGAGAAAGCAGAGGTGACTGGGTTGTTGTATCGTTCCTTTTTGTGCTGGTGCAACCACCGAGCAGAGCTATTAAAACAAAACATAGGAGCTTGCTCTTATTGATCTTCCTGTTTTTCATGACGATACTTCATTCATTATTCTTTAGGCCTTCACTCGTTCCGGACTGATGCCTCACTAAGTCTCCGCCCACTCCGTCCAAAACTGCCCAAGGAGAGCCTACCAGAAGATGATAAAAAATTAAACAACTTTTCCCTTAGTTCTTTATAATCGTATTGCCTCAAAAATATGCGCACTGAAAAGGGAAGGAAGGAGTAGGAGAAAAAGGTGGTTGCCTTAGAAAAACGTACTAAAAACATTTATGGGTTTTATACGTCTTTATCGCTATTCAATAACTCTTATGACATAATGACGGAATAAAGAAGGACTAATATCAAACTGCATTTTTTGCTAAGATCAATGACTTGTGCAGGGGAAAAATGCGACCTAAAAAGCCCTATAATAAACCTTGTATTGTAATATAAGTGATTCTCTTTGAGGATGGTGCGCGATACAGGGCTCGAACCTGTGACCTCTACCGTGTCAAGGTAGCGCTCTTCCACTAAGCTAACCGCGCACTGCGGACGGGGGAAATGTTACTCAGGCTCCCCTTCCAAGGCAAGAGCTATTTTATTTTTTCCTTTTCCCACTATTTTCTTACCGCTATCTTTGCGGGCGTGAGTAGCGAACTCTTAAAAACTGTCCATTTAAAACCTCACGAAGCCAAACGGCTTTGCGCTGGACATCCTTGGGTTTACCCAAGTGAGATTGAATCTATCGATGAAGATATTGCAGATGGAGACTGTGTACAAGTCTCGGATTCACGCAACCGACTGATTGGTTCTGGTTTATATAATTCCAAATCCAAAATTCGCGTTCGTCTTTTATCCCTACGACATTCCATCTACCCAGACCTGAACTTTTTCGAAAGTAGAATAGAGAACGCTCTTAAGCTGCGCCTACGGTCAATGCCCGGAGCCACTTCCTTTCGAGTTGTAAACGCTGAAAGTGATTTTCTCAGTGGACTGATTATCGATAAATACAACGATATTTTAGTTCTTCAAACAACTTCTTTGGGGATGGATCAGCGTAAACCGATTATTGTTGAAGTTCTCCAAAAGATATTAAAGCCCAGAGTCATACTTGAAAAGAACGACTCGCCCTCGCGCTCTTTTGAAGGACTAGACCCGGTTTATTCAACCTTGCTGGGGCAGACTCCTGAAGGAACTCAGCCTATTGAACTCAACAAGCTTTCCTTTCAAGTCGACTTTTCGTCTGGCCATAAAACCGCCTGCTACCTTGATCAGCAAGTTAATTATCAACTGGTCAGTCAGTTTGCCCCTGGGGCCAGAGTTCTGGATTGCTTTTGTTTTCTGGGAGGCTTTGCACTCCACGCCGCTCGCGCCGGCGCTCGAGAAGTTTTGGGAATTGATCAGTCTTTAACCGCAGTAAAAATAGCTGAAATCTCGGCACAGCTCAATCATTTACCCAACTGCTCCTTCATAAACGAGAACGTTTTTGACTGGCTCATTCAAGAAACCAAAAAAACTGAAATACCTGAAAATAGTCTATTCGACCTCATTATCTTGGATCCCCCTTCTTTTACAAGAAATCGCCACTCTGTAGAAGCTGCCCTTCGGGGGTATAAAGAAATACATCTCCGGGCCCTAAAGCTACTTCGGCCGGGTGGCATTCTCGCCACTTTCTGCTGCTCGCATCATGTCAGTTCGGCTCTATTCCAGGAAATAATCCTCCAGGCCGCCTTTGATGCCCACAAGATACTGCGCCGTGTTTGTTCCTATACTCAATCTCCGGATCACCCTGTTATCCCTGTCATTCCCGAAACTGAATATCTAAAAGGCTTTGCATTCGAGGTTCTGAACGGCTAGAGCAATCTGCTTAGTTAGGCCAACAACTTGCGCTCTGGACGTCTCTTTATACTATCCGTCGAAACTTCTTCTCGAGTTCTCGAGCACTGATTTCGATAATAGTGGGGCGGCCATGTGGGCATGTATAGGGCATCTTACAATGACGAAGTTTTTCCATGAGATACTCAATCTCCTCGGTGGCAATTATGTCATTGGCCTTTACCGCCAGCCGACAAGCATGGGAAGCAATTGTTTCCATGGCTAAATCTGCTTGAAATATTTCGCGTCCCACACTTCGCAAGCTATCAAGCAAATCGAGAATGAACTGTTTGGCTGAAACACCCTTAACAAAAGGGGGCAACGCATCTATCAGAAATGTTTGCTCCCCAAACTCATGAAGACCTATTCCCAATTGTTGAAAAACAGGCAATCTTTCCTTCAAAAGCGCCGCATCCTTTATTCCTGTCTCTAGCGTTTCCGATAATAGAAGCTTTTGCGTCTCAACCATCCCTACCAATGCCTGGTCCATCAGATACTCAAAAAGTACTCGCTCGTGTGCCGCATGTTGATCAACAACCACCAATCCACGATCCGATTCAAACAGAAGATAAAGACAACTTAAAACGCCTATAAGTCGCAACGGTACGTCCAATAGAGGCTTATTATCTAGAGGAGCCTGCAAATCCGGAGCCATTGCTGGTATGAACTTGTCTGAGGCAGCAGACTGTGATGATAAGCTTCCGCAAGAAAGGGAGTGAGTCTCAAGGTAATGAGGAATACCCGCAGTCTTTTTTGGAACAATGTTGGGGATATCTGTATGTTTTGCGAAAGGAAGCGGGGGTGAATCATTTCCGGGTGGTAAACGTACAGGCAGTTTATCTTGATCTGAAACGTTTGCTGTCGATACCGGCAGAGGTTCTTCCAAAAGTGTATTTTCGACAATCGCTGAATCTTGTGAATGATGATAATTTTCTAATGCCGAGCGTAAAATATCCGCGACAATCCGCCGCACCGCCTGTTCTTTATGGAATTTCACTTCCCGCTTTGCCGGATGGATATTCACATCCACTTCACCAGGGTCCAATTCCAGAAAAAGACAACAGAGAGGATAGCGACCTTTCATGAGAGCGTTCTGGTAGGCGTCCATTAAAGCGTAGTTCAGACCTTTATTATCTACCGGTCTGCGATTCACGAAAAAATGCTGTCGATCCCGAGAAGAGCGAGAAACACCCGGTGCGCCGATAATACCCCAGAGCTTTAAGTCCACCATTTGAGAAGGGGCACCCAACACGACATCCTCCTCCGAAGTAGAATCATATCGAAGTGAACTATCAACCTCTACCAAACCTTCTCCACTCCCATATAAAAGCCTGATTCTTTCGCGCAACAGCTTGATATCGGCCTCGTCGGACGAACTGGCACCGGGAGGAAATTGGAAAACAATTTTGTTCTCCTGAATATAGGTTAAAGCCAATCGTGGGTATGCAGAGGCTACGAGCGCAATGTAATGCTGTATATGGCTTCTCTCAGTCTCCTGACTACGAAGAAACTTTCTGCGTGCTGGTAAATTGTAGAAAAGATTTCGCACTTCAATGCTCGTTCCCACGGCGACTCCGGCTGCTTTAACATCCAATATTTTTCCACCACTGACATTGATTTCAGTCCCTTCCTGGACATTTGAATCACGCTGTCGGGTAATCAAAGTCATGTGTGAAACACTGGCAATGCTGGGAATGGCCTCTCCACGAAACCCCATGCTTTTGATCTGAGACAGATCTTCTGCATGCGATATCTTACTCGTGGCATGACGCTCTAAGCACATCAGGGCGTCATCTTGGCTCATCCCCATGCCATCGTCAGTGACTCGAATTAAAGTTCGCCCCCCGGCCACAATCTCCACAATGATGCGGGTGGCCCCTGCATCAATGGAATTTTCCACCAATTCCTTAACAACACTCGCAGGACGCTCAATAACTTCACCAGCGGCAATCTGGTTTGCGACCTGCTCCGAGAGAAGTTTTATGCGATTCATTGTGGAGAATGGGTTAATTATTAACGATTGAATGCCTATTCAAGGCCGCATATTTTAAAGCGCATCTCCACGTTGCGGAAGTGAAAATCCAAATTGCAAATCTTTTCCAACTCCTGCTGGCTGAGATATTGTGCCACTTCCGGATCTTTTAGGAGTTCTCCTTTGAAATCCGCATCATCACGACCGGCATGTTTGACGTCCCAGGTTTTCATCGCATTGCGCTGAACCAGTTCATAGGCCTTCTCTCGAGTGAGGCCCTTACGCACCAAGGCCAAAAGAACCGTTTGTGAATTCCACATACCGAGCGAAAGATTTAGATTTTTCTTCATGTTCTCCGGATAAACCAAGAGACCTTTGGTCAACTTACTCAACAAATTCAACATATAGTCCAAAAGCGTGCAGCTATCGGGGAAGATAATACGTTCGACCGAGCTGTGGCTAATATCACGTTCGTGCCACAATGCGACGTTTTCCAGAGAGGCTACAAGATTTCCTCGCAAAACACGCGCCAACCCCGCCAATCTTTCACTCGTGATCGGATTGCGTTTGTGAGGCATGGCTGAGCTGCCTTTTTGTCCTTTAGAAAAGTATTCTTCAGCCTCCAACACTTCAGTTCTCTGTAAATGACGAAACTCTACAGCCCAGCGCTCAATACTCGCTCCCACGAGAGCCAGCGCGGCTTGAAACTCAGCATGAATGTCTCGTTGAATAACTTGCGTGGCCAAAGGAGTCACTTCAAGACCAAGGCTTTCACAAACAAACTTCTCAACTTCAGTATCTAAATGCGCATTGGTCCCCACTGCCCCTGAGAGTTTGCCCACAGCCGCTACCGTTCTGGCATTTTTCAGACGACGCAAGGCCCTCTTGAATTCGTCGTACATTAAAAGCAGCTTCAGCCCAAAGGTAATCGGTTCGGCATGAATCCCATGGCTTCGTCCAATCATAGGAGTAAACTTATATTCCTTGGCTTTATTACCTATCACAATTAACAGGTCTTCGACATCTTTAATCAAGATATCCGCAGACTGCACCATCTGAACAGCAAAAGCAGTATCGCCTATATCAGAACTGGTCAATCCGAAATGAAACCAGCGACTGGCGGGAGCACCAACATTTTCAGAAACATTCGTTGTGAAAGCAATTACATCATGATTGAGAGTTTTTTCCAACTCGTGGCATCTCTCCACAGAAAAAGCCACCTTCTCTTTAATTTGTCTAAAATCGGCTTCTGGAACCACTCCAAGCCGATTGAGAGCTTCAGAGGCAAGAAGCTCAATTTTAAGCCATATTTTTAACTTATTCTCTTCAGACCAGATATCGCGCATTACAGCGCGGGAATAGCGCATAATCATGGAACTAATCTAGTCCAATCGATGGAGGAGAAAAAGGTTTTTTGATTTATTTTCTCATAACAGGTTGCGAAATCCGCAAAACAGATGTATCTATAGCCCATCGGTGGCGTCTCTCCGAAGTATGTTTACCCGGTTGGAACCAAGGTAACACTTTCCGGCAAAACACGAAACCAATAGGGATTATGGACACCAGCAAGACAACGATTAGTTTTCGCTTCAAGAATGTCTCACAGAATTGTGGGCTGAAGGATTCCTCCCGCATGGGCGGCTGGACCCCTAATACGGATATCTGTGAGATGGACAACTCTCTGCAGGTGCGCATGGAATTGGCAGGTGTCCAGCCAGAACAAATCCAACTCGCGGCCGATGCACAGCGCCTGATAATTAAAGGCTACCGCGAAGACCCCTGGCGTAATTTAAACTGCGCGTGTAGACATTTTCGCATGATGGAAGTTTACTTTGGCGATTTTGAGTGCGTTTTGACTCTTCCTGATGCTTTTGACTGCTCCAATGCCACCGCTGACTATACCGATGGCTTTCTGATCCTGACTATCCCTCATGCGACTCCCGCCTGAATACGACATTCTCCTTCAAGTATTTTCAATTAATTAATTCTCCTTCTATCTTGTTGGTCTTGTACGGTTATTGCTTTTTATCTACAGACTGATGTGCTCATATGAGAATCCTTTTTAAGCTTCAGTCTCAATAGATTGGGGCGGCTTTCACTTTTCACCCTATGGCAGTTTTGAAAAACGGTTTGTCTTTATCTACAGGCAATTGCTAAGATAGCACCAGCGGGAGTGAACGATTGTCTTCCCAGGAAAATATAAGCGGATGTATAAACTCATTATTGTGCTTCTAATTGGTCTCATTTTTGAGGCAATAGGGGTGGTATTCTTGAATCGGGGCCTTCACCAAATTGGAGAAGTAAGCCAAGTCAATATTCCAGAAGTAATCCGGATTATTCTGAAAGGTGCGTGCAACGTGAATGTCCTTTTGGGTGTATTTTTCGAGGCAGTATTTTTTGGAACAATCCTATATCTAATGAGTCAGGCTCAGGTGAGTTTCGTTTGGCCCATGACCAGTTTAGGTTTCGTTTTTACCACACTGGCTGCCTGGTTAATTCTGCACGAGCAAGTAGTACCTCTGCGGTGGGTAGGTGTTCTTCTGATCGTGATCGGAGCTGGATTGATCACTTGGACAGAAAAGACGAATCCCTCCAACAATTCTTCCGCTACGCCTCCACAGTTAGAAACAAAGGTTATTGATCAGAATTGAAGTATAGGGACAGTATTCTAAAGTTTTAAAAATAGTCATCATGTCAGGGCATAATAAGTGGTCAAAGGTAAAGCGTCTCAAGGGGGCCGTTGACGCTAAGCGCTCCAAGGTGTTCGCAAAAATAGCGAAAGAAATTATGGTAGCTGTTAAGGTTGGAGGATGTGCTGATCCGGATTCAAATCCCCGGCTTCGCATGGCGCTTCTTAAAGCCAGGACAGCTAACATGCCCAGTGACAACGTGGAGCGAGTCATTAAAAAAGCTACGGGAGATGGTCTGAATGTGACCTATGAGGACTTAGTGTACGAAATTTACGGACCGGGTGGTGTTGCTATCCTTGTGGAACTGAGTACTGACAATAGAAATCGCACCTCTGCCGAAATACGAGCAATTTTAACTCGCAATCAGGGAACCCTCGCTACCGCTGGCGCTGTTACTCGCCTTTTTCAGCACAAGGGACAATTCATTATTGAAAAAGAGTCGGCCGTCGAGGAGCAACTGATGGAAATAGCAATCAATGCGGGTGCAGAAGATTTTAGAGTTGAGGAAGAGGGATATGAAATTATTCTCCCTCCATCGGGTTTTGACAAACTGGCCAAAGCTTTAGACAAAGTGGGTATTGCTTGTGCCAGTGCAGCTATTACCTATTTACCGGAACTGCTTGTTCCTGTTTCATCCGAGATGGCAGAAACGGTTCAAAAACTTCTGGATACGTTGGAAGATCACGATGATGTCAAGGAGGTCTTTTCTAATGCCGACATGTAAAGGTATGTTCGTGGCCAAAAGAGGACTTTCAATAGGCTTCCATACTTTAATATTTTTCAGGAACACCCTGATAATCAATACGATGTAATCTAATACATTAAAAAAGAATTTAGATTTTTATATCATAGTTTTTATTTTAATAAAACTAAACCATACTAAATAAGCGCTATATTGCGCCACAATTAAAGGAAAATAATTAAAAATATGCGTTGGACCCAAACACTCATCCCAACACTAAGAGAATCTCCCTCCGATGCTGAGATTCTTTCCCATCAACTCCTGCTCCGTGCGGGTATTATTCGCAAGTTAGCCGCGGGACTTTACAACTTCATGCCCTTGGGGATTCGCTCCCTTCATAAGGTCCAGAGGATCATTCGTGAGGAAATGGATCGGGCCGGAGCCTTGGAAATCCTTATGCCTGCACTCCAGCCTCCCGAAATATGGCAAGCCAGTGGGCGTTATGAAGCAGCTGCCGATACGCTCTTTAAAGTAAGCGATCACTCCAAACGCGAATGGGTACTGGGGCCAACACACGAGGAAGTCGTCTCCACTTTGGCGGCAGGAGAAATTAACAGCTACCGGCAACTGCCGATCAACCTCTACCAAATACAAACTAAATTTCGGGATGAGATACGTCCTCGCTTCGGACTGATGCGGGCGCGTGAGTTCATCATGAAAGACGCTTACAGTTTTGACAAGGACGACGACGCCTCAATGAGTAGCTATAGAAAAATGTATGATACTTATGTGAGGATTTTCCGTCGTTGCGGATTGAAGGCTTTTCCCGTAGAAGCGGACGCCGGAGTTATGGGCGGAAAACACACACATGAGTTTGTGGTACCGGCTGATACTGGAGAATGCGAAATCGCCTTTTGTGACTCCTGCAGATATGCTGCGAACGTGGAAAAAGCGGATAGTTCTGTTCAGACAACCTACACTCAAAATGAGAGTCTCATTGAACTCTTTGAGACTCCGGGAGTCAAAACCATTGAGTCTTTGAGCAAGCCGCCTTACGGCATCCCTGCCTCTCAACAGATCAAAACATTGGTCTTCATCGCAGAAGATAAACCAGTCATCCTGCTTTTGCGGGGTGACTATCAGTTGAATGAAGCAAAGCTGGCGGGCCTTTTGGGTACAGTTATTTTCAGGCCCGCAACGGATGAAGAGGTTTTAAATTTACTAAAGGCTCATGTTGGCAATCTCGGAGCTGTAGGTGTAAAGCAAGTGCCTGTTTATGCCGATCTCCTTTTAGAGGGTGCTACGGATATGGTCACTGGGGCTAACAAAGATGGGTTTCATATTCGCCACGTCAATATGACCCGGGATATACCACAAGCCAAGTTTGTTAGCATCCGCACGGTAAAAAACGGTGAAAGCTGCGTTAAATGCGGTAAGCCTCTTTCTATTCGCAATGCCATTGAAGTGGGCCAAGTCTTCAAGTTGGGCACTAAATACAGTGTGGCATTAGGAGCCTGTTATTCAGATGAAAAGGGTGAACAAAAACCTTGTGTGATGGGCTGCTATGGAATCGGCGTTACGCGTACAATGCAGGCTGTGATAGAGCAAAACTTTGATAAGGACGGAATCAGCTGGCCTATTTCCGTTGCCCCATACCACATCTGCGTTACTCCCCTCAATGTGGCTCCGGAAAGCGAACCGATGAAATGGGCTGAGAAATATTATGCTGAGCTAAGTTCAGCCGGAATCGAGGTTCTTTTGGACGATCGGGACGAGCGCCCGGGCGTAAAGTTTAAAGATTCCGAGCTTATCGGCATTCCTATTCGCCTGAGTATAGGTGAAAAATCTTTGGCGAAAGGTGTGGTTGAACTGAAACGCCGCAATGGTGAACTGGTGTCTTTAAAGCCCGAAGATGCCGTAACTGAAGCCATTAAATGGGTACAAGAGGAATTAAAGAAACTCTCATGATGAGTTTCTCCTCCAATTAATGTTTTTACATTCAATCAAATATTTTTCATGAAGCCTTTGCATGCCCCTTGGAGAATTCATTATATTCTCGGACCAAAACCAGCTCTGTCCGACAAGTCTATTTTCAGTCGGGCGGCTGAAATGGGCGATGATGAAAAGAACTATATCATTGCCCGCAGAAAAGCCTGTTTTGCCGTCCTGAACACTTATCCTTACAACGGAGGGCATATGATGGTTGTTCCCTACAGACAAGTTTCTAATTTTGAAGACTTATTAGACGAGGAACTCTTGGACATGATGCAGTTGGTCCAGACATGCCAAAAAGCTTTAAATAAATTGATGAAGCCCGATGGTTTTAACATAGGCATTAACCAGGGAAAAGTTGCAGGAGCCGGCATAGCTGAACACCTGCACATCCACATTGTCCCCCGTTGGTCAGGCGACACTAATTTCATGCCGGTCATAGCAGAAATTTCTGTCTTGCCCCAGGCTCTTTCTGAATTGGCTGCGAACCTTCGTGAAACCATTAAGAATATGGAGGACTCCCCTAACTAACTCGAAGACATGAGCCAGACAGCAACCTATTATTTTGAAAACCTGCGCTTGGCACAGGTGCTTTTCCATGGTGATACACCCAACCTTAAGGCTTTGGAAAGGCAGTTTGGGGTCAAGGCTGTTGCACGGGATAATTGGGTTCGCATAGAGGGCGATGAGCTAACGGTCAACAGAGTGGAAAAAACGCTGGGGCTCATTGAAGATTCAGTTAAAAACGGAATCATCATCCGCGCACATGATTTTGCTCATGCCCTCACAGTCGCGGAGCACGATGGACTGGAAGCTTTACGCACCCTCCAAACGGCGCGCATATACACATCCTCTCGAAAACCTGTAGTCATCCCTAAAACAATCGGACAGCGCAAATACGTCGAAGCCATTCGCGATAACGATATCACTTTTGGTGTGGGCCCAGCAGGTACTGGAAAAACCTATCTAGCCATGGCAATGGCAGTCGCTGCGCTCAAAGAAGAAAAATGCAATCGACTCATTTTGACACGCCCGGCAGTGGAAGCGGGAGAAGCTCTGGGGTTTTTACCGGGTGATTTAAATGAAAAAATAACACCTTATTTAAGGCCTTTGTACGACGCTCTCTTTGATATGATGCCTCATGAAGAAGTTCTGAAAAATCAAGAGCGAAGCATCATCGAAATAGCGCCCTTAGCTTATATGAGAGGCCGCACACTGAATAATTCTTTCGTCATCCTGGACGAGGCACAAAATGCTACCCGTGCTCAAATGCTCATGTTTCTAACTCGTATGGGCATCAATACTAAGGTCGTAGTCACTGGTGATCCTTCCCAAGTGGATTTGCCTCTCCATAAGAAATCAGGTCTTTATGAAGCCATTCGTATTTTAAGGAAAATTCCAAATGTGGCAGTGATGGAATTTCAGAAAAAAGATGTCGTCCGCCACGCTCTTGTTCAGCGAATTATTGAAGCGTATGAGAAAGCCGTTCGCTCTGATCCAGAGGAAACGGTAAAACATCACATCCATCAACCACATCGGCCTCGCCAATTCCAATAACTTTCAAGAGTTGAAAATAAATTACGTCCTGAGTTTTCGAAACCTTCACCCGAGCCGTCGCGTTGATATTAAACAGCTCCGTCATTGGTTTCTGGAGTTGTTGCCGTTAATGGGGGTGGCTGAGGCAGAACTCTCTTGGCAGTTTGTCGAAAGTCGCCGTATGGCCTACTACAACGAAAAGTTCCTGGGACACCAGGGTTCTACCGATGTCATCACTTTTCAATACGCTCAAACTGTAAAAAAAGATTCTCTCTTCGGTGATGTTTTAATCTGCATGGACGATACTTTCACCCATGCAAGACTTTTTAATACCACCCCACAAAGCGAAACACTACGCTACATAATTCATTCAATCCTTCATCTTCAAGGTTTTGACGACCTCACAGCCGTAGATCGAAAGCTCATGAAAAAACACGAAAACAAATGGGTAAACTGGTTGGAGCAGCACGTAAAAACAGAAACACTCTTTAAATAATAGTATGTCAATTTTAACTACCACCCAAATGCAAAAGGCTGCCGCTGGCATAATCACCCCGGAAATGATCCAGGTGGCATCCAGTGAATATAGACAACCGGAAGAAATTCGCCAGCACGTCGCCGCTGGAACCATTGTTATTCCAAGAAACATTCACCATTCCAATTTAGTACCCATGGGGATTGGGCGTCTCTTGCGGACTAAAGTGAACGCCAATATCGGAAACTCCGCCCTTTCCAGTTGCCCGGAACAAGAAGTGGAAAAACTGAAAAACGCTCTCAAATACGGTGCCGATACCGTGATGGATTTGAGCACGGGTGAAAACATAGCCTTGATCCGTAAACAAATCATTGAGCACAGTCCCGCACCTATCGGTACAGTCCCCATCTACGAAGCTTTAGCTCGCGCTGGTAAAGCAGAGGATTTAAACGAAGAATTAATTCTTCAAGTCATTCGCGAACAAGCTGAGCAAGGCGTTGACTACATGACCGTTCATTCCGGAATATTGCTCGAGCATCTACCCATGGCCAGAAAACGTTTATTAAGAATAGTCAGCCGTGGAGGTTCCATTTTGGCCAGATGGATGAAACAAAAAAATAAGGAGAATCCTTTCTACACCTGCTTTGATGATATTCTAAAAATATGTCAGGAACATGATGTCACCCTTTCATTGGGTGACGGTATGCGTCCTGGCTGCTTGGCAGATGCCAGCGATCAGGCCCAGTTCGCTGAATTAGGAGTACTAGCCAAACTGGTTTCCCGCTGTAGAGCTGCTGGTGTTCAGTCTATGGTCGAAGGTCCAGGACATATTCCTTTTCATGAAATTGCTATGAATATGCGCAGAGAGCAGGAGCTTTGTGGGGATGCTCCCTTCTATATCCTGGGGCCAGTTGTAATCGATTGCGCCCCGGGCTACGATCATATTACCAGCTCTATTGGGGCTACGATGGGGGCATTTCACGGAGCTTCCATGCTTTGTTATGTGACCCCCAAAGAACATTTGGGTTTGCCCAACGCAGAAGATGTGCGTAACGGAGTAATTGCATATAAAATTGCCGCTCACGCTGCCGATATTGCTCTGGGCCGCCCACACGCCCGGGATCGAGATGACGCCATTAGCCAGGCCCGCGCTGACTTTGATTGGGAGAAACAGTTTGAACTGGCTTTGGACCCGGATAAGGCTCGTGAGTTTCGCCGTGAAGCTCTGAAGGAGAGCGGAAAAGAACTTGATCACCAAAAAAAGACTCAATACTGCACTATGTGTGGTTTGGATTTTTGTGCCGTACGAATTAGTAAGGAAATTTAACTTTTGCTTGGCTACATTTATTTGATCAGCGCGACAATCCTATTTTCTTTTTCCTTTGGATTGATCAAGCAGCAGGTGGCAGGGCTTTCCAGTGATGCTGTTTCGCTGTTGCGCTTGGCATTGGCAACGTTGGTCTTTCTCCCTTTTTTCAGAAAACTAAAAGTGGGAGAACATTTATGCGCACTCTGCATTGGGGCTGTTCAGTTTGGTTTAATGTATATTCTCTTTATCCGAGCATTTCGTTACCTCCAAGGTAATGAAGTTGCTCTTCTGACCACTACTACTCCTATGTGGGTTGCCCTGTTCTTTTCATTTTACGGTAAATCCATCCGCTATCAACATTTCGCATGTGCTATCCTTTCCATGTGTGGAGCTGTGCTTATTGTCTGGAATCCTATGGCAATTGCCAGCTCACTTTCCGGTATTTTTTTGGTGCAGGGTGCTAATGTTTGTTTTGCGTTAGGTCAAGTATTTTGGAAACAGTACTTGGGGACAAACAACAATGCTGTAATGGCCAGCGCTTACCTGGGGGCCGTTCTTACGGCATTGCCCTTTGCCCTGCTCACAACAGACTGGAATAATTTCTCGCCTTCCCCCGCTCAATGGGGAGCACTCCTGTACTTGGGGTGCATTCCCACTGCGCTAGGTTTTTGGCTTTGGAATAAAGGTGTTGTTAAAGTGGGGCCTTCATCACTGGCTGTGATGAATGATTTAAAAATACCGATGAGCGTCCTGATGGCTTTAATATTGTTTCAGGAAACGGTAGCGAATCCTTTTCGGTTTTTGATAGGTTCGTTTTTGATCGTTACAGCTATATTTCTGGGACGTCGAATAGATAAAAAAAATTCTGAGCTCCGCCAACAAAGGATACCATGGAAATAATATAATATTTATAATAATTTTATTCCTCTTTCGGTAGGCAAAAACACTTCATTGCTTCTTGATTTTTAGTAACTATCGTTCTACATTCTCATTGGCTTTGGTGAGGCGGAAGGTCGCTTCCGAGTGAATCGGGAGAGGAAAGTCCGAACGCCATAGGATCAGATGCCGTTTAACTCATGAATAATGAGATACAGACGGGGGGACTGCTTTAAGGCAGTTTCACGGAAAGTGCCACAGAGAAAATACCGCCCTGTCCTCGTGACAGGGTAAGGGTGAAAAGGTAGTGTAAGAGACTACCACCTCGGGAGTAATCCTTAGGGTATGGCAAACCCCATCCGGCGCAAGACCAAATAGGGAATCCTTTTGAAAAGATCCGCTTCAGCGTGAAAACCGGGATTCCGGGTTAGGTTGCTTTAAAGAGAAATGATCTTCTCTCCGCTTTAATGCGGAGAACAGAATTCGGCTTACAGCCTCCCAAAGCTCAAAAGGGAAATAGAAAACAGATTAGTTTTCTTTCACCAACAGGCTAGTGTCTCCTGTTCCTATCGCTAGTCATGATAAAAAGAAGGGAAGAATAGTTTCAAATAACAATGGCCAAGCGCACTACTTTTTTTTTACCGCTCCCCAAAGCTCTGTTTTTTTTACTTCTTCTTTTGATAGGAGGAGTTATTTGGCGGTCCGCAAATCAGGAGTCACGGTTTGATTCAGAGATACGCCAGGCGGCTCTTAAATACGATATCAGTCCTGCGCTTGTTAAAGCTGTAATTTGGCAAGAAAGTCATTTTAATCCCAAAGCCAGGGGGGCAGTAGGAGAGATTGGGCTCATGCAAATTCGTGAACTTACCGCTCAGGAGTGGTGCACTGATAACAAAATCAAAAAAATTAAACCCAGTCATTTATTCAATCCTCAGACCAATATTTATATCGGCTCATGGTATTTGAGCAAAATGCTTAAACGCTACAATAAAACGGATAATCCTCTTCCCTATGCGCTTTCTGATTATAACGCCGGTCGAAAAATTGTTTTGAAGTGGTCCGAAGGCTCGGCACAAACCAACAGCTCGCTCTTTCTTGAAAATATTACGTATCCTTCAACTCGACGTTACGTGGAAAATGTTACCCAGCGCTCAAAGCACTATCAGCGAAAATTTCGGTAGTCTTCTAGGATAGCACATTCTGGAGCCCTGCTCCTTCGGAAAAATTTTCTGAGCCAAAGGCAACTCTCCTCAAAAAAACGCCACGCTTTTGCCTGGGCCTGATTATATACTTAAAAATCAGCCTATGAATGTGGGGAATCAAAATTTTTTGTTAGGTTTTTCAGGTGAAAATTCGCTACAATACCAGACAATAGAGCTCACTAGGCTCGCTTGTTAGAAGACAGTGAAACAGAACAGCAACAATCGAAACGGAAATAAGACAAAATACGATGCCGACCAGTTGATGCTAACTCATACTTACGGCGCATTAGCGGATATACGCAGAGGCATCGCCAATTCAAAAGAAGATATTGAGCGCAGAACTGCTCTCTTAGGGCTGATAGCTCAAAGCGATCACGCTCAGAAAACATGGCTTTATCTGGACGATTATTTCAAACAGATCAATCTCACTCGAAAGGAATTTGCAGATGACCATTGGTGGATGAAAATTCAATCCTCTACCGGAAAAACTCGTCTTCAAGAACTTGCTCTCCAGTTTATGCGTAATGGGCGCTCCCTGCCGACTGAACTTGAAAAATACGCCGATTACGGACAGTTAATTTTAGTCGTTAAAGAAGAGTGCGAAGCTTCTTTGGCAAAAGAAACAGAAGGATGGATGTTTCCGCCCGCCCATTCACATTTGGATGAAACTACTTCAAGATTCAACATACTTTTTGATCCGGTTAAAGAGGATGCAGAGCTCAATGAATACGTTTTAAACGTCCGTTTCCAAGTATTCCGCCCACGATTAGGGCGGCGCTGTCGACATCTGGAAAAACTTAGAGATATGCAGAGCCGAGCGGCACATGAGCGAGAGCTTTTCCCGGTGGAAGATTGGCTACTTTTTGAATGGTTGCTCGACCAACTGAAGAAGGAGGAAGATGACGCATCTCAAATTACTCTGAATTCTCGTGCTCTTCACCATTGGTTGGTCGAGTGGGGACAAAGTGGTCTCATTCAACTCTCATCGAACTCCGAACCCCTCTTTTTTCATAATCAAGTTGCTAAACTTAAAGCGGATGTTCGCCGTGAAAAAAGTCAGTTGAAGTTACACCACTTCCTTGAATTACCTGATTCTTCACAAGTCGATTTAAAAACAGTCAAGCTTTTCACAGGTTTTCCCCGTTTTGTTTTAGTCGGCAATGAGTTCTTCTTATTATCAGGAGGGACACAGGCTAAACAATTAGGACGACATTTTCTCTCCCCTTCCCTGCCCCTCAAACATTTTTCACCTAACTTCGTCCGTGAACTTTGCAGGCGCGGATACCCAAGTGAAATCCCCTGGGAGTTGATATGCCGCCCTCATAAAGCCAGCCCTCGTTTTATAATTGAGCTCCTGGAAAACACAGTTCAAGTTCGGCTCTTTGCTATTTGCGAAGACGATCCGATCAGCAAATGGATGTGGAATGGGACGGACTGGGAAAACACCACTCCAAAAAAAGGAAAAAAGAACGAATGTCTGGAATACCTGGATGATTCTCGCTTAGAGCTAGCAGCTCAATGGCTCAAAAATTTTGATTGGTTTACCCCTGAACATGGCTTGTGGATTAATGACGCCAACGAAGCTTTTTTTAATACACTTTCCCAACACTGGAAAAATCGTCCACAGGAGGCCGAGTACTTGGGCAACACAGCCTTCCAGCAACTCTTTTTAAATCCCAAAAAATTAAGGCCCAATCTCGTTGTCACTGGCAGCGGTATTGACTGGCTCTCCGTTTCGACAGAGTGGGAAATGGAAGGAATGAAACTAACCCAAGCTGACCTTGAACAACTGGCCAAAGCTGGCAACCGTTTTGTTAAGCTGCCGGATTCCGGCTGGGTCGAGTTGGACATGGATTCTGTTCAGCAGGCACAGGAAACAATGGCAGGCTTGGGAATTGATGAGCTTTCACCTATTGCCCAAAAGGTGGATATGATGCACGCTGTCCATTTGGATGAACAAACACTCTCTTCACTTGGTGGCGAGGGGGTATCCCGCCTTCGTGAGCGCATAGAAACTTTTGATGGAATACCAAAAACTCCTCTACCCGAAAACATCCAAGCCCAACTTCGCACCTACCAATATGATGGCTTCAATTTTCTTTGTTTTCTCACAACAATGAAAATCGGCGGCATATTGGCCGATGACATGGGGTTGGGAAAAACTCTTCAGACTCTTGCCTGGATACTATGGCTGAAAAAATATACACATCAAGTGGGCACCATACTTCCCTCACTGGTTATTTGTCCGGCCTCAGTACTTCACAACTGGGAGCGTGAATCTCAGCGCTTTACCCCGGATTTATCTGTACTCGTAATTGAAAGCGGCAGCGAGGTAAGAAACAATCTACATAAAGAGATACCCAAATACGACTTGGTTCTTATCAACTACAGTCTATTGCGCCGCGAGCTTGAAAACCTTCTTCGCGTCAAATTCAGCGCAGTCATTCTCGATGAGGCACAATATATCAAGAATCCAGCGGCACAAGTTTCTCAAGCAGTCAAACAACTCCGTTCGAGATATCGCATAGCCCTAACAGGAACACCTCTGGAAAACAGGCTCCTTGATTTGTGGTCTATTACTGATTTTGTACAACCGGGGTACTTGGGAAGTCAGCAACATTTCTCAGAAACCTATACTCCACGAGATGAGTCCCCGGAAATCCAAACACTGGCCCGCAGAAAACTCTCAGCACGCTTGAGGCCTATTCTTTTAAGGCGTTTAAAAACAGAGGTCGCTAAAGATTTGCCAGAACGCATTGATGAGCGCCGTGATTGCGAACTGACAGAGGAACAACGCAAACTTTATTTGGCTGAACTGCGCAGATCTCGTGAAATCATCATGAAATCGGTGCAGGAAAAAGGTCTGGCTCAATCTAAGATACATGTTTTGGCTGCACTAACCCGCCTGCGGCAAATATGCTGCCACCCTGAACTCGTCGGCAATAACTCGATCTCCGGAAAAACCGAAGCTCTCTTTGACCTTTTGGAGCCCCTCCAGGCCGAAGGTCAAAAAGTGCTTGTTTTCAGCCAATTTGTCGAGATGCTTAAAATTTTGGAGCGCGAGTGTGCTTTGCAAGGAATCGGCACCCATATCCTGACAGGTTCTACAAAAAACCGGCAGGAAGTGGTGAAACAATTCCAAGAAGACCCAAAACCTTGTGTCTTTTTACTCAGCTTAAGAGCAGCTGGAACTGGTCTTAATCTAACGGCAGCTTCTTACGTCGTCCTCTACGATCCTTGGTGGAACCCAGCCGTGGAAGCTCAGGCAATTGACCGATCCCACCGAATTGGGCAGACAAACACGGTGAATGCTTACCGTCTGATTTCGCCCGGAACCGTTGAAGAAAAAATATGGGAACTGCAGCAAAAAAAATCTAGGACAATCTCTGATGTTCTGGGAGAGCAAGGTTTCACTCGAAATCTGACCAGTACAGATTTGGAGTATCTCTTTTCCGAATAATCCGCAAGATATACTGCTCTTGTAGGCTGCAAAGTTCAGAAAAAAGACGATTTACAATTCAGAAGACGAAACGCCGGCTTTCATCTTCCCTTACAAAAAAAACACCCTTGGAATATTTCGGTATGAAAACATTCCAAGGGTATTTCTTTAAACGGAAAGAAACTAAAACTTCTTCAACCGTCTACTCTAGACAACGGCAATATTCACGATTTTATTGGGGATAACAATTATCTTTTTAATGGTCTTGCCTTCCAGAAAAGGAAGTGCTTTTTCTGCCGCTAAAGCCAAATCCTGAATTTCCTGCATCGACGCGTCCGCAGGAACCGTAATTTTATCTCTCAACTTCCCATTCACCTGAATAGGATATTCCAGATAACTCTCTACAAGGTGTTTTTCATCAAATTGCGGCCATTTGAAATAAGCTATAGTCTCAGAAGCAGGGACGTCTTTCATTAGTTTCAAAAGCTTTTCCGCAAGTTCTTCTGAAATGTGCGGTGCAAGAGGCTGTAATAATTTAAGAAAATCCAGGAGTATCGAGGCTGGCTTAACCTCCCAGGTGATGGCTTCATTAATAAACACCATGAGAGCAGAAATAGCCGTGTTGAAACGCAATCCATCCAAATCCTCAGTCACTTTTTTGATAGTTCTATGAATGGCTTTGAGTTGCTCCGGCGTGGGTACCACATCCTGAACGTTCGGGCTCAGGTTCAGCTCACCCAGTAAATTGTCAGCCTGGGTAATATCCAGCGTCAAATTCTGCTCCATGTGAGTTATGCTCTCTTCTGAAATAAATATGCGCCAGACGCGCCCCAAGAATCGATAGACACCTTCAACCCCCTTTGTGCTCCAAGGCTTCACCATTTCCAGCGGCCCCATGAACATCTCATAGAGACGAAACGCGTCAGCTCCGTATTCTTTCAGCACGTCATCCGGATTTACAACGTTACCACGAGACTTGGACATTTTTTGCGAGTCTTCTCCCAAAATTAAGCCCTGGTTCACCAATTTGTGAAACGGCTCAGGAGTACTCACTTCTCCTAAATCAAAGAGAATTTTGTGCCAAAATCTCGAGTAAAGCAGATGCAACACAGCATGCTCGGCCCCCCCAACATAGAGGTCAATACCGGTCGTTTTCGCTTTCGGATAAAAACCCATCCAATAGTTTTCTGCTTCCTTCGAACAAAACTCGTTTGAATTTCCGGCATCCAAATAGCGGAGGTAGTACCAGCAAGAACCGGCCCATTGCGGCATCGTGTTTGTTTCACGCACGGATCCATCAGGAAGATTCACCCAATCAGTAGCCCGCGCCAGCGGTGGTTCTCCGGACTCTGTCGGCTTGTAATCCTTCATTTGCGGAGGAATTAGCGGCAAAACATCCTTGTCCAGCGACTCATGGTGACCCTCCTTCCAAATAATGGGAAAAGGCTCTCCCCAGTAGCGCTGGCGGCTAAAAAGCCAATCACGAAGTTTATAGTTGATCGTCTTCTTGCCACACTGCTTTTCTTCCAGCCAATCCGTAATGAATTTCTTAGCCTCCGGGGTTGGTTTTCCATTTAAAAAATCCGAATTGATTGAAATTCCGTCATCCACAAAACCAATCGGTTCAGCTTGGTTTTCGGGCTGAACCACTGGAATAACAGGCAACTCAAATTTCTGAGCAAACTCTAAATCGCGAGTATCATGCGCAGGTACTGCCATAATTGCACCTGTCCCATAAGTAGAAAGAACATAGTCCGCAATCCAAATGGGAACTCGTTTTGAGTTAACAGGATTAATGGCATAAGCACCAGTGAAAACCCCTGTTTTTACCTTAGAAAGTTCAGTCCGTTCCAGGTCGCTCTTGCTTTCTGCATAAACACGGTACCGAGCGATTGCATCTGCTGGTGTAGCAGCCGGCTCCTCTTCCCCTTTCCACATTTTAGGGGTTCCTTCAGGCCAGACAGCCGGAGCAATTTTTTTCACCAGGGGATGTTCAGGTGCCAACACCATGTAAGTAGCCCCAAAGAGCGTATCCGGTCGGGTGGTAAAAACTTTGATTTTTTCCTGATTTTTTGAGTCCACAGAAAAAACAACCTCAGCGCCTTCTGAGCGCCCGATCCAGTTTCTCTGCATCTCTTTCAATGCATGGCTCCAATCAATACTATCCAAATCGTCCAAAAGCCGCTCTGCAAAAGCAGTAATTCGGAGCATCCACTGCCGCATAGGTTTCCGGATAACAGGAAAACCGCCTACTTCACTCTTACCATCCACAACCTCTTCATTGGCCAGTACAGTTCCAAGTTGTGGACACCAGTTCACAGGAGCCTCGGCCACGTATGCCAGACGTTTGCTATCACGATAGGTTCGTTTTTCCGCTTCAGTTTTAAGCTCCGGAGGATATTTCAATGTACTGATCGGCTCAGCTTTGTTTGTCTCAGGATTGAACCAGGAATTGTAAATCTTCAAAAATATCCACTGTGTCCATTTAAAATACTCCGGGTCAGTTGTATTAATTTCCCGGGTCCAATCGTAACTAAAACCTATAGACTTAATCTGACGTCTAAAATTATTAACATTACTTTCAGTTGTAACCCGAGGATGTTGGCCGGTTTTAATAGCATATTGTTCAGCCGGCAGACCAAAAGCATCCCAACCCATGGGATGCAAAACATTACAACCCTTGGCACGGTAGTAGCGCGCTAGGATATCGGTGGCCGTATACCCCTCCGGATGCCCTACGTGGAGCCCTGCCCCCGAAGGATACGGGAACATATCCAGAACATAATACTTTGGAGGGAGAGGCTCATTAACAGCATGCCGCTGCCAGAAGGGGTGCGACGGATCGGGCTCTTGCCCCGGATTCCATGCCTGAAAAGTATTATTCTCTTCCCAAATGCGCTGCCACTTAGCCTCGATTACATCGAACGGATATTGTTTCTTAATGGTTGCCATGCTTATATTAAAGCTACTAGTCTAGCTGGTCTATTCTGATTTTATTATTGAAATCTTGCAATCCAATCTTTCGCTTGCGTCAAAACTGTAAGGGCCCACTTGCTTCTTAACAGCAATCCCCACTACAAAAAATAGAGAAAATGAGTGTCTGGAAGCATTACCCTTTATCTTCAATTATTAAGAGGGGCTGGTTTCCCATTGCCCCTCTTTCGTTATCTAAGCAAAACTGAAGCCGTTGTTCAAACAGCTTCTTAAGAGATTGCTATTAAGGTGTCTTCTTCGCTCTAACCTTACCACCTGATAATTTCAACTTGTAAACGTTAACTGAATTCGCCGGCAGCTCATAGGTCCCATTTTTAGAAACCTTGATTGATTTTGCAACAGGAGCGACTCGCTCGGGTTCCGTGAGGCTGTTTTCTGCCCATTCATCAGGATGGCTCATGGTGAAGAAGGTTCCTTTTGAGACAATCCTTCTATCGGTATCCAGGTTAAAATTAACCATCCTCGGTACCTTATCCAAATTGACAGCCTTGATAATAAGCTCGTTATCATTCCGGCTTGCTGAAGCAAAAACAGACTGCGTCTCAGTGATAGTGGACACTTCATGGATTATTACACCATCTAAAGAGCAGATAATTTTGCCCGGTAGCACTTCCACTTGAATATCGTACCACTTTCCTGTCTGGATTTTGCCATTCACACTTTGTCCCAACTCGCTTTTTCCGCCATCTGCTGACACCTCAATGGCGTGACGGGTATTACCCCAACCTCCAATATTCCACCAGAAAAAGTTCCTTTCATCCTGCGCATTAAAGAGGACTAAAAAACCTTCATTGCCGCTTATTTTTCTGGCCTTCACATTGAAGGTGTAATGAGTGAGATCCATGGGCATATAGCCAAAAATATTCTCTCCCGCGGCTGATTGCGTCAATGCCCCTGCATCGACCTTCCAAGAACCGCCGTGCGTTTTCCACTCAGGCATTTGAGTACCGCTGTTCTCGTAAATTGTTTTCCCATCAACAGTAACTTTCATGTCCTTAAATTCCGCCTGAGTAATCCATGTTCCAAGACCAATTCCGCCAGCTTTCGATCTATCCACCATTAAGGGGGCAACCTTCATTTCGACAGGTACAACCTGGGTCCCAATGTTCTGAGCGAATAGTTTTTGTACATAATAGGAGGGGGTTCCGTAGGAACGGTAACTATCAAAATTGATGAGATCAGGGCTCCAGCTCCTTCTATTTACGTTCACAAAAAGTGGCGCATAGGAGGTCATCGTCACAACATCCGCATTATTTTCCATGCCCATCATAAAAACCGCCTCGCCTAAGGCTCCACGTAACGCCCCGAGCCCGTTCCTTTGAGTAACGGCATATTCACCGACATAAATTTCTAAGCCGCTTCGGTCATAAGTGTCATACTGATGAAATCTATTGATAAAAAAATCCGGCGTGTTGTAGTAATGTTCATCCAGAATCTCTATCGGTCTGCTCTTGGGCGAACCACCCCAAAGGCAAGCCACCAGCTTGATTTCTGGATACTTCTCTTTGATGGCATCGTAAAACAAGGCATAGCGCTCATCATAAGCCTGCCCTCCGTTTTCATTCCCCACCTGAAGCATGGTAAGGTTAAAGGGTTTGGGGTGGCCATTCTTGGCGCGTTCAGCCCCCCACCGAGTGCTGATATCACCATTCGCATATTCTATTGCATCTAACGCATCTTGAACGTATTCCTGCATCCGGTCCATAGGCACAACCTCTTTATGCGACATTCCACAATTGATTACAAAGAGAGCTTCAGCACCAAGGTCTTCGCAGAGTTCCAAATATTCGTGATATCCCAAACCATGCCCTACTTCATAACCCCAAAGATTGTGCTGTGTCCGTCTCTGGCTGAGTTCACCTATGGTATCTTTCCAGCGATAGGAGGTAGCCATAGTATCGCCTTCTACCCAGCATCCACCCGGAAAGCGTACAAAAGCGGGATTAAGCTCGTCCAGCTTCTCCGCCAAATCTACTCTCAAACCATTTTTACGATTTTTCCAGGTTTTCTTTGGAAATAGGCTGACCATGTCTAAGTAAACCTCTCCTCCAGCATCCAACCCCATCTGCAAAGTAGCGTTATGGGATGTGCTTTTTGGGCGAAGGGTGATGTTTTTTTTCGTCCAATCTTGCGATACCTTGACATTGGTATTCGCCAAAATGGTTCCACTTTCATCCACCAGACGAACCCTTAAGACATCTGAGCTACTTTTAACAAAAAAACTCAGGTTATATGAAGCTCCTTTCTGGACAGAAATACCGAAATAGCCATTGTTCACTAAAAAGCCCTCTCCTTTTGTCCCCTCAGGCAGGTCCACTTTTAAAAGCGCACTCTGCCTATTGAAACCACCACTGGGAACATCCGGACAAAGAGTCGCTGTTGCAGTAGCCGCTCCGATACTCCGGATCACCCAATGATCCAGCCTCGCCGAGTCTTCAAAATTACGGTTCCGAATAAGCTCAGCATAAAGGCCTCCATCACCTGCCATGCTGATTTCTTCAAAAAAGATACCGTAAAATTTCGGACTGATACCCACGTCCGCTTCGTCTACTTTCACCGTAATCTGATCCAAGGAGTTTAATGGTTCAGCATGGCTACATGTGTTGCTCCACGCAGCTACAGTTACCGCCAGGACCAGCTCGGAAAACCTTCTGATAATTTTGATTTTGTTACGCATAATACAGCTCGTGGGCCATCGTAGCCTAATTCCATTATTTTACCAGCAAAAACGTTTTTCTCTACCCGAAACACACAAGAGATTGCATTGGAAGCTCTCTATAGTGTATGATGAAAACGATATGAGGGCGAATTGTAGACGGGCAATAATGAGAATGCTAAATAACACTGTGACACGGATAACGCTATCCATGCTTCTAGTCTGTGTAATCTCCTGCTCTGTAATTAGTTGTTTAGCTCAAGAACCTGCTCCGGCTCCTGCACCTGTAGAACCTGCTCCGGCTCCTGCACCTGTAGA
>CAZSTC010000013.1:0-45814 GCA_964609795.1 uncultured Verrucomicrobiota bacterium
CAGCGTCACGGCTACGGGTGCAGAACCGCTCAGCTATCAGTGGTACAAAGATGGCACCGCCATTGAACGGGCGACCGAAGCTGAATATACCGTAGACGGCGCAACTCCGAACGATGCGGGAGAATATACGGTCCATGTCACGAATGAATACGGCACCAAGATCAGCGATGCCGCTCTCTTAACGGTAGTCGAACCGCCTACGATTGTGACGCAGCCGAGCTCGGCAACCATTCTGGTGGGCGAGGACTATACCTTCAGCGTCACGGTTTCGGGCACGCCACCTTTCAGATATCAATGGTACAAGTATCAGGACCCAATTATCGGCGCCGAAAGTGCCACGTATACGATTGAAAACGCTACAGTCAACGATGCGGGTATCTACCTGGTTGTGGTCTGGAACGATATTGATGAAATCGTGAGCGAACCGGCCATTCTGACCGTCATTGTGCCGGAGCCGCCCATCATTGAAGAGCAACCGGTTTCACGGACAATTCTGGTGGGTGAAAATGCGACCTTCAGCGTCAGCGCCGCGGGGACAGAGCCTTTGAGCTATCAGTGGTTCAAAGACGGCACCGCTATTGAGCGGGCGACTGAATCTGAGTATACAGTTGACGCCGCTACTCCGAACGACGCGGGAACCTATACGGTCCGGGTCACAAATCAATTCGGCGAAGTGACCAGCGAGCCTGCTCTCCTGACCGTCATCGAGCCCGTGGCTCCGGCTATTACCGAGCAGCCGGCCTCGGCCGATATCAAGACGGGCGAGACCGTAACCTTCAGCGTCACCGCCACGGGGACGGCTCCCTTGAACTATCAGTGGTTCAAAGACGGCTACGTCATCGAGAGTGCAACCGAGCCCACCTACACGATCGAGAATGCCACTCCGAACCATACAGGAACCTACACGGTCCGGGTCACCAATAAATTCGGCGAAGTGACCAGCGAGCCTGCTCACCTGAGCGTGACGGATCCGGTCCCTGCGCCCGTCATTACCACTCAGCCGCAAACACTCATTGTCGGCACAGGCAGCGCGGCGACTTTTGCCGTGGTTGCTGAGGGACAGGACCTGACCTATCAATGGTTCCTGAACGGCGAAGAGATAAAGGGTGCCAATCAGTCGGTCTACGCACTGGTGGCAGCGAGCAGCGCCGATAGCGGCACTTATACGGTCAAGGTCAGCAACGAGGGCGGAGAGGTCACGAGCCAACCGGCCTCACTCTGGCTCAACGATCTCCTGATGTATGCCGGGATCAACGTCTACGGTCCGATCGGCGCAGAGTTCGTCGTGGAATATACGCTGACTCCGGGCGACCCCAAGAGCTGGCAGGAGCTCAGCAAGGGTGTTATCAACACTCTGCCCACCGTGGTGATTGATTACGATTCACCCAAGGATGCGAAGCGCTTCTACCGGGTCATTCTGAAGTAACGCAGAAGAGTTCAGAGCGCTCCGGCCGCATTATCGACGGAGAGGCTCTGAGCTCCTCCCGAATTTAGACGACAAAAGCCGACCTCCATGGCCGGCTTTTGTTTTTAAGAGTCTAAGACTCGAGGAATCGTTTAATCGGAATTTCCCCCGTAGATGATCACCGGTTTGCGTGCCGCGGCAACTTCGTCGGGCCGGCCGATGGGCATCGAGCAAGGATGCTTTTTGAAGGCCTCAGGGTCGCGGTAAGCTTCCTCGAGGAGCTCGAGCACCGTGTCGCAAGCCCAGTCCAGAGTGGCTTTGGATTCGGTCTCGGTCGGCTCGAACATCAGAGCTTCGTGGACGATTAACGGGAAGTAAATCGTGGGCGGGTGCATCCCGCGATCGATCATCGCCTTGGCAAAATCCAGCGCGCTGACGCCGATCTCCTTCTTGATTTCTTCGCAGCTCATCACGAATTCGTGCATACAGATCTTCGAGGAATGAGTCGGGAATTTATCCTTCAGGCGAGCCATCATGTAGTTCGCGTTGAGCACCGCCAACTGAGCCGCCTGCTTGATCCCTTCCTTACCGAGAACCTCGATATAGGCCAGCGCGCGGAGCGCCACCAGGAAGTTTCCATAGAAGGTTTTGACCCTTCCGATGGATTTGTCTGAAGAGTCGCTGAGCCCGTAGCCTTCCTGCGTTTTGACCACGATGGGCCCCGGCAGATATTTGGCCAGAGCCTTCTTGCAGCCGACCGGACCGCAGCCCGGGCCGCCGCCGCCGTGAGGCGTGCTGAAAGTCTTGTGCAGGTTGAGGTGAACCACGTCGTAACCCATATCGCCCGGGCGAATGGTGCCCATAATGGCGTTGAGGTTAGCTCCGTCATAATAGAGGAGCCCGCCGGCTTCGTGGACGATCTTTGCGATCTGAGTGATCCCTTTCTCGAAAATACCGACCGTGTTGGGGTTGGTCAGCATGAGTGCCGCCGTATCCTTACCCACTGCCGCTTTCAAGGCCTCCAGGTCGACACAGCCATCGGGTCCGGAGGGGATATTGATGATCGAATAGCCGGCCATGCTCGCCGAGGCCGGGTTGGTTCCGTGAGCAGAATCCGGGACAATGATTTTATCGCGCTGGGTGTCGCCGCGCTCCAGATGGTAGGCGCGGATGAGCTGCAGAGCGGTATACTCGCCATGGGCGCCGGCCGCGGGCTGGAGCGTCACCTGGTCCATGCCGGTGATCTCTCCCAGCTTTTCGGAAAGCCGGTACATGACTTCCAAAGCGCCCTGAACGGTTCGGGGGCACTGCAAGGGATGAATCCCCGTGAATCCGGGCAAAGCTGCCACTTCTTCATTGAGCTTGGGGTTATACTTCATCGTGCAGGAGCCCAGGGGATAGAAGCCGTCATCCACGCCATAAGCGCGTTTGGAAAGGGCCGTGTAGTGGCGCACGACATCGATCTCGGAAACTTCGGGGAGCCGGGCATCTTCCTGCCTCAGAATCCCCGCTTCCAGGCGATACTCGGGCACGTCACAGGCCGCGATCGAAAGGGCGCATTTGCCGGTTTGGGATTTCTCAAAAATCGTTTTCATGGGCGGACCTCCTTCAACACCGATATCAATTGGTCTATATCCTCTTTGCTGTTCACTTCGGTAGCGCACCAGAGCATTTCATGATCGCTCAGCTTCAGGCCGGGTAGAATGTTCTTCTCCGTGCATTTATTTCTGATCAGATCGGCGGGAGCCCTGCTCACCACCACGAATTCGTTAAAGAACTCGGAACTGTATTTCAATTCAAAGCCGTCAATCGCGGTCATCTGCGCCGCCAGATAATGGGCCTTGGAGAGCGATTGGCGTGCCACCTCTTTCATTCCCTCTTTACCGGCGCTCGCCATATAGACCGTAGCGGTCAGGGCACAAAGGGCCTGATTGGAACAGATGGAAGAGGCCGCCTTCTCGCGGCGGATATGCTGCTCACGGGCTTGCAGAGTGAGCACGTAAGCATCCCGGCCGGCCGAATCGTGAGTCTTGCCGACGATGCGTCCCTGCATCCTGCGGGTCAATTTTTCACGGGCTCCGATAAAGCCCAGATAGGGTCCGCCATAGGAGAGCGGCATTCCCAGGGGCTGGCCTTCTCCGACGGCGACATCGGCACCGCACTCAAAGGGAGTCTTCAGAAGCGCACAGGCAAAGGGCTCGACCTGCATGATGTAGCCGACACCGGCCGCCTTAGCCGCCTCGCCAATCGTCTGAGCGTCTTCGATCACGCCAAAGAAATTGGGCTGAGCCAGCGCCACGGCGAAGACGTCATCGCTGAGCTTCTTCTCCAGATCTGCCAGGGAGGTCTTGCCGTTTTCCAGAGCGATCAATTCGATCTCGAAACCCAGCGGGGTGAGATAGGTTTTGACCACTTCCAGCGAGCGAGGATTGATCCCTTCGGACATGAGGACTTTGTTTTTCTTCTTTTCGCTCAACATGAGGATTCCATCAGCCAGAGCCGTGGAACCGTCATAGAGGGAAGCGTTGGAGACCTGCATCCCGGTCAGCTCGGCGATCATCGATTGGAATTCGAAAATCGCCTGCAGAATGCCCTGCGACATCTCGGCCTGATACGGCGTATAGGCGGTGATGAATTCAGAGCGGCTCAAAATGCTTTTGACCACCGGCGGAATGTAGTGCTGGTAGGCACCGGCTCCCAGGAAGATGCTGCCGAAGACCTTATTGGCCCCGGCTAGCTTCCCGAAATACCCCGCCACTTCCTGCTGGCTTTTGCCCGCAGGCAGATTCATATCCCGAGCAAAGATTCCTTCCAGACCCTGATAGAGACCCTCCAGATTCTTTACTCCCACCACATCGAGCATCTCGCGGATTTCCGACGCGGTGTGAGGCGTATAAGTTGACATACGTTTGAATAGATTAAATAAACATTAAACAGACCGGATTTCTGTCCGTAAAAGACAGAAACGCTTCCTTCGCAAAAATAAGCTCAACGAGGTATTTACCTCTTTGTCAGTTCATCATAGTCGTCGGAGGAGATCAGCTCCTCAGACACAGAGCTCACCTTTACCTTGATCATCCACGCAGCAAGAGCATCCTGATTGATCAACTCGGGCGCATTCTGGAGGTCTTCATTGACCTCAATCACCGTGCCGCTCACTGGGCTGTAGATTTCCGAAACAGCTTTGACCGATTCCACATTGCCAAATGCCTCACCCGCCTCGACGCTCTCACCCACTTCAGGCAGTTCGACAAAGACGATGTCGCCCAACTCATGTTGAGCAAAGTCGGAAATTCCCACGGTGTTGTTCTCAGCGCTATACCACTCGTGAGATTTCAGGAATTTTAATTTCGACATAATAATTAAATCTTATTAATCAGTATCCTATTTGTTTCTTTTGTAAAAAGGCAGAGGCACGATCCCAGCCTTAAGTTTTTTATTTCTCACCTCAACCCACAGAGTTGAGGCAGTAAATTCTTTTTCCACACGGATCATCCCCACGGCCTGACCCAGGGTCGGACTGTGAGTGCCGGAGGAGACGTAGCCGATCTGCCGTCCTTCATCATTAAAGATCGGGCAATGCTCACGGGCGATGCCGCGATCAATCATCTTGATACCCAGGCGCTGATAGCGGGGAGGATTCTTCAGGAGCGCATCCTTGCCGATAAAGCTCTCCTTATTCATCTTGATGGCAAAATCCAGGCCCAGCTCATGGCAGAGCGTTTCTTCGTTCATTTCATGACCGTAAAGAGGCATCGCGGCTTCCATGCGGAGCGTGTCGCGGGAGCCCAGCCCGGCAGGGACCATCCCAAAGGGACGCCCATGCTCCATGAGGAGATCAAACATACGCTCGGCAAAGGCGTTGGGGCAATAAAATTCGAAGCCGTCTTCGCCCGTATAGCCGGTCCGCGAGAGGATGATTTTCACCCCTTCCAGAGTCAGCGTTTTAAAGGTGTAGTTTTTCTCGGGGATATCGGCCAGAGAGATAAATTGTTTTACGATCTCGATGGCCAGAGGTCCCTGGAGAGCCAACTGAGCGGTGGCAGAGCTGGCGTTTTCAAATTGAGTATCACCCAGAAGGCGCGCCTCAATCCAGTCGGCATCCTTCTGCGTATTGGCGGCATTGACGACCAGGAGATATTCCTCCTGATTGAAACGGTAAACCAGAATGTCATCCACCACTCCACCCTGGGCATTGGGCAGGAGCGAATAGCGTGCTGCGCCGTCCTTGAGCGTCGTAATATCGTTGGTAATGAGGTTCTGAATGGAAGCGAAGGCATCCTTTCCACGCAGATAAATCTCTCCCATGTGAGAGACGTCGAAAAGGCCGGCCTTTTCCCGGACCGCTTTGTGCTCGACCATGATCCCGGTGGATTCAAATTGGACCGGCAATTCATAACCGGTGAATTCCACCATCTTGCCGCCCGCAGCCAGCATTTTGCTGTAAAAAGGAGTTCTTAACATACTTATACCTGTTCTAATCAAATAAACGTTTAAAGGGATTCCAAGGCTCTGCTCTATCTGTCATATCCGCAAACACATGTCCCTGTGTTCAGATCATCCGCCACAACTCTAACGCCAGGTAATGCCTTTGTCGAGCCTCGGTTTCAGGCGAAAAAGTCTTCGGAATATCCCCTCTTCTAGTTTCTGTAAATCACATGGATAGCCTGCTTCATACTGTCCTCGACGGCCTCAAAAAATCCTTCGCTGACGCTCGGGTGAGGATAGACGGATTTCAGGATATCCGAGCGGCGGGCTTTCATCGCAACCAGCGTGCCCAGAGGGCCAATTATTTCGGGAGCCTGCCCCGAGACCAGCTCGACGCCCAGGAGGATTTCGGTACCTTTTTCGAAAATGACCTTCATGTAGCCGCGTTCCTCGCCGGCAATTAAGGATTTACCGTTGCCGCCCAGATTGAAGCGCCCCATTTCGAGCACTCGGCCCGCTGCCAGAGCCTCTTCTTCGCTCAAGCCGACCTTGGCCACAGGGGGTGCCGTATAGACACAACTGGGAATGCAGGAGAGATCCGTATGAACCGTTTTGCCTGCCAGATTATCCACAACGCTGAGCGCCTGGGCCGTGGCGAAGTGGGCCAATTGAATCGCCCCCCGGACACAGTCGCCGGCTGCGTAAATATCCGGATGCCCGGTACGTCCCTGAGAATCGACTACGATGCCGCGGTCAAACTGGATGCCGCAGAGCTCCAGGCCCTCCATTCTGCGGGGTTTGCGGCCGACACAGACGATGACCAAATCGACCGAAAGCGTCTGGTCTTTGGCCTTACTATCCTTGTAAACGACCCCGACTTTATTTCCGTCCTCTCTTTGGAAAGCTTCTACCTGGGCCTGGGTCACGACTTTGACGCCGCTGCGCCGCAGGCTCATGCCGACATATTTGCTCACGTCTTCCGAGAACGGCGAAAGGATACGGGGCAGGCCTTCCAGAATCGTCACCTGGCTGCCTAAATCGCTGAAAAAGGTCGCCATCTCCACTCCGATCACGCCGCCGCCCACGACGGCAACCGTTGCATAGGAGCCAAAGCGGTGAGCCAGGATATCTTCGGAAGATAAGCCCAAATCGACTCCCCGGATGGACTGAGGGAAAACCGGCTCGGCACCCAGTGCCAAGAGTATCTTCTGACCCTGAAGCTTCTCACCCGTGGTAAGAGTCAGCGTTTTATCTCCGGTGAAGGCCGCCGTGGCTTTGTACCGCTCCACTCCATTGGCTTCAAGGAGCGCGCCGATCCCCTGACTGAGCTTCTGAACCAGGTGATCTTTACGACCGACAACCATTTCCATATCCAGCTTCAGAGTCTCCAGGCCGCCAGTGATGCCAAACTCACCGGAACGAACTCTGGAGAAGAGATGAGAGGATTCCAAAAGCGTCTTGGTCGGGATACAGCCCCAATTCAAACAGGCGCCGCCGAGATTCTCAGATTCCACCAACGCGACACTCATTCCATTGCGGGCAGCGCGGACCGCCGCCGCATATCCGGCCGGGCCACCGCCCACAATGACCAGTTCTTTCTTAATTGTTTTCATATTTAAATTGAACCCGGAAGTATCCCTCCATCAGGCTTTAAGCGGGATTCTACCAAAAGTTACCCCGTTTGACAGCGAGAATCTCCCAAAATCTGCATTTATTGAAAAAAAAAGCCCCTATCTTAAAAGCAAGACGAGGGGCTAATCGTTTTATAAAGTCAGGCAGAATTGAATTACCAATTCTTCTTCATGACCTCAAAGTGGGCCTGGGGATGGAGACATGCCGGGCAAACTTTGGGAGCCGTCTTGCCGGTGTGGATATAACCACAATTGCGGCACTGCCAGACCACTTCGCCTTCTTTAGCAAACACCTGGGCAGTCTCGATATTCTTCACAAAAGCGCGATAACGCTCCTCATGTCCCTTCTCCGCATTGGAGATATTGCGATACATAGCGGCGATATCTGCAAAGCCTTCTTCCTGAGCGATCTGAGCAAACTTCGGATAGTCTGCAGACCACTCTTCATGCTCGCCGGCAGCGGCTGCCTGGAGGTTTTCGAGCGTGGTGCCGATCACACCGGCCGGATAACAGGCAGTGATTTCCACCATGCCGCCTTCGAGGAACTTGAACATGCGCTTGGCGTGTTCTTTTTCCTGGTCTGCGGTTTCGGTAAAGATCGCAGCAATCTGCTCAAAGCCTTCCTTTTTCGCCACACCGGCGAAATAGGTATAGCGCATTCTAGCCTGAGATTCTCCGGCAAAAGATGTTAACAAGTTTTTCTCTGTTTGTGTTCCTTTGATGCTCTTACTCATATTTTTTAATCTGTGGCCGGCCCGTTTGATTTGGTAAAGTGAATACCCACGGCCACCTTTCAGGCATTCACTCACCCCCGTTGACCCTTAGGGCGTGGGAGTTATTAGAACAAAAACTTTCCCGGATTGTCAACCTCTTCGGCTCAGCCCTAACAGGCACTTGTTAAGGGGTGTTCGCCGGATATTTCGGTCCCGGATATCTGTGTATCCAGCGGTCGATGACGCGGAATGTGCGCTTGCCGTGGCCCAGAACATGATGATCAGAGCCAAAAGTGCTCAGCTCCCAGTTGATCAGGAGATGCGCTCCGGAATAGCCAGGGCAGTAACGCCAGAGCCAATAATGGGTATGGGGGAAAATAACCGCCAGATCGATCAAACCCGATAGGCAAAAGACGGGAATCTTCGTCGTCGCAGCAACGGGACGCAGGTCGTTTTCGAGCGCAAGCTCCAGTCGATGCCAGACGGCGTCTCTATCCAACTGCGAGCGGCGTTGTTTGAACTCCATAATCTCCTCGCGGACAAGAGGGTCCTTCAAACAGCGGTACAGAATGCGGCGTCCGAAGAAACGCAGGAGGGAAAACTGTTTCTTGAGGGGAAGCCGGAAGTTTTTTCCAAAGAGCGTGATGCCGCACAAGGTCATGTGGTGCACGAAGCCGCCCGCGAGGATGATACCTTCGGGGGTGAAATTCTCAGGGTGAACACGCTGCAATTCCAGAAGCTTCCAGCCCACCTGGGAGCCGAAGGATTCGGCAATAATCCAGCCGTGGGTGATCTTGTTTTCTTTCAGCAGATCCAGAACCGCCTGCCCATATTGCTGGAGGGTCCAGGTTTTGGTCCGGGGATAGGTAAACTCCACAAAACAATAGTGAGGGAGGGCCTGACGGCGGAAATCGCCGATCATGGACCAATCCCCGTGGATACCGGGTAAATAAATAAGCGTGGGCCCGGAAGGATCCCCGTGAATTCGAATAAGGAGTGGTTCTTCTTGCATTAAAAGCGCTTAAAACTGACCGTTCAGAAATCTCTCCACACCTTCAGCGATACCGGCGCCGGAAGAGAGCCCGGAAACGTAGCCGCCCTCTGCAAGAACCAGCTTTTTAATCTGGTCTATCGCATTGGAGGGAGTGACGATAAAGCGGGCCACCTCTCGGCGGAGCATCGGGATATCGTTATAGTGGTCTCCGGCGACACAGACCTTTTCGGGGCCAATCCCCAGGTGGCGCTGCAATTCCAGGAGAGTCGTCCCCTTATTGTAATCCATGTGGGCCAGGCGCGCGTAGACATCATTGCGGACCAATGAAATTTCCGGCACCGGGGCGAAATGCTTTTCCACCTCTTCGAGAAGGCGGTCGGCCTCGGGATTATTACGGGCAATAAAGCAGAGAGGAGAATATCCGTCACTGTAAAGAACTGAGCTCGAGTAATTTTTCTTAATCCACTCCTCCAAAGGCGGCAATAGCGAGGCGATTTTCTCGTAGAGCTTGCGGTGCACCTCCTGGCAAATCTGGTTCCAGGGCTGCATCGGTTCATAGTCATCGCCTTTGCGCTCATAGAGCTCGCGCTCCACCGTGGAAAGGAAATCGGGCAGGACGTCTACCCCGCAATGATGGAGGGTCGCAAGGACTTCGTGGCGGTCGCGCCCGGTACTGATCACCCATTGGACACCTTTGGATTTGAGAGAGTGAATCAAATTCAAAAAACGGGGTGAAATGGGTGAGGAATCTCCACTTTCGTGAAAGATCGTTCCGTCAAAATCAGTGCAAAGTAAGCGAATCATAGAATACCGGGAAGAAATGAACTCTTTTCAAACGCAGCCAGCCAAGCACAGGGCTTGCAGTTGGTTGAGTTTCATAGCAAAATAGGCCTTGTGTCAAGGCAAAATGACGAATGGATCGCCCTCTATGACGAAGCTGTCTACCAGCTTGCGTTGGGGAATGTGGACCAGTGCATCGAGGAGCTCAATGCTCTTCTGAAGGAGTATCCCGATTGTCTGGATGCACAACTGGCGTTGGGGAACGCCTATCTGCGCAAAAACGACTTGGAGCAGGCGCTGGGCGAAACACTCAAGGCCGTGGAGATGGAGGCGGAAAACCAGATGGCGCAGATGAACCTGAGCATCATCTATATGCGGATGGGCGACAAGGAAAAGGCCGAACATCATGCGCTCAAGGCCAAGCTCTCCTATTGGAAGAAGAGCGGCAAAGAGCCGCCGCCCTACCTGCGCGAAACGGTCCGCAATGACCTTCAGATTCTGGGTCAGACAACGCCTCAGCCGATGACCTTCTCCAAAAAGAAGAGCGATGTGCAAGACACTCCGCCCTCTCCAAAACCTGAAACAGAATCCTGAAAAACAGCTTATTTCATGAAAGACGCGCTCACACTGCTGGAAGAATTCAAGAACGGAAAAATCTCCGCTGAAGAGGTCCTGACGCAACTGGAACAAGATACGTCGGTCGACCTGGGTTTTGCCCATGTGGATATACACCGGGCCGAACGCAGCGGGTTTTCAGAAGTCATTTACGGCGAAGGCAAGACACCGGAGCAGGTTCTGGAGATCGCGACTCAGATTTTCCGGAACGCCCCGCAAGTCCTGATCACCCGGATCACCTCTGCCCATATGGAGGCGGTGCGCTCCCGTTTCCCGGAAGTGGTCTATCACAAGGCGGCCCGCTGTCTCACCCTCGTGCGGGAGCCCCTGCCCAAACGGCCTCTGCCTATTGCGGTGCTTTGCGCAGGCACCAGCGATCTGCCTGTCGCAGAAGAGGCTGCCGTTACGGCCGAAATTATGGGTAATGATGTTATCCGCCTTTATGACGTCGGCGTGGCCGGAATCCGTCGTCTCCTGGGCAACCTGGCCATACTGCGCAAGGCAAGCGTCCTGGTGGTCGTAGCCGGAATGGAGGGAGCGCTCCCCAGCGTTGTGGCCGGACTCGTCTCCAAACCGGTCATCGCCGTTCCGACAAGTGTCGGCTATGGCGCGAGCCTGGGCGGAATCGCGGCGCTCCTGGGAATGCTCAATAGCTGCGGCAGCGGAGTCACCGTGGTCAACATCGATAACGGCTTCGGGGCCGGTTACGCAGCCAGCCAAATTAATTCTCTCACCCTGCAGGCACCTGCAGTCACAGAAAAATGAAAACTTTATATTTAGACATTGTCGGAGGAATCAGCGGCGACATGTTCCTGGCGTCCCTGATTGACGTGGGGGTTCCGCAGGATGCCCTCAACCGCGAGCTGCAAAAGCTCCACCTGGATGGCTGGCATCTCCATACGGAGAGGCGGATTGTCCAAGGCATCTCCGGCACCCACCTGGATGTGCATCAGCACGAACATTCCCACGAACATGAACACCAGCACGGGCATGAGGAGCCCCATCATCATGAGCATGAACATGACCACGGGCACACTCATGAACACTCCCATGAACATGACCACGGGCACACTCATGAGCATTCGCACGAACACGAGCACGGGAAGCCACATGAGCACGGCCCGCATCGGGGTTTCACGGAGATACGGCAGATCATAGAATCCTCCGCTCTCTCGGCCTGGGTCAAGGAGCGCGCGGTAAGCCTCTTCCTCAAAATCGGCACCGCAGAGGCGAAAATTCACGGCAAAACGCTCGAAACGATTCATTTTCACGAGGTAGGCGCGCTGGATTCCATCGTTGATATCGTGGGCGCCTGCATCGCCCTGGAGCTTCTGGGGCGGCCCGTAGTCCTGGCCTGCCGACCCACGGACGGCACGGGCTACGTGCATTGCGCACACGGGAAAATGCCGATTCCGGTCCCGGCCACGCTGGCCATACTGGGTGCCAGCGGGGTACCACTCTCTCAGTGCGAGGAGGATTCGGAGATGATCACCCCGACAGGGGCGGCGATTCTGGCCGAGTTTGTCGAGTCTTTCGGGCCGATGCAGGATATCGTTGCGAAAAAAATCGGCTATGGTTTCGGTACTCGGATTCTGAAAACCCGGCCCAATATGCTCAGAGTCGTCCTGGGAGAGAGCACTGCCGGTGAAAAAGCGCCGGAGGATTGGGAAACCGACCGGGTGGAGCTTCTCCAGACTAATCTCGATGACAGCACCCCCGAATCCCTGGGGTACGTGCTGGAGCGCGCTCTGGAGCTGGGAGCTCTGGATGCCTGGCATACCTCCATTCAGATGAAAAAAAGCCGTCCGGCCGTGGAGCTTTCCATTCTCTGCAACGCTTCGCAACTGGTTGAGTTCACCCGGCTTCTTTTCACGGAAACGGGCTCCATCGGCGTTCGGCACTATCCGGTTTCGCGGTTCAAGCTCCGGCGGGAAACGGTTGAGGTCACGACAATTTACGGGCTCGTGCCGGTCAAGATCACCCGCAGCGGTGGGAAAATCCTCCATGCCAAGCCGGAGTTCGAGGCTTGCCGCGTTTTGTCACGGGAAAAAGGGATAGCGCTTCAGGAGATATTGGGCACGGTTCAGAAGGAGGCAGCCCTCTTGCAGAAGCCGCCTGAAAAATGAACTACGAGCGTTATTGGCTGAAAACAGAGGGTCAGGATGTCTTTTTTTGCGAAAACTCGGGAAGGCCTGAGACAAAAACCGCTGATATGCTCCTTGTGCCCTTGAGTCAAGTTTGGTAGAGTGCTGTGGCTATTATGCTGGTAGAGTTTACAAAAATGAACGGGGCAGGAAATGACTTCGTCCTGATAGATAATCGCAACCGAAAACTCTCTTTGTTGCCGGAGCAGATTGCAGGCCTTTGCAATAGACAAAAGGCTATCGGAGCCGACGGACTGATTCTTCTGGAGAACAGCTCCAACGGTAAGGCGGATTACGCCTGGAAATTTTATAACAGCGACGGGAGCGAGGCTGAAATGTGCGGCAACGGTGCCCGCTGTTTTGCCCGCTTTGTCCGTCAATTGACAGGCAAGGAAGACCGGATCGCGTTCGAGACGCTCTCCGGCATCATCCATGCCGAGTTTGTGGATCATCTGGTCAAGGTCAGCTTGACGACTCCAACCGGGCTCCATCTGGGAATGGATCTGCGGTGGGAAGGTGAATCCGGGAAAGTCCACTTTATCAACACAGGCGTTCCTCATGCGGTCTACTTCGTGGACCAGCTCGCTTCCGTCCCGGTTCAAAAATGGGGAGCCAGCCTGCGCTACCATGATCGATTCGGTCCCAAGGGGACGAACGTCAACTTTGCTCAGGTTCTGAACGACCACTCCATCCGGGTACGCACTTACGAAAGAGGTGTGGAGGGCGAAACGCTGGCCTGCGGCACGGGTGTCACGGCCACAGCGCTCATCGCGTCACGAGTGTTCGATTGGCCTTCGCCGGTGACTGTTACTACTCAAGGCGGGGACCAGTTGCAGGTCGGGTTTACCCGGACCGGTGAAAATTTCAAGGATGTCACATTAACGGGTCCGGCCGAGGTTTCCTTCACCGGACAAATAGAGATTTAGAGATAGGAGATATTTTATTTATGTTTAAAGGTGTTTACACAGCGCTGGTCACTCCGTTCAGGAATGGCAAGCTTGATGAAGAAGCCTACATTGCCCTGGTCAATCGCCAGGTCGAGCAGGGAGTCGATGGCGTTGTGCCGGTCGGCAGTACGGGAGAATCCTCCACGCTTTCTCCGGAAGAGCATCTGCACGTGATTGAACTGGCGGTGAAAACCGTAGCCGGCCGCATCAAAGTGGTCGCAGGCACGGGAGCCAACAGCACGGTAGAAGCTATCCACCTCACTCAGGCCGCTGAAAAGCTGGGGGTCGATGCCTCCCTGTTGGTCGCACCCTACTACAACAAGCCTTCTCAGGATGGGCTTTTTGAGCACTTTTCACAGATTGCCCGTAGTGTCAAAATACCGCTGATTCTCTACAGTATCCCGGGCCGATGCGGCATCGAGATCGGCGTGGAGACGGTGCGACGTCTGGCCGAGGCCAATCCCAATATCGTCTCGATCAAAGAAGCCGGCGGAAATTCGGACCGCGTCAGCCAGTTGATGGATGCGGTCAGGAAACCGGGCTTCACCGTCCTGAGCGGCGACGATCCCCTCACCCTCTCCTTTATGGCGGTGGGTGCCCAGGGAGTCATCAGCGTGGCCTCCAACATTATTCCGGCAGAGGTTTGTGCGATGGTGCGGGCTTTTGCAGCAGGCAAAACGGCCGAGGCGCTCCGGATTCATCAGAAATATTATCCGCTCTATAAAAACCTGTTCGTGGAGACCAACCCGGTGCCGGTGAAAGCAGCGCTCTCCATGATGGGCAAATGCACTGAGGAAGTCCGCCTGCCGCTCTATCACCTTTCGGATAAGAGCCGCGCTGTGGTAAAACAGACTCTTGAGGCACTAAACCTGATCTCGGGCGCAAACCTGTAGGAGCTCCAGCCATGTTAAAAGTCGCAATCATCGGCTCCAGGGGACGCATGGGCAAAATGCTGATTAACTGTGCAGCCGAAAGACCGGAACTCGTCGTAGCGGCCACAGCCGATCTGGGCGATGACCTGGCCCAGGCTGTCGGGAGCGCTGATGTAGTTATTGATTTCAGTTTTCACGAAACGACGCTGCCGGTAGCCCAGCTCTGCTCGAGTCAGGGAAAGCCTCTGGTCATCGGCACGACCGGCCACACGCCCGAAGAGAAAAAGGCGATTGGGAAAACCGTAGAAAATATCCCCGTTGTCTGGGCATCCAATTACTCGACGGGTGTCAATACGCTCTTCTGGCTGGCTCGCAAAGCAACCGAGATTCTGGGCCCCTCTTTCGATATCGAGGTGGTGGAGATGCACCATCGACATAAGAAAGATGCTCCCAGCGGGACGGCTGATACTCTCGGGCGAATCCTCGCGGAGGCTCGCAAGAAGCAGTACGAAGAAGTGGTACGCCACGGTCGGGAAGGCCTGGTGGGTGAGCGCACAGCCGAAGAAATCGGGATGCACTCCCTGCGGGGCGGCGACGTCGTGGGAGACCATACGGTCATTTTTGCCGCCGACGGAGAGCGCGTGGAGCTGACGCACAAAGCCTCCAGCCGCGATACTTTTGCTCGAGGCGCTTTGAGAGCCGCCCTCTGGTGTGCTGGCAAGAAACCGGGCATCTACACGATGCAGGATGTCTTGAATTTAACCTAGTTTTTTTTTCGAATTAATCAGAATGAAAAATCAATTATCCCGCCGTGATTTTGTAAAATCGACGGCTATTATCGGTGCGGCAGCGGCCATGATGCCCTCGGTCATGGTAAGTGCCCAGGAAACCGCGAAGACCACGATCGCATTCGTCGGCTGCGCGCATATTCACACCCCCGACTTCATGAACAAAATGAAGGAACGGAAGGACGTTAAAGTAAAGTATTGCTACGATCATAAGAATGAACGGGCCGAGAAATGGGCGAAGTTCCATTCCTGCGAAGCTCTCAGCGATAGCCCGGATAAAATCTGGAATGACCCGGAAGTCCAGGCCGTAGTGATCTGCTCTGAAACCAACCTGCATCGTCCGTTAGTGGAAGGTGCCGCCAAGGCCAAGAAGCACGCCTTCATCGAGAAGCCGCTGGGCATCTCCGCCAAGGACAGCTACACCATGGCCAATGCGCTCAATAAGGCCGGAGTGCTCTTCACGACCGGCTACTTCATGAGGACTGATCCCAAGCACCTCTTCCTGCGCGAGCAGGTAGCCAACGGAGCCTTTGGCAAGATCACCCGTGCAAGCGCATGGAATTGCCATAGTGGTTCGCTGGGCCGCTGGTTTGATACCGACTGGCGCTGGATGGCCGACGTCAAGCAATCGGGCTGCGGCGGTTTTGGCGATCTGGGAACGCACATGCTCGATATCCTCATGTGGATTTTCGGCGACGTGGAAAAAGCCACGGCCGATATTCAGGTGGCCGTCGGCAACTATGAAGATACCGACGAAATGGGCCAGGGTCTCATTCACTTCAAGAGCGGCGTCAGCGCCACGCTCACTGCCGGCTGGGTGGATATCGAATGCCCGGTCACGTTCATAATCTCCGGCACCGAGGGTCACGCCATCATCGACAGGGGCGACCTCTACTTCCGCTCCAAGAAGGTGGAAGGCGCCGACGGACGCGAGCCCTGGAAGAAGCTGCCCAAATCCCCGGTAGTGCCCATCCACCAGTTCATCAACGCCGTTCAGGGCAAAGAAGAACCGCTGGTCAAGCCGACCGAGGCAGCCGACCGCGTTGCCGTGATGGAAGCCATGTACAAAGGCAGCAAGAAAAGCACCTGGGTGAAGATTTAGTCATCCTGTTTTTTCGGGACAATTAATTCAGAGGTCATGCGGGACTCTTCAAAGCCTGCATGGCCTCTTTCAGGTAGATAGCCAATTTTAAAACGTCATCCAAAACAGCCGTGAGCCTCCCCGTGCTTCAGATCGAAAATCTCTCACTCGGTTTCCAAACCGAAGAGGGACTCCTGCGCGCGGTCGATGACGTCTCGCTCACGGTGGAAGAGGGGCAGATCGTTTCGCTGGTGGGTGAAAGCGGCTGCGGCAAAAGCATCACCGCCCAGAGCATCGCGCGCCTGATCCCCTCCCTCCGCTACCTGGGAGGACGCATTCTCCTGGAAGGACAAAATACCCTGACGCTTTCGCGCCGAGAGCTGCGAAAAATCCGAGGCAAAGGGGTCAGCTATATTTTCCAGGATCCTTCGCTGGCTTTGAACCCTACCCTCACCATCGGCACACAAATTCTGGAGGCCCTGGCACTTCACCAGCCGCAGCGAGCCTGCCGCGCTGAGTGTGTCGCTGCGCTGAGTGATGTCGGCATCCCCTCGGCAGAGCTCCGGGTTGATGAATACCCGCATCAGCTCTCCGGCGGGATGAAACAGCGGGCAGTGATCGCCATGGCTCTGGCCAGCCGGCCCAGGCTGCTCGTCGCTGATGAACCGACAACGGCACTGGACGTAACCATTCAGGCGCAAATTCTGCAACTCTTGAGCGAGCTGCGCACCGCTCACAAGATGAGCATTCTCTTAATCACGCACAATCTGGGGATTGTCTCCCAGATGGCCGACAAGGTTGCCGTCATGTATGCCGGGCAACTGGTGGAGAGCGGGCCTGTCGGGCAGGTTCTAAAAACGCCTGCTCATCCCTACACACGTGCGCTCCTGGCCTCGGTTCCCCGACTCGATTCGCAGTGCCCGAGACTCTCCTCCATCGAGGGGCAAGTTCCGCCTCTGCACGCCATGCCCGAGGGCTGCCGCTTCCACCCCCGATGCACTGAGCGGCACTCCGGCTGCACTTTGGGTACCCCCATCCTCAGGGCTCACCCGACACTTCCCGATCACCGGGTGCGCTGTATGCCTCCGGAATCATAATTGCCGCCTTTTTCCCTATTTTTCACCGCCTTTTTCTTGGTATCCCTTTTAAATTGGTGGCATAATGGCGCCCATGACGAACGAGGAAACGTTAGATATTTTCAGACAAACCAAGGCCTTGCTGGAGGGACATTTCGTTTTGAGAAGCGGCCTTCACAGCCGGCAGTTTTTTCAATGCGCGCTGGCGCTTCAAGAGATGCCGATTGTCGAAAAACTGGCTGCCGCCCTGGTGGAAAAGCTCCGCCATTTGGATGTTCGCACCGTGATCTCACCGGCCATGGGGGGGCTGGTGATCGGCCAGGAAGTGGCGCGCCAACTGGGTTGCCGCTTTATCTTTGCCGAGAAAGAGGCAGGCCAACTGGTCCTGAGGCGCGGCTTCAAAATCGCACCGGGAGAGAAGATACTGGTTGTTGAAGATGTCATCACCCGAGGCGGACGGGTTCAGGAAACCCTGGACATTGTCCGCAATAAAGGCGGCGTGGTTCAGGCGGTGGGCACGCTGGTGGACCGCTCACAAGGCAACTTCCAGCCGGGAGTGCCTCTGGTCAGTTTGCTGAAGATGGATGTGGAAACTTTTGACCCGAAAGATTTGCCTGAAGATTTGAAAACAATCCCGGCGCTCAAACCGGGCAGCTAAAAAGAGAGCGAGGTTCGGCACTCCAAATGAGTATTGAATCCAATATTCGGACGATTCAAAAACAGATCGAGCAGGCTTCTGAGCGCAGTGGGCGCGCGCCATCGGAAGTGACGCTCGTGGCAGTCAGCAAATTTCATCCCTGGCAGGCGGTCCTCGAGGCCGCAGAAGCGGGCGTTCAGTTTTTTGGGGAAAACAGAGTTCAGGAAGCCAGACTCAAAATTCCGCAGTGCCCTTCGACTCTGCACTGGCATCTGATCGGGCATCTCCAATCCAATAAATGCCGGGACGCGGTGGGACTTTTTGAGATGATTCAGAGCGTGGATTCGTGGTCTCTGGCTGAGCAGCTCAATAAGGCCGCCGAGAAAAGAGGCTCTTCGCTGCCGATTCTTCTGGAAGTCAACGTCGCCGGGGAAGCCTCCAAGTTCGGTTACTCGCCCGAGACACTCCCGGAAGACTTGCTGAAATTAAACGCTCTGAGCCGCCTGGAAATTCATGGTCTCATGGCTATTCCGCCCTGGACGCCTCAACCGGAAAAGGCCCGCGCGCATTTCCAGAAACTGGCAAATCTCAGAAAACAATGTGAAGATATTCTCCAGGCGCCCCTGCCTGTTTTGAGTATGGGAATGAGCTCGGACTTCGAAATCGCCATTGAAGAAGGCTCGACGATGATACGCGTAGGAACGGCCATTTTCGGCGAAAGAGGGCGTTTTACCGCCTAAAACCGCAGAAACCCCGTTTTTTTTGAAGATTTCTCTTGAAAAAATTCCCATAGTTAGTAAAAGAAGTCAACGTTCGCGTTAAAACTAATTGAAACAGATATGGCTAAAGCAGAAACAACTAAAAGTCAGGTCCTGACTAAGACTCAGATCATAGCGACCATTGCAGAGAAAACCGAACTGCCGAAGAAAAAAATCGCAGAGGTTCTCGAACTCATCACGTCGCTCACATACAAGAACGCCAAGAACGGCTTTACCCTGCCCGGAATTGGAAAGATTGTAGTAAATAATCGGAGCGCTCGCACTTGCCGTAATCCTCAAACAGGTGAACCGGTCAAGGTGCCAGCCCGCAAAGTCCTCAAATTCAGATTCGCTAAAGCCGCCAAGGATGCGATCCTTCCAGCTAAGAAGAAGTAATTTGAAATTGTGAACGTGTTTTTCAGGCGTCTATCTCTAAAGGATAGACGCTTTTTCATTTTCATCGGGGCTGCCTGCCAGGCGAAGATAAACCTCCCGAATCGAACAGCGCCACTTGGAGAGCGCACTCATGAAGGATTCGATCCCGTCAAAGCCGCAGCGGATGGCAACGCGAAGTAGAGGCGCATCCGTATCGGGCAGGACCGATTCGCCTTCATAGCTCCAGCGGCGGAGCACCTTTTCCAGAGTCATCAGTTTATCGAAGTTTTCAATGAGGATGGCTGAATCTTCTTCAGAAAGGAGATCCTGACTGGCCGCCAGCCGCAGCGCCTTGCGGGTATTGGGCTGGAACCATCCGAACTCCATATTGAGCATCTGCACCAGGAACTCCACATCCATGAGGCCGCCGGCGCCGGTCTTGAAAGCCAGGTGGTCCTTGCCATAGGGGGTGCGTTCCTTCTCGACCTTCAAGCGCATATTCAGAATCTTCTCCTTCCAATCCTCGGAGTAGGCTTCCAGATTTCGACGAGGGATGGAAAAATTGGTCATGTCGCGGGCCATATCCATGAATTGGAAACCGGTCTCGGTATCCCCGCAGATCACCCGGGCACGCGTCAGGCACTGGATTTCCCAGAGCTGCGCCCGGTAGCGGTAGTAGCGCTCATAGCGAACGAGAGTGCTCACCAGAGCGCCTCCCTTTTCTCCATCGGGACGCAGGCGCGAATCGGTCTTATAGACGCTGCCCAGAGGCGTCTTGGCCGAGAGAAGGTCGATGAGCATGAAGGCCATTTTCTGTACTTTGCTCTCCCCTTTCCAATGCGGTGTGCAGACAAAGAGAATATCCAGGTCGCTGCCGTAGGTCAGCTCACGGCCTCCGAACTTGCCCATCCCGATGATGGCAAAGGGAGGCTTCTTGAGGCGGAATTTCTTCATCACCACACGCAAGGCATACTGCACGCAGGCCTCGCCCAGGCAATTGATCTCAGCCTGATTTCGAGAGAAATCGCACATTCCGAAGAGATCACGCATCGCGATGCGCATGAGCTCAACGCGGTGATAGCGGCGAATCCACCCGTGCTGGTCCTCATCATCGATCCCATACTCGAGGTCCCGGAGCATCTCGCGCGACTCCTTGAAGCGCCGCAGCTGCTCGCCTTCCATGATCTCATCCACCAGACCCGGAGTCTTGATGGCGACTTCGGCCAGATACTCCGAGCGGTCAAAGAGCAGAAGCAGGAGATCAAAGGTGAATGGTGAGGAAAACCAGGTTTCGAAGAGGCCCTGGCGTCCGCCGTAATTCTGAATAAAACTATCCAGTCGGGCCAGAACACGGTCGGGATCCGAGAGGGTCCTCAGGTTGGCTTTGAAGCACTGCTGCTCGCCCGAAAACCGGAGCCGATGCTCCGAAGGACACAAACGGAAAAGACGCGGAAGAAGTTTCCACCCCAGCTCCAGAGTTCTCACGGAGACATGCACGTAGCCCGGGCCGCAGACGAAAATTTTAACGAGTTTATAGGCGGTTTCGGGATTTTTAAATCCGTTGCAAAGGAGGAAATGATTCCACTCCTCTTCTTTTTCTTCAAAATCCGAGGGCAAAGTGAGCTCGTCATCGGGCGAATCGCTTTTCCTGTGGATCACCTCTTCAAAGACCCGCCTCACCTCTTTCTGATAGTGGGCGCATTGTGCGTCAAACTCCTCTGGAGTTTCAAAGCCCATCAGCCGTGCCAGCCGAAGCCGCCTGGCCGGGCTGAGCGGGATCGTATGAGTCTGCTGGTTCTCCTCCATCTGGAGCCGGTGCTCCACGTCGCGATAGAAGCAGTAGGCCTGCTTCAGAATCAGAGAGTCTTCCGAATCCAGGCGATCATAAGTGGCCAGCTTTTCGAGCAGCCGCAGCGTCTTACCTCCTTGCAGGTAAGGCATTTTGCCCGCGTCGAGCACCTGAATCGTCTGGACCACGAACTCGATTTCCCGGATTCCGCCCCAGCCCAGTTTCACATTGCGGTGAAGCTCTCCGGAGCGAATCACCTCTTTTTCTATCCGCTCTTTGATCGCGGCCACTTCCTCGGGCACCTGTACGCTGACATAGCGGGGATAACAGAAGGGGTGAATCATCTCGATAAATTCTGCCCCCAGGTCCGAAGAACCAGCGACGCATCGGGCTTTTATGAGCATCATCCGCTCCCAGGTGCGGCCCCACTGCGAATAGTAATTCTCATAGCTCTGGAGCGAGCGCACCAGCGAGCCGCCCTGACCCTCAGGTCGCAGTCGCAGGTCGACCCGATAGAGAACCCCTTCGCTCGTGTTCCGGCTCACCTGATCCACGATCGCCTCAGCCAGCCGGGTGAAAAACTGATGATTATTGAGAAGACCTCTGGGGATGTCTCCGGGCTGGGGTGTCTCTTTAAAAACATAACCGTCTCCGGAGTAGACGAAGATGAGATCGACATCCGAACTGTAATTGAGCTCCTGGCCTCCCAATTTACCCAGACCGATCACGCTGAAACCGGCGTCTACCCAACAGCCCTTTTCATCTTTGCAATAAGGGGCACCGAATTTCTCGGTCAGATAGAGCCAGGCCAGACGGAAGGCCGCCTGAAGGCAAATATCGGCCAGGTTGGAAAGCTCCAGGAGAATGAGGTCTGTGGTGCCGAGCTTATTGAGGTCACGCGCCGCGATTCTGAAGAGGTGCCGGGTTTTAAATTGGTGCAATATCCTGCCCGTGGCCTCGAAATCACGATTAGCCACTTCGTCCACCAATTGCTCGCCCAACTCCTGGCGCAGTTCAGTGAGGGTTAAAGGGTCGGAGAGCTGTTCTTCATCGAACAAATTTTTGTGCAGTTCCCCGTCCGATTTGAGCCAATCGGGATGATTCTCCAGCACCGACGTGAGAAAAGTCGAATTGTTCACCACCCGCCAAAGCAGCTCGATCTGCCTTTGAGTCATCCCTTCCAGGGTATGGGCGACCACCGGGTCGGATTCCTCCGCTCTGCGGTAGAAGAGCTCCATTCTTTCCGGAGCATCCGCCGTGGCGAGCAATTCTTTGAAGTGGGGATTCACTGTCTCTTCGATTCTCTTCTTTACTGATTTTTGCTGACAATCCCGACCAGAGCCTGCTGGAGAGCCAGGGCCGGATCACCCCCGGTGTAAACCAGAGCGCGATTGCATTCAAAGAGCTTTTCCATCGCACTGACCAGTTCCCTGAGCGTGTAGTTCATCCCATGTTCATAGGCTTTGGAAACCATGAAGGGATTCATCAAAGTGGGGTTGAACTTTTTGTCTTCGGGCAGAAACCCCGGCGGCAGGTCGAACTGCACATCCCGGCCTCGACTCCGGGCATAGCCCTGATCGGCAAGCCCGCGCAAAATCAACATCAGCCGAACCTTGGAAATAATGCCGTAGAGAATCCCCAGCTCGCTGGCCGATGAATTCGTCTTCACCTCCGCCAGGTCGTTATCCAGATGGTGGATGGTCCGAGCGAGGTTTCTTTCTCCGATGGCATCGGCCAGAGCAAAGCTTTTGGATTGTTTATTCTGAGGAACGACCGACAGGACATCTTCTTCGGTGATAGATGCACCGTCCCCGATATAGAGGCAGAGTTTTTCAAGCTCGGTATCCATTTGCCTCAGGTTCGGCCCCACGAAAAGGACCAGGGTATTGAGGGCACGGGGTTCGATTTTTTTGCCTCTCTCTTTGACTTCCCTGAGGATCCACTGCTCCACCAGGCGCTCCCAGCCGCGGTCTTTGATCGAAATAGCCTTGAACTCCTGAAGAGCGGCGATCTTGCTCAGCGCCTTGAAAAAGACGCGCCGCGTATCGACCTTGCCGGCACTGATGAGGAGCCGTACCCCGGTCCATTGGAATTTCTTGAGCATATCGGCCACTTCGGCCAGTCGTTGGGTCACGTCCGCACCGCCGGAAACACGATCTTCCCCAAGGAAACTGCAATTCTTAAGCCAGACCAGCTTGGCGCCTCCGAAAAAGGGTAGAGTCCTCAGAGCGCCTTCCATCCGGTCCAGCGCTTTCAGGGCATCCTGAGAATTGGATGCGCCCGCTTCGATCACTTCCGCATCGGTTTCTCCATAGCGGGCTCTCCATTGGTCGAAGAGCTCCTGACTCAGCTCTTTTACCGAGTACTCATCTTCACCGTAGATAAAAATCAGGGGTGACTCTGCCAGTTGATCAGTCTTTGTCATCATCGTGTGGACGCTTCAATTCCTCGTAAAGAGGACGAACATCGTCTAAAACCTCCAGCAGTTCTGGCAAGATATAAATCGGCTTTTGGTGCATAATCGCCAGGACGAGGCAATCGCTCGGGCGCGCATCCAGTTCGACAATTTTCTTACCCAGTTCATTATCCTGTAAAAGATTCAGCCGGGCGAGATAGGTTTCTTCACGCATATCGACAATGACGCAGTGCGTCATCTCGATGCCGAAACCCAGAAAAAGGGAGCAGATGAGGTCATGAGTCAGCGGCCGTTCGTTCTTCTTGCCCATCAGGCTCATGCCCATCGCAATCCCCATCCCCATATCCACCTGGATCACAAAAAGCTTTTTGCCGGCTTCAAGGAAGACCGCCATCCCCTTATTCACCGGGATGATGTCCTCCACCTTCACCGTAACCCACTCTTTATTTCCCTTCATCACCGCCATTCTAACCTCCCCGCCTCCAATAGACAAGGGGAGGCTTGGGTAAAAGACCTTTTTTCACCTTTCTCCGCCTCCGGAAAAACGCCCGAAAAGGCAGAAAAGCCCCGGTACAAACTCAAATGTTTGTACTGGTCATTTGAATTGCAGGATGTTAGCATGCATCGCCTGGACGGTATCGGCCATGGCCGGAGCACGGGCACGAACCTCTCCCAGTCAAGCCTACCCTCTTGGGCAGAACAGAATTATGAAAATTTACATTAACGGAAGTTATTTTAGCGAAGCTGATGCTAAAATCTCAGTTTTTGATCATGGTTTGCTTTATGGTGACGGTATTTTCGAAGGGATCCGCATCTACAATAATCGCGTCTTCAAGCTGGTCGAGCATGTAGAGAGACTCTACTACTCCGCCAAGGCGATTGCTTTGACGATCCCCATGACACAAGAAGAGATGATCCGTGCGGTCGTGGAAACCTGTAAAGCCAATAATTTGAGCGATGGATATATCCGCCTGGTGGTCACCCGCGGAGAGGGTACATTGGGTTTGGGACCAGACCGCTGCAAAAAAGCGCAGGTTATCATCATTGCCAGCACGATTCAGCTCTACCCCGAAGAGCTCTATACCAAAGGAATGAGCATCATTACGGTTGCGACGACCCGCAATCACCATAATGCGATTAATCCGGCGATTAAATCTTTGAACTATCTCAATAACATTCTGGCGAAAATCGAGGCCAATAACGCAGGTGTGCAGGAAGCCATCATGCTCAACAGCCAGGGTTATGTGGCTGAGTGTACGGGAGATAATATTTTCCTCGTCAAGCGTAACCAGCTTATTACCCCTCCGCTCTCGGCCGGTGCCCTCTACGGGATCACCCGCGGGACGGTGCTGGACCTGGCCAGAGAGGCCGGCTTGGAAGTTTCTGAACCGGATGTGACCCGCTACGACGTCTACAATGCTGACGAATGTTTCCTCACCGGTAGCGCCGCTGAGCTCATTCCGGTCACTAAAGTGGATGGACGCCAGATCGGAGAAGGGACTCCGGGACCCGTTTTCAAAAAGCTTTTGTCACTCTTCCACGATTTGACGAAACGCTCGGGAACGGCTATAGTTGAGTAAGGAGATAACTCTCCGGAAAGGATAGAAAATCTATGATTTGCCAGATGTGTAACAAAGCCGAAGCGACAGTTCACTTGACTCAAGTGGTGGGCGGAAAATCCAAGAAACTGGACCTCTGCTCCGACTGTGCCGAGCAATGCGGCGTAGACGACCCAGCTGGCTTTTCAATGATCGAAATTCTGAAGAAGTTCTCCGGCGTTTTTGGACCCGAAGAACCGGCTACACAGGTTGCGGTAAAGCAACCGAGCCTTCGCTGCCCGGTCTGTGGATATACGGAGCTGGATATGTCCAAAACCGGGCGGGTTGGCTGCCCTTCCTGCTATATCACTTTTGAGAAGGGGCTTGAAAAAGCACTCAAGACGATGCATCGAGGCACCAGGCACGTAGGTAAACACCCTCAGCATATCCCCCTGGATGGGCCGCCGTTGCCCGAAGTTGAGAAGGAGACCGATGCCGATAAGCCGCCTGTTCGCAAGCGGGTACGGACTGCTGCCAAGAAGAAAACAACCCCGGTCAAAGAAGCTGAAGCCGCCGGGACTGAGCAGGATCAGAACATCGCTCAGAAGGAACGCGCACTCCTGCAAGGCCTCTTGGAATCCAAAGAAGGGATGCTCGAAGAGGCTATCGAGGTGGAAAACTACGAGTACGCAGCCAAGATACGCGATGAGATAAAAGAGCTGAAAGAACAATTGGAGAAGCTTTCGCAATCCGAAGAAAAAGATAAATGATGACACTCTCCGAGTTTCTTATACCTTCGTCGGAATATGCCGCCCGCCGCGGCCCCGAGGACGTGATCGTGCTGAGCAGCCGTGCAAGGCTCGCCCGGAACCTTTGCGACTCCTCTTTTCCTGCCTGGGCCAAGAAACCGGAGCGTCTTCAGATCCTTAAAAGAATCAGCGACGCCGTCCTGAGTTTGGCCCCGATGAAATCCTGCCTCATGGAGAGCATGGATAACCTCAGCAACAATGATAAGCTGGCGCTCATGGAGCGGCATCTCATCAGCCGCGAGCATACCGGCCGCGGGGCCGGCAGCGGTCTGGCTATTAATAAGGAAGAGAATATCTCGGTGATGATCAATGAGGAAGATCACCTCCGAATGCAGGCGATTCTGCCCGGTTTTCAAATCCGGAAGGTCTGGGAGCGTATTGACCAGCTCGATTCAGAGCTGGAGAAAAAGATACCCTATGCGTTCCATCCCGAATACGGATACCTGACGGCCTGCCCTACTAACCTGGGCACCGGCATCCGGGTGAGCGCGATGCTTCACCTGCCGGGATTGGCCCTGACCGATCAGATCAGCCAGATCGTCGGAGCCGTCAATAAATTGGGATTGGCCGTGCGGGGAATCTACGGAGAAGGGACCGACGCGCTGGGCAACCTCTTCCAGGCATCCAACCAGATGACCCTGGGAGAAACCGAGGAAGATATCGTCATCCGTCTGGAGAAAGTGATCCGGCAGGTGGTGAAAAACGAAGAGAACGCCCGCCAGACGCTCCTGGAAGAGAAGGATCAGATTACGCTCCTCAACCATATCGGCAGAGCCTGGGGTATTCTCTCCAACTGCTACACGATCGAAACAAGAGAAACGCTGAATCTGCTCTCTTTCATCCGCCTGGGTATCGACCTGGGGATGTTCCCCAAAGGCAAGCGCAGTGACCTGGAGGAGCTTTTCCTCATCACTCAGAGGGGGCACTTGCAGCTTGCGGCAAAGGAGAATATGGACGCACCGCAGCGTGACAAAGCCCGCGCGGACATTCTCCGAAAGAAGATTTTGAAATTGAAGGCCCCTCAAAAGGTCAAACTCAAGGCCCTGGAAAGCTAGGGCTGAAGTAAACCGCAGGGTACGGGAGGCGCTCCCTGCAACCGGAGGTTCCAGTCCTGCAAAAAAAAGAAGGGTAAAATAATGCCCTACATATTTTAAATAGAATATGCCATCAGACGACAACATCAACAACTTTACACAGCGTGCGGAGCAGGCTCTTAAGCTGGCTCACGCCGAGGCTATTCGCCTGGGACATAATTATATCGGCACTGAACATCTCCTCCTGGGCCTCATTCTGCTCGGGGAAGGTGTCGCCGTAATGGTACTGAACAAACTGGGAGTCAACCTGCAGATTCTGCGCAAAGAAGTCGAGAAAGCTGTGGGCAAAGGCACGACTACAAAGCCGAGCGACAGTCTTCCCTTCACCGCACGGGTGAAGAAAGTGTTGGCGCTCTCCGCTCATGAAGCCAGGCGCCTGGGCCACGACTATATCGGCACCGAACATCTCCTCCTGGGTCTCCTCAAAGAAGGCGAAGGAGAAGGCGCCAATGCCCTCAAAAGTCTCAATGTGGATCTGGAGAAGGCACGCCATGAAGTTTTGAAGACTCTGGGAAATCCCGGTCAGGGAGAGGACGAGACGGCCAGCCTGGAGGAATTGATACAGGATGCCGAGCCCGGAGAAGCTCCCACCAAGAAAGGGCCGCCTCCATCGGCACTCAAAACCTTCGGGAGAGATTTGACCGAAATGGCAGCCAACAAGCTTCTGGACCCGGTGATCGGCCGCGCAGATGAGATTCAGCGTGTCATGCAGATTCTCTGCCGGCGCACGAAGAATAACCCGGTTCTCCTGGGAGAAGCCGGCGTGGGCAAAACGGCCATCGTAGAGGGTCTGGCACAGAAGATCGCCTCCGGGGATGTCCCGGAAATCCTCCGCGAGAAGAAAATAGTCGGTTTGGACCTTCCCCGTATGGTTGCCGGCACAAAGTACCGCGGTCAGTTCGAAGAGCGTATCAAGGCGCTCATGGACGAAATTCGCCTGGCCCGCAACATTATTATCTTTATTGATGAGCTCCATACCATCGTCGGCGCCGGTTCGGCTGAGGGCGCCATGGATGTAGCCAACATTATCAAGCCGGCTCTGAGCCGGGGTGAATTCCAGTGTGTCGGCGCGACCACTATGGAAGAATACCGCAAATTTATTGAAAAAGATGCTGCCCTGGAGCGCCGTTTCCAGAGTGTCAAAGTCGAGCCTCCCACGCTGGAGGAAACGGTCGACATTCTGCGCGGCATCCGCTCCAAGTATGAGGAGCATCACCGCGCCAATATCACCGATGCCGCCATCCATGCAGCCGTCAGGCTCTCGGATCGCTACATCACTTCGCGCTTCCTGCCCGATAAGGCGATCGACGTCATTGATGAAGCCGGTTCCTATTGCAGAATGGCCGCTGAGGTAATCCCTCCGGAATTCAAGGAAATGGAGAAGGAGATCGAAGGCGCCCGCGAGAAAAAGGAGAAAGCCATCGCCGAACAACGGTTCGAAGATGCTGCCCTTTTCCGGGATACCGAACGCCAGAAAGCCGACTCTTTAGAGAAAGCCCGCCGTCAATGGCGTGCGACCATCGATGAAAAGAAGGTGACCGTGGATGAGCCCGAGGTGACGCAGGTCGTCTCCAAGTGGACCGGTGTTCCCCTGAGGGGAATGGAAAAGGATGAGCTCAAGCGGCTGCTCTCGATGGAAAAAGAGCTTTCCGCCCGAGTGATCGGTCAACAGGCCGCCGTCAGCTCCATCAGCAAGGCGCTGCGCCGCTCCCGTGCCGACCTCAAGGATCCCAAGCGCCCGATTGGCGTTTTCATGCTCCTGGGCCCCACTGGCGTGGGTAAAACGCTGCTCAGCCACGTGCTGGCCGAATCGATGTTCGGTGATGTCAAATCGCTCATTCAGCTCGATATGAGCGAGTATATGGAAAAATTTACGGTTTCGCGTCTGGTCGGCTCGCCTCCGGGCTATGTCGGCTACGATGAAGGGGGACAATTGACCGAGAAAGTCCGCCGCAGACCCTACAGCGTTGTGCTTTTCGACGAAATCGAGAAGGCTCACCCCGATGTCTGGAATATCCTCCTTCAAATTCTTGAAGAGGGTAAGCTCACCGACAGCATGGGGCGGGTGATAGATTTCCGCAATACGATCATTTTGCTCACCTCTAACGTGGGGGCCGAGGCGACGAGGAAAGTCAATATCGGCTTCGGAAACACGAACGAAGAAGCGGATAACGAACGCCTGAAAGCACAGCTCATGGAAGAGGCTAAGAAGACTTTCCGCCCGGAATTCCTCAACCGCCTTGATGAAATCCTGGTCTTCCGTCCGCTCAATAAGGAGGACCTGGTCAAAGTGCTCGATCTGGAGATGAGCAAGCTCTCCGCGCGTTTGCACCATAAGGATATTGAGCTTGAGCTCGAAGAGTCTGCCCGCGATTTCCTGATCAAGAAGGGTTATGATCCGGTTTATGGGGCACGGCCGATGCGACGCACCGTGGAGCAGATGGTGCAGGATCCTCTGGCAGAAGAGATACTTCGCGGCCATATCCACCCGGGAGAACGGGTCAAAGTCGGTGTGGATAAAGAGAGCCTCATTTTCTACCAGGGTTCGGCGGAAAAACTCCTGAAGAACCGTCAATCCAATATCGAGACCACTCCCATCGTGGAAGAAAAAACCGATTCGCCCGATTCGGATAAGCCGATCAAAACCAATCGTAAATCCGGCTCTGCCGAGTAAGAGCAATGAAGAGAGGCCGACTGCGCGGATGCGAGGAAAGAAGAGAGACCCCTCCGATTTCACTCTCCTCCGCGCGGCCTCTTTTTAGCCTGGGTAGCACCCCCTCAATCCCGTGAAAATCGCTTTCCTGATACCCGATGACCGGGATGAATTCCGGCGCTACGAGCTCCCCTCACCTCTCTTTGGTCCGGCGCCCGATGCGCTCCTGAACGGTTTTGCCCGGCTGGCGGCATCGGATCCCGACTGCGAAATCCACGTTTTATCCTGCTCCAAACAACCTTCCCAAGCACCTGAGCGAATTTACGATGGCCGCATCGCCTATCACCAATTGCCGGTGGGTTCCTGGGGCTACCTCAAGAGCCTCTACAGCGGCTGTAGCCGCGCGATTCGCGAACGGCTCCGGGCCATCGGGCCGGATATCGTCCACGGTCAGGGCACTGAGCGCTACTGCGCTCTGGCAGCGGTGAAATCGGGCTTCCCTAACGTGGTGACCATTCACGGCAACATGCGCTCGGTGGCGCAGGTAAACCGGGCCAGACCTTTCTCCTTCTACTGGATTGCGGCACGGCTCGAAGCTCGCACTCTACCCAAAACCGGAGGAGTCATCGCCCTGAGCCGCTACACTCAGGAGAAAGTGGGACCGCTCTGCAAACGCACCTGGGTCATCCCCAATGCGGTTGAGGAGCGATTCTTCGGGGTAACACCCGCAGCTGCCGATTCGGGAAGCTCCAATCCGCAACTGGCGTGCCTCGGGACCATATGCCATCATAAGAATCAGAACTGGCTTATCCGGGCACTGGCTCCCCTGCAAAAGGAATTTCAATTCACTCTGAATTTATACGGGGCGCCCGTCGAAGGCACACCTTATGCGCAGGAATTCTATTCTCTCCTGGGCGAACATACCTCCTGGATACGGTTCCACGGCCACATCCCGCGCTCCAAGCTTCCGGAAGTCTATGCTCAAAGCTCGCTCATTCTGACCCCGTCGCTTGAAGACAACTGCCCGATGGTGGTTCTGGAAGCGATGGCTTCGGGTGTACCGGTTATCGGTTCGCGGATCGGAGGCATTCCCGACCTCATCCGCCACGGCGAGACAGGCTGGCTTTTCGAGAGCGGAAACGAAGCGGATTTTCAGGATGCGGTACGCCAGGCGCTGAGCTCTCCCCAAAACTTAAAAGAAAAGGGGGAGAACTCCAGAAGCGTTGCACGCTCTCAATTCTCCCCCGAGCAGATTGCGCTGCGCCACTTGCAAGCATACAGGGAGATACTTTCACTCCCTGGAGGCTCCTAGAGGCACAGTTCCCGCGAGCTCTCTATTTCGCCACTTCTTCGTTCGGCAGAATCAGGTTGCTCACAAAAGAGTGCGGTTCATCCTTATTATCCATGAGGACGAAGGGCGTCACCTTATTAATGACCTCGTTAAGCGGAATATCCTCGATATTCCCGGAGCTCTTATTCATATAGATAAAGGGACCCTTGCGGAACACGATGCCGTCCATACGCGGTGTCTTATCCGCCAGAGCCTTTTCAAAATCCAGTCTCTGCATTTTGCGGTCTTCCAGGAACGGATGCACCGTATAAACCACACGCAGAGTGAGAGTCTCCGCTTTTATTTTTTCTTTCGTGAAAACGGAAAGCGTGTTGCGTCCCGGAACCATTGAGGGCACCCGCGTGAGCTCAACCTCTTTCACTTCTACGGAATTATCTTTGCTGACTTTATTGATTTGGGCGCTAACCTCTACCTTTTGCGCCCACTCCGGAAGTCGGATGTGAATTGCGGGAATCCTCGCACCGGACGCACCCTGAATCTCCAGATTGTAAACGAACAGGTCCGAATCGTTCGAGATATTCTCTATCGGGCCGGATTTCACGTTCCAGGAATTGCCGCCCACGTCGACAACCGTTTCGAAAGGCATCGGGAAGTTGTACCATATCCCCGCGTCAGAGCCCACGGCCAGATAGGAAAGCATTTTATGGAGAGCCCAGGGAACATGGAAGGAGCAGCACCAGAGCGATTCCGCACACGGCTTCATGTAAGAGAAGGGGCCTATTTCATCCACGCCCATATAGCGATGGCCAAAACCGCCGGTGCTCCACTGATTAGGCCTGATGCCGTTCCAATAGAGACGCTCGGCCATATCCAGATAGCGGGTCTGGCCCGTATTGGCCCAGAGAAGCAGGTTCAGGCGCAGCCAGTCGGCCTCCGAACATCCTTCATCCATGGTATGGCCGGTCACATAGAATTTCTCGAGCACGCTGCCGGCCGGATTCACATACCCGCCCGAGACGGCCGCATCCCAGCGCTGAACCGCACGGTCCAGGTATTTCGCATTGCCAGTCTCTTCGTACAACCTCACTAACATACTGGTCTGGCTCAAACTTCCATGGGAGTGGCCCACGGGCAAAACGTCAAAGGGTTCATGGAAATCGGCAAACTTGCAGGCCGTATCCAAATAGCGCTTGTCCCCGGTGATAAGGTAAAGATTCAGGAGACCCTCCATTCCTTCGAACACGCAGGTCACGTATGCCGAAGCATACTGGCCTTCAGTGCGGTACTCATCCATGCGGGCCGGATCGCAGAAGCGCGGATAGACGGTATTGACGTAGAAATCACCCAGCTTAATGGCGGCTTCCTTCACACCCGGATGGTCAAACTTCATCGTCGCCGCGGTGAGGCCCAGAAGCAGACGACCATTACCCCAGAGAATCGGCATCATCAGCGTCTGATCGGTCGTCGGGTTAAAATCGATCGGCTTACTCCAATCGACTGGTGCGCCGAAGTGCCCATCCTCTTTCTGATACTTGCCGATTTCATCGAGCAAAACAGGCAAGACCTCGGGCCAGGGTTTATCGGGAGTGGAAACATCGGAGGCCACCTCAATGAAGCGGCCTGAAATGTCACCACTGAAATGCGTAAACCAGCGCTTCTGGTTGAAGTTCACATCCGCCAGAATGAAATCCTTATCAAAAGGAGGTTTGGTCAGGCGCTCGAGCCCCATATCATAGGAGGTCCCGGGATCCCCCGCTAAACGCGTTGAAGGCGCCGGGTCCACATGGGGACGCTCCCACTCGGCAGAACACAGAAGTTCCGAGGCCGAAGGGAACATATTCCCACAACATTGTTTCTTAGACGGGAGCGAATCGCACCCGGCCAGAAGAGCGCAACACAAACCGGCGCTCAACAGATAGAATTTATTCATAATCGCTTTACTCAGTTTAAAGGCTCTCGTTTTTTTGCCTGACAGAAGGCTCGACAAACCGCGGCTTAGAGAGGTTGATATTAAGGGAGCTCAAAACCCGGTTGAGCTCCCCTATACATCGCTTCAGGGGCCGACATTGGCCCCCCGGAGGCGCAGTTCACGCGAGCTCTTTATTTCGCCGCTTCTTCGTTCACCAGAATCAGGTTATTTACGAAAGAATGTGGTTCGTCCTTATTGTCCATGAAGACGAAGGGGGCCATCTTTTCATTGACCGCGTTAAACGGAATATCCTCAATCTTGCCCGAGCTCTTATTCATATAGACAAAGGGACCCTTGCGATACACGACGCTGTCCAGGCGCGGCGTCTTATCCGACAGAGCTTTTTCCAAATCCACCCTCTGCATTTTGCGGTCTTCCAGAAACGGATGCGCCGTATAAACCACGTGATAGATGAGCTTACCTGCCATCACATTCTTTTTCGGCAATGCAGTGAAGGTATTGCGGCCTGGACTCTTTGAGGGGATTAACTTCAGCTCTACCGTTTCCATTTTTGCGATATCGTTATTACTGGCCCAGGCAGTGACCTCTACTCTTTGAGCCCAGTCCGGAACTCGAATGTGAACCGGGGGAACCGCTGCACCGGACTTACCCTGAATCTCCAGATTGTAAGCGAAGAGATCCGGATTGTTTGCGGAATTAGCTGCCGGCTGAGATTTCAGTTTCCAGGAATTGCCACCCACTTCGACATCCGTTTCGAAATTCATCGGGAAGTTGTACCATATTCCCGCGTCAGAACCGACGGCCAGATAGGAAAGCATTTTGTGGAGAGCCCAGGGTACATGGAAAGAGCAGCACCAGAGCGATTCCTGGGACTGCGTCAAATAAGCAAAGGGGCCTACATCATCCACGCCGATATTGCGATGGCCAAAGCCGCCAGTGCTCCACTGATTGGGCCTGATGCCGTTCCAATAGAGACGCTCGGCCATATCCAGATAGCGGGTCTGGCCCGTATTGGCCCAGAGAAGCAGGTTCAGGCGCAGCCAGTCACCTTCAGAGCAGCCTTCATCGCGCGTGTAACCAGTCACCCAGAATTTCTCGAGCACGCTGCCGGCCGGGTTCACATACCCGCCCGAGACGGCTGCATCCCAACGCTGAACAGCGCGGTCCAAATATTTCTTATTCCCTGTCTGTTCATAGAGCCTCACTAACATACTGGTCTGGCTCAAACTCCCGTGAGAGTGGCCCACGGGCAGAACGTCAAAAGCTTCATGGAAATCGGCAAACTTGCAGGCCGTATCCAGATAGCGTTCGTCTCCGGTGATATGGTAAAGGTTCAGTAAACCCTCCATTCCTTCAAACACGCAGGTTACGTATGCCGAGGCATACTGGCCTTCAGTGCGGTACTCATCCATGCGGGTCGGATCGCAGAAGCGCGGATAGACGGTATTGACGTAGAAATTACCCAGCTTGATCGCGGCTTCCTTCACGCCCGGATGGTCAAACTTCATTGTCGCCGCGGTGAGGCCCAGGAGCAGGCGGGCATTGCCCCAGAGAATCGGCATCATCAGCGTCTGATCAGTTGTCGGGTCAAAATCAATCGGCTTACTCCAATCGACCGGTGCGCCGAAGTGCCCATCCTCTTTCTGATACTTGCCGATTTCATCAAGCAAAGCAGGCAGGACCTCGGGCCAGGGTTTATCGGCAGCGGAAACATCAGAGGTCACTTCGATGAAGCGGCCGGAAATATCACCACTGAAATTCGTGAACCAGCGTTTCTGGTTGAAGTTCACATCCGCCAGAATGAAATCCTTATCAAAGGGCGCTTTGGTGAGGCGCTCAAGCCCCATGTCATAAGAAACCTTGGCATCCCCCACCAACTGTGTTGAAGGGTTTGAGACCACATTCGGACGTTGCCATCCTGTAAGGCTCAGGAGTTTCGTAGATACATAGGAAGAATTTCCAATGTATCCTTTTTTTTCCGGGAGCGAATCGCACCCGACCAGGAGAGCGCAACACAAACCGGCGCTCAATAGATAGATTTTATTCATAATTGTTTTACTCACTTAAAAGCTCTTTTTTCTTAATTACCTTAATCAAGGGGCTCGACAAACTGCGGTTTGAAGAGGCTGATATTGAGCGAACTCAAAACCCTGTTGAGTTCCCCATACATCGCCTCGTCCCGATAGGTGCCGACAATGGCCCCACCGGAACCGCAGAACTTGGCGCTGGCTCCCACCGAGCGGGCCGCCTCTACCATTTCCAGATTGCCTTTGCTAATTTGGTAAATCTCTTTGCGTTTATCGAAATTGGAATTCAGGAGCGGCCCTAATTCTTCATGGCCTTTGCCGGCACGAATGGCCGCGCTGACTTTATCGGTCAATTCTCCCCAAAAGCGCATGGCATTGAGCACTTCGGGCTCGGCGCGATTGTAGCGGCCGCGAATGTCGTTATGGAAAACTTCGGTCCCCTCGCTCATCTCGTCACGATAGGCAATATAGATCGGCGGGAGATTTTTTAAGGGCAGATACTCGTAGCGCCCGTACCCGTGAGCCCGCATGAATTCCCAGTCAAAATCCATATAGACCAGGCCCTGATAAACCTGCGCGACGCGGTCTTGCAGCCCGGCCGGTATCGCAAGCTCTTTGTTCTCCACAGAGAGAATCAGGTTTGCCTGAACCGGCTTCGGGATTCGCAGCCCGTAGAAGCTCATCAAAGCACGCATACAAGCCGTAATAATCGCGCTGGAGCCGGCCATACCAACACGGCTCGGGATATTGGTCTGGTAGCGCAACGTGAAATTACGCCCGTCCAACTTGACGCCATTGGCCTTGCAGTAATCGTGAAAAACCTTGATGCTCGCCTTGAGCAGACGGATCCCGCCGTAATAGCCATTGAGCAGCACGTCGCCGGATAAATCCTCGATGTTTTTGAATTTGGATTCATCGCGGCTATTGGAAAGAATCTCCAGCTCGGGCGTTTCATAAAGGAGGACACTGGCCCGGTAATTACTGAATGTAAACGAAATCGTTTTACCGTGGTAGCCATCGGAGGGATTTCCCACCAAACCGGCGCGCGGATAAGCTACGGATTCAATAATCATAACTACTTTTTAAAGTTTTTCTGAAAATGCTCCATCAGTAATTTCTGTCTGTCAGTGGGTGTCGCGCTCCGACTGCGGTCCTCCTGAGAAGTGCCGTGCTCGACGCTCCAGCCATCCCATTCACGAAACGCATGGTAGCTCCAATCCCAGCCATATTCCTCCATGAGATCGGTCAAATCCCGGAGATAATTGTAGGCGCTATTGCCCGGAGCCCAGCGGATGGCGGAGAACTCGCCCATGTAAATCGGCACGTTATATTTCTTCTGAAATTCCACAGCGGGCTGGAGAGCTTTTCGCATCTGCTCTTTATCCCAGTGGACACCGTCGATCTCGCCCGGGTAGGAAACTGAACCGGGCCGGCCACCAAAACCCTGATGGGTGAAGACATGCGGTGTATAGAAATGCGGACTATAGACCACGTTGCCAAGAGCCAGCGGACGGAACCCGCTCAAGGCCTCCACACCGCCCCAGTGGTTCGGCTCAATAATGAGAGTGCGCTCGGGGTCAATCGCTCTGACGGCACGAGCGGTTCTCTCGGCCAGCGATTGATTTTTGCCGGTACCATGCCAGCGGGCAACACCGCGAGTGAACTCATCATCCACCGGCTCATTCATGAGGTCGAAGCCCCAGATACCGGCCTTACCCTTATAACGGAGGGCGATCTTTTCCCAGATGCGGACAAATTTATCCTGATAGCGTTGATCGGTCCAGATTCCGCCGCCACTGGTGACGTAGCCGCTATCGCCCAGTCCGGAGCCCGGAGGCGAATGCAGGTCCAGCGCGATCAGCATATCCCTCTTCACGATCTCGGGCAGGAAGACGTCCAGTTTATCCAGACTTCGATCCAGCCAGGCGTCGTACTCCTCATCGGTGGGAGTCTTGCCAGTATAAATCAACTGCCAGCGCATGAGGTTCGCTCCCCAGGAACGGAGCACGTCCAGGTCCTCAATCGTGAAGGAGGAGGGCGAAATCATCGCACCGCGAAGGCGCTCCTGCGGGTGAGTTTTCTCCATCTCGGGCCGACGCAGCTTTGCATCGGCAACAAAGTCATACTGAAGCTTCTCGATTCTCACATCCGAAAACCATGCCTCGCCGGAAACCTCTTCCAAGCCCAGGTGCAACACGACCGAAGTCGCGCCGGGAGTTATCGGTGCAATGAAGCTTATCTCCGTCCAATCCGAACTGCCGGAATTTATCTGACGTTGGGGCCAGCTCCTGCCGTTGGGTGAATCCATCACGAGCATAAACTTGACGCCGTTCCAGCTCTGGGGTTTTTCGCTCACATTCTGCCAGCGAATCCAGGCGCTGCAAAAGAGCTCGCCCGGTCCCAATAATTCCTTGGGAAGCGGGTACTGAATCGCCGAGCCGCCCCGGTCTGAATCTTTCTTGAAATGAACCGCATTGCCTTTTTCCAGACCTGGCATCCACTTTACTTCCGAGCCGCCCTGCCAATGGCTGAGAGAATCCTCATCGTGGAAATCCTCGCTCCAGTTGATTTTGAGCTCCGCAGCGTTGCCGCCGGGACTAAACATCCAGAAGGAGGCCGCACACAATAACACGAACCATTTTTTCATCTTCAATAATACTTAAATTGTTTCTATGAGTTTTTTGAGACGCTCTCCGTATTCAACATAAGAGCGGTACTGCATCTCTGCCGAAGCGCTGACGCTTGCATCGTGGAACACGACGGCAATATGGGGCTCGATGCTGACACCCTTATTGTAACCGCTTTTCTTCAGGTCGCTCAGGATCTCCTTCACGTACCCCTGCCCCTCGCCCGGGAAAGTGTAGATGGCCTCGTTCTTATCCGCATCCCAGTAGGCATCCTTCACATGGACATGGTCGATAAAGGGCTTCACCTGCTGATAAAATTCCCAGCCATTCTGCTTGGGCTGCGGTTCGGGTTTGCTGCGGTCAGTGTTGAAAATGGGATTCCCCGTATCATAGACCCAGCGGAGTCCGGGGACGTTTTCCAGGAGCCGCAGAGCATGCGCCGGGCTCATTCCCCCATAATTCATGCAATTCTCGTGGAGCGGCGTGATGCCGGCATCCAGAAATCTGCGGGTAATTTCGCGCATTCTCCTGAAGCGCTCCTCTTCATATTGCTCGGTGCCTGCCTCAACGGCAAAACTCATCACTCGGATATAGCGTGTGCCCAGAGTTTGCATTCGCTCAATCGCCCGGACCACCTCTTCAAGGGTCGGCTCGAAAGGCTGGGTAATTTTCTTAGCCCAGTTGCCTATGGTTGAGCCGAAGCAATAGACGCCGACTCCCGAATCCTTGAGCTGCCTCTCGACAATGTTAAAAGCCTCCTGCGGCAGATCGTGGATATTGGCCTTGGGGAAACCGGGCACTTCCACCGAACGGGCTTCAATGTAGTTCCATCCCAGTTCGCGCGTGGCCCGGATCTGGAGTTTCATCAATGCGCCGGCCTCGTCGCTGATTCCCATTAAAATCATCTTCGTATTCAATTGCTCTCTCCTGATATTATTTTGTGAATGACTTTGAGAAATCGCCGCCCTCCACCTCGCGCTTCTGCTTGATGTGGGTCGATTGGGCGATCAATTCTTTCAGCTTATCTTCATAGGCTTTGCTATCGAGCGGCAGCTCCACTGTTAGGCCGATCAATGAACTGTAGAGGATGCTGTTGGCCAGCTCGACAGAATGAATTCCTTCCCGAGCCGGAGCGATCAGGCTGGCTCCGTCGAGAATGGCATCCACAAAATTCTGGGTAATGCGCTTGTGCTGTGCACCCGTATCCGCATAGGGAATATCAACCTCCCAGACTTCCGGCTTTGCGAAACCGATTTTGGATTCCTCGCAGAATATATGCATATCCGTCTCATTGCGGGTAAAGCTGATAATGCCATCCTCCAGAACGAGGCGTCCGCGGGTGCCGGCGATTTCCAAACGGTTGGTGCCGGGCGTTTCGCCGGTACTGGTCACAAAGATACCTGTGGCGCCATTGGAATACTCCAGAAAAGCGCTCACGTTATCCTCTACTTCAATATCGTGATACCTGCCCAGTTGCGCAAAACCGCGCACCTTGGAGGGCATCCCGCAGAACCACTGCAATAAATCCAGATTGTGCGGGCATTGGTTGAGGAGGACTCCGCCACCCTCGCCTTTCCAGGTCGCGCGCCAGCCGCCGCTGGCATAATAGGCCTCGGTGCGGAACCAATCGGTATTGATCCAATTCACGCGGACGATTTGCCCCATTTCGCCGGAGGAGATCAGTTTTTTGATTTTCTCAAACTTCGGATCGGTCCGGAGCTGGAACATCGCTGCGAAAACCTGCCCCGGTTTATTATGGGCGGCGATCAGGCGCTCGCAATCGGCTTTGTGAACGGAGATCGGTTTCTCGGTCAAAACATGCAGGCCCTGATGCAGGGCGTCAATCCCCTGCACCGTGTGGAAGTAGTGCGGAGTGGCGATCAGGAGCGCATCGATTTTCCCGGAGCGGACCATTTCTTCGCAACTCTCAAAAACGGATACTCTGTCGGCGTAAGACTCCAGACTTCCCGGAAAGGCATCACTCACGGCAGTGAGCTGGGCACGGGCAACCTCTCCCTTCAATAAATAGTCGGCGTGGAAGCGTCCCATATTCCCCAGTCCCACGATTCCAATTCGTACTTTTTTCTCGCTCATCATATGACAGTTTTTACCGCTAAGAGGCAGTATCGCCCCATTTATATGAAGGGACAATCAAAATATTCCGCTTGAATGGCGAAAATTCTCCTTTATTACCAAAATCTTTCCGGTTATTCCCGGGCTAAAAATCGCCGGAAAAGGCTCCGGCATTGAGCGGACGCTGGGCCGATTCCACCGCGCGGCGATAGTATTCGCTTTTCTGCAAGAGGCTTTCGTGGGTTCCGACGGCCTGGATTTCTCCATCTACCAGGATCAGAATGCGTGAGGCCCGAGCCAGGGTCGAGAGTCGATGCGCGATGACGAGAGTGGTCCGATCCTGAGCCAGTTCTTCCAGAGCGTCCATGACCTGCCGCTGATTTTCCGCATCCAGCGAGCTCGTCGGCTCATCCAGAATAAGAACCGGGGACTCCTTGAGCAATGCGCGGGCCAGGCAAATTCGCTGCATCTGCCCCATGCTGAGGCGGTTTTGTCCGTCACCCACTTCGGTTTCATAGCCCTGCGGCAACTGCATGATGAAGTCATGCGCATGAACTTTCCGGGAAACTTCGATCATCTCCTCCTCGGTGACCTCCTCCCGCCCAAAGAGGATATTTTCTCGGATGCTGCCCGGCAGAAGCAGCGGCTCCTGATGGACAACGGAGACGGAACGGCGAAGGATATTTAAATCCCATTGGCGCACATCGACTCCGCCCAGGCGAACGGTCCCGAACTGGGGATCAAAAAAGCGGCAGACCAGTTGCGCCAGAGTTGTTTTACCCGCACCGCTGGGGCCGACCAGACCGATAAACTCGCCCGGCTTCAGATGGAAGGTGAGGTTTTTCAAGACGGGCCGCTCGGGTTCATAGCCGAAACTGACCCCTTCGAAATCGACCGAACAGCCATTCTCAGAAGCACTTTCGGGCGATGCCAGGGGTGCCAGGACTTTTCCGGCATCGGGGCTCACGATCTCGGGCTGGGTATCGAGCACTTCGAAAACACGCTCCACGCCTGCGCGCGAATCAGCCAAGGTCGAGCCGGCCAAGATCAGTTTCTGCAGGGGCTCATAGAACTGGCTCAGATAGGTGATAAAAACCACCAGCTCGCCGACGGTCAGACGCCCTGCCGTCACTTCCCGGGCACCTGCCCAGATAATGGCCGCCATGCCGCCCGAAAAGATAATCGCCACCGTCGTCTGATAGAGAATTTCAGCCGCATGCTGCAGCAAACGGCGCGACCAGGCATCGCGGTTGTAGACTTCAAAGCTCTCGGCGACCTTTTTCTGCTGGGAATAACTCTGGATGGCGACAATGGAGGAAACCGTCTGCTGAATGTAGGAAGCGACCAGGCTGTCGGCCTGATGCGCCTCTCTGCTGCGCCGGTTCATCTGCCCGCCGTAGACCCGGATTCCGAGAAAGAGCATCGGCAGCGTAAAGCAGGAGACCACGGTCAGGGTCTGGTTCACGTACCACATCACCCAAAGCATACTCAGCATGGAGATGAAGCTGGCCGCTGAAGAAAACCAGACATGCTGGAAGAGCGTCTGGAAAGAATAAGTATCCCAGCAGACCCGGTAAATCACATCCCCCTGTTTATGCCGCAGGAAATAGCTTTGGGACAAGTGCAGAAGCCAGGAAAAAACCTGCTTGCGGATGGCTCGGAGTCCTTTGAGGCCGATCCGGATAACGACGTAATTCTGAAGAGAGCCCAGTCCGCTGGAGAAGAGATGAATGAGGAAGATGCTCGCCGCGCAGAGGATGACCTGAGAATGCAGGGAAAGCCCGACGATCCACGTACCCCAGTCTCCCATCCAGTCCGGGAGACCCTTATCCCCCAGCACCGAATCCAGGAGGAACGCTACCGGCCACGGCTTGAGGATGCTCACCGCCGTCCCCAACAGGAGCAAGAGGAGGGCAAAGAGAATCGCCCCGGCCTGTGAGCGGTAAAGCAGCAGAACTCTGTTCAAGCTCCACCTCATTTCAGCCGCACCTTTCTCCCGCGCTCTTCAAACATTCTGCAATGAGGGTAGTTTAAAGCGGTGCTGCGGGCAAGTGATTTCCCCAACCTTTTCAAAAGGGCGACAAACAGCACGTGCTCTCAACCGAAAAAACGGGAGAGCTTCTCTAACTTAATCTGTAAAAACCGCTACTTTTTGGAAGAGGAAGTTTCCGTGCTCTTGGGGGAGGATTTTTTCTTATAATCGTTCTCGTAAAAACCGGCTCCTTTGAAAATAATCCCCGAACCCTCTCCGATCAGTCTCTTGACGGGACCCTTGCACTTTGCATCCGGGCAGACCTTAATCGGCTCGTCGCTCATCTTCTGAAACAACTCAAATTCTTTTCCGCACTTGTTACAAACGTATTCGTATGTAGGCATAATCTTTCTAACCTTGTTGTTCACAGAACAACCCTGCTTTCATGCTCCTCCAAGAGGTTTATGAAGTCAAGTCTTCTCTGACTTATTCACATAACCCTGTGAATAAGCACGGCTTTTGCTTTTTTTCTGTGAATAACTTCAGTCCCGAAGCGGGGTTTTGAGCTTTACTTGAAGGGCTTTTCGCTTTTTCATTCTTTCGTGTATTTGAAGAATCTGACAATACTCGGTTTCAAATCCTTTGCAGATAAGACGAGCCTGGACTTCCCTCCGGGCATCACCGCTATTGTCGGTCCCAACGGTTGCGGCAAATCCAACGTAGCCGATTCCATCCGCTGGGTTCTGGGAGAGCAATCCGCCAAGGCGCTTCGCGGCGGAGAGATGACTGATATTATTTTTAACGGCACCGAGACCCGACGTCCTCTCTCCATGGCGGAGGTCTCCCTCACGATTTGCGATGTAGATCAGGAGCAGCTCCGCGCGGCTAATCTGGAGGTTCTTTTTAATGAAGTGACGGTGACGCGCCGAATTTTCAGGGATGGCGCCAGCGAATATTTCCTCAATAAGACGCCCTGCCGCTTGAAGGACATCCAGCAACTTTTCCTGGGCACGGGCGTAGGCAGGACCAGCTACAGCATCATGGCCCAGGGGCATATCACGCAGATATTGAGCAGCCGCCCCGAAGACCGCCGCATGATTTTCGAGGAAGCCGCCGGGATCACCCGCTTCAAGGCTCAGAAGAAAGAGGCCCTGCGCAAACTCGACCAGACCGAGATCAATCTGGGTAAAATCACCGAGACCATCCGCGAAATGAAGCGCCAGATAGTCTCGCTCCAGCGCCAGGCCGGCAAAGCGCGCCGCTATAAAACGCTGGCCGAAGACCTCCGCTTCCTGGAGACTCATTACTACTACCACTTTTACCACCAGACCTCCGATGAGCTCCAGAACCGCCGGGAAGAAGCCCGGAAGCTTGAGGAACAAATCGCTCTGGACCAGCAGGATATTCAATCACTGGAAGAGCGGATTCATCAATCGCGCCAGGAGGAAAAAGAGCTCGAGGAGACCCTCAACACCCGTCAGCAGCAGAGCCGCGAAACCCGTGCTCAGGTCGATTCACTCCGCGAGCGAATGGAGTTTAACCGCGAACGCATCGAGGAAAACACCCTTCGTCTGGGAACGGCTTCTTCCGAGATTCAATCGGCCATGGAGAAAAAGCTCAGCGCCGAGCAGGAATCCCGGGAGATCGAGCTTTCTCTCGAGAGCGCCCGGCAGGAATTGGAAAATGCCCGGCAACTCCGGCAGCAGCGGGCCGAAACGCTCCAATCTCTGGAGGCCTCCCTCTCTGCCCGGCAGAGCGCCCTGAGGACACTCCAGAACCAGCTCCTCGGGATCGCCCAGAAGCTCTCCCGACTGCGCTCCCAAATCAATTCCCTGGATATTCAGAAGCAGGGCAACCGGGTCCGTCTGGAAAAGCTCCAATCCGAACTCGCTCAGAATCAGGAAGAAACGACAAAGCTGGAACAGAAAATTCAGGATTTCAACCAGGTAGCCCAGAGCGATAAGGAAATCGGCGAGGAAAAACGGGGCCGACTCCAGAAACTGCAGTCCGAGCTGGGCGCTTTCCAATCCGAAAACTCCGCTTTAAGTCATCAGCAGGAGGAGCTCTTCCGCCAGATCGCCACCCGAAAATCCCGCCTCAATGTTCTGGAGCAGCTCCAGTCCAGCCGTGAAGGTTTCGCTGCCGGTGCCGCAGCGCTCCTGAAAGAAAAGGCTCAGGGAGTCCTCGGGGCTCTGGTGGATCAGATTCGCATCCCCGCACCCTATGTCAATGCGGTCGAGGCGCTTCTGGGAACGCATCTGCAACTGGTTTTATCCGAAAAGCCCGAATCGGCTCAGTCCATTCTGGACCATCTCAGGAACGCCAAAAAAGGGACGGCCTCCATTGCCCCTCTGAATTGGGGTGAGGCGCTCAACTCCGCGAACGATTCCGGGGAAACCTCGGCTCCCGATTTTTCCGGCTCCGGGGAAGCGCAGCCTCCGGTGCGGGTGCTCGATATCGTCGAGGCGGAGGACTCGGTCCTGCCGCTCCTGAAGCGGCTTCTGGGTCAGGCTTGGATCGTGCCCGATCTGGCTCAGGCAGCAAAGCTCTGGAGTTCTTGCCCAGGTCGCTGCGAGTTCGTGACCCAGTCCTGCGAGGTACTGACTCAGAACGGCGTTTTTATCGGCGGTTCACGCAAGGAAATCCCGGTTTCTTCCTCCATTCTGGGACGTAAAAACGAAATCGCCGACCTCAAAAAGGCGATCGAAAAAGGCGAAACCGAAATCCAGCAGATCAAGACCGCCCGCGAGAAATTGCTCGATCAGCAGAAAGCTTCTCAGGAAAACCTCATCCGGATTCAATCCGAAATCCGCTCCCACGAAATGGCGGCCGCCACGCGTCTGGGCGAGTATCGCGCCCTGGAGAACGCTCTGCGCATTCAAAAGCAGCGGGCCGAGACCCTCTCGCGCGAGGGTGCCCTCCTGAGCGGACGCGAGGAGGAGAGCTCCACCCAGCGCCAGATTCTGGTCACGCAAATCGAAGAGGCCGAGCAGGAGGAGCGGACAACCTCCGAGAACATTTCAGAGCTCAACGGCGCCATGGACCAGCAACGTCAGGAACGGGATGCCGCCCATAATGCCCTGACCGAGGTCAAAATCGCCCTGGCTTCCAAAGAGCAATTCTCCAACACTCTTGCTCTCCAGAAGAATTCGCTCCAGAACCGAATGGCCGAACTCAACCGCCTCGTGGAAACACGGAAAAAGGAGATGGATGAGCTCAACCGCAAGATCGGCCTCTCGCAATCTGAGATCGAGGAATCCAAACTCAAGGCCCAGTTCCTCTCGACCGAGCTCGAAGAGATCAACCAGCGCATCACCGATCTCGTAGTTCAGAAGAAGGCAGCTCAGGAGGTGATCGAGGAACGCGAGGCCGCGCTCAAAACCTTACGCCAGCAGCTCCAGCAATCCGAGAAACAGCTCCAGAACCTCAATATCCAGATTGCCCAGCGCCAGATGACCCTCGATAACATCACCGCCCGCATGAGGGAACGATACCAGCTCGAAATCCTCATGCTGGTTCCGGAGTCTTTCCTGGTAGAGGAAAACGGCGAGGGTGTACAGATTTTCCGCCAGGGCGAACCGCAGACCGAAACCGCCGAGGCTCCGGCCCCCGGAACCGAAACGCAGTCCCCTGCAACGACGGCTCCGGATTGGGAGCATGTCTTCTCGCTTATCCAGAAGCTCCAGGAGCGGATTGACCAGATGGGCCCGGTCAACATGATCGCCATTGAGGAGTATGAAGAGCTCGAGCAGCGCTTCAACTTCATGACCGCCCAGCAGGAGGATATGGTCAAAGCCAAGGCCCAACTTCTGGATATCGTCGGCAAAATCAATCAGCAGACCCGCGAAATGTTTATCGAGACGTTCGAGAAAATCCGCCTGCACTTCCGCTCCATGTTCACGACCTTTTTCCAGGGCGGACATGCCGAGCTGAAACTGGTCGATGAGCGCGACGTCCTGGAATCGGGCATCGATATTGAAGCACGGCCGCCGGGCAAGCAGCTCAAATCGGTCTCACTGCTTTCGGGCGGAGAACAGACGATGACCGCCGTGGCCCTGCTCTTTGCCATCTATCAGGTGCGGCCCTCTCCCTTCTGTGTCCTGGATGAGCTCGATGCCGCCCTGGATGAGGCCAATGTCGGCCGCTTCGTGGAGGTCCTCAAGCAATTCCTGGATTCATCGCAATTTGTCGTAATTACCCACAGCAAACAGACGATCGCCTGCGCTAATTGTATCCACGGCGTCACCATGCCCGAGCGCGGCATCACCAAGATGATCAGCATGAAGTTCCGCGATGCGCATCTGGAGCCCGTTTTGACGGAGAATTAAAACCGGCCTCCGCGAAAAATCGA
>CAZSTC010000013.1:45914-47072 GCA_964609795.1 uncultured Verrucomicrobiota bacterium
CAGATTTTTTGAAGGGCTGACCGGATGCGGAGCATACCCGTCACATAGCCCGGGACTTTTCCCTATCGAGATTCGTGCCCGGCGGTCTACACTCCCAGATGTCTCCGTGCCCGTAGGGTACACGCCTCGGAGAGGCGAATGTGCATAACCGTGGGTGCGGCTCCCGGAGGGAGACGTACCTACGGAGAATACCGCCTACCCACGCCACCGCCTGAAGGGCGGTACTTCACAACCTAAACCTGAAAGAAGATGGGGCTGCAACGGATTCGTCCCCAGAGGTCTCCATGCCCAGGCGGGCACACGCCTCTTCCCTCTGCACCCCACGGGGTGCAGCAAATTTTTGTAATGGTTAGGATCAATAGTCTGCATCTATTTTACATAAGACCGTCACTAATGTAATCCGGTTTGCAAAACAGTATGGCGCTTCCCCCAGAACCACAAGTAGTTGGTCTTGTAGCACTTGAATATCATTTGTTTTTGAAGACTCATGTAATGTATCAAGAATTATACCAATGTCTCGTGAATACATGGAGTAGAAAAAACTATGGTTAAAAAAAGAGACTATTATTGCTGGAAATAATATGTAAAACGCGCATATACATAAGACTAACACACATCTTATAATTTTATGATTGATCATTGCAGCTCCACAGAGAATAGCCACCAAATAACCAAAGAACATCAATATTAAAATGTTTGAGAAGATATCCATAAATTATAATCTTTATAGTAAATTAATAATATTTTAAAAATCTAATGATTTATAGTCGTATTCTGATTCATCTGGGTGATAAACTTTATTGTTGTAGTTTGTATCTAATTTGCGCACAAGTGGCATTATTGAAGCCCGGTTTGAAAAAGAGGAGACCACATCTTCCATAACCGTAGCTAATTGCTCTTGTAGCACTTGGATATCGTTTGTTTTCGAAGATTTGTACAAGGTGTCAAAGAGTATTCCAAACTCCATTGTCTTCTCATAATATTCTTTTTCTGCTTCAGATTTGGATATCATGCCGGATATCATCATTGATAAAAGCGTACACCCCGCGCACGTACAGATTATCGACAAGCATCTTATAGGGCGACTTTTTATCAGTATAGCCATACATAGAATGACCGACAAAATAAAGAATATTAAAATATAATAATACATATTTA